>JADHOF010000023.1 GCA_016779125.1 Verrucomicrobiia bacterium | reverse complement strand
GTCATCACGACCGGCGCGGGCGATCACTTCAACGCCGGCTTCTGCCTGGGGCAGCTTCTCGGTCTAGACCACGCCGGCAGCCTGCTTTGCGGCGTGGGAACAAGCGGCTACTACGTCCGGAACGGCGTCGGCCCGGACGCAGCCCAACTGGCGGCCTTTCTCCGTGACTGGCCGGAAGAGGCTTCGGTGGCGGACTGAATTGCCGAGGCAAAAGTACTTCCCCGTATCCCGTCGAATTCCTAGGTTTTCCGCCCATGATTTTGGAAGTAGTGACATACGGACACCCGGTGCTCCGACAGAACGGCGCGGAGATCGCCGAGATCACCCCCGGCTTGGAGGAATTGATCGCCGACATGTTCGAGACCATGGAGGATTACCATGGCATCGGACTCGCCGCGCAACAGGTTGCCCATCCCATCCGCCTGACTGTCATCGACATCCGCGGCGTCACAGACCGTCCGTCAACCTTGGAGATCAACGGCGAGGAAGCGGATCCGACTTCCATCATGCCGCTCGTTTTGATCAATCCCGAACTCGAAACCGAAGGCGACTTCGAGGCGGCCCCCGAAGGTTGCCTCAGCTTCCCCGACATCTTCGGTGACGTCATCCGCCCTGGATTCGTCAAGGTGAAGGCGATGAATGAACGCGGCGAATCGATCGAATTCAAAGCCGGCGGACTTCTGGGTCGCTGCATTCAGCACGAGGTGGATCACCTCAAAGGCATCCTCTTCATCGATCGCATGGACCGTGAGACGAAGGAAAAGCTGAAACCGGACTTCGAAGCACTGGCCGAGGAGACCCGCCAGTTCCTCAACGAAGTGGGCTGAAACCCGATATCATCCACGCAAGGCTCGCGCGAGATAGTCGGCAATGTGCAGCGCCTCGACGTCGAGCCCGGTCGAATCTCGAAGTCCCGCCGCGATCTGAAGCAGACAACCGGGATTCGTCGTCACGACCGTCAAAGCTCCGCTGGCCCGGATGTTGCCCACCTTACGCTGCTGCAAACGTGCCGCCATTTCCGGTTCCGTCAGATTGTAGCTCCCCGCGCTGCCGCAACAAACGTCCGACTCCGGCATCTCGACAAAGCGGTCCCCGGCAACGGCTTTCACCAGATCCCGCGGTTGCCGTGTGATCTTCTGCGGATGCGCGAGGTGACAGGCGTCATGAAAGGTTACCGAGCCCTCCCCCGCCCTTGGTTGCAGCTGTTTGTCGAAGCCCTCTTCAACGAGAAACTCGGACAGGTCGCGCACGCGCGCGGAAAATTTGCGACCGCTCTCGGCCCATTCCGCGTCGCATGCCAACAGATGCCCATATTCCTTCAGGGTCGATCCACAGCCCGCAGCGTTGATGACAATCCGGTCCACGTCCGCCTCGTCGAAAGCAACGATGTTCTTCCGCGCCAAGATCCGTGCCTCCTCCAAATTACCACTGTGGGCGTGCAGCGCGCCGCAGCAGCCCTGCGAGGCCGGGGTCACCACGTCAAATCCCGCCGCGTTGAGAAGCATCACCGAGTTGCGGTGAGTCTCCCCGAACATCACGTCCATCACACATCCGCTCACGAAACCGACGCGACCACGAAACCTGCCCCGCGCAGGCGATTCTTCGGGAAGTTCGGCCCGCTTCATATCCATCGGAAGCAGCTTCAATGGATCCCGGGCAAAGCCGGGCAACCATTTCTCCAGTCCCAATCGCTTGATCAAACGAGCCGGAGCCAACGCGAGATCCATTCGTTCCCGAAAGGGAAACACCCGGTCAATCAGGACGCGGCGGATCGCTGCCGGAATAAATGAACGCGACACCTCGCGCTCAAGATGCTGCCGGGTCACCTCAAGCAGAGCCCCATACTGAACCCCGCTCGGACACGCGGTCTCGCACGCCCGGCATCCCAGGCAAAGATCCACATGCTCCCGGGCCGCTTCGGCCGAGACCCGCCCCTCCGCAACCGCCCTCATCAAATAGATCCGACCGCGCGGCGAATCGTTCTCGTTGCCCGTCTCGAGATAGGTGGGACACGCTCCGAGACACAATCCGCAATGCACGCAGGCCAAAGCCTTGTCCTCGGGAAGAAAGGGCGTCGCGAAGGTTTGGTCGCTCATGGCAGCGGTGGAAGAATTCCTCGCGGATCAAACATGGCCTTGAGCCGCTGGAACAGTTGAGCGGGGCCTACGCCCGGATTCGCGACAATCGCGTCGCACCAGACCGTGCCGTTGCCCGCCCGTGCGACAAACTCCTCGTCGCCGAAGCCCGCGATTGTGTCGGCCAGTTTCGACGGCAAAACCGAACACCGAGGCGCATCGCCTCCCCGGGAACTGAAAAATCGCGAATCATGCTTCATTTCGCGCAGCTCGATGAATCCCATCGACGCCGCCTCCGCCAACTGCCAGGCCACGTCCGCCTCTTCCCCGGCAAACCCGGTGATAATATTTACGGGCCCATGAGCGGTCCCGTGCCAGTCCAACACGATCGGACAGACCGGGGACGCCAACAGATCTCCCGTCAGAGCCGCAGCTTCCGAAGCAGTCCCGCATTCCCGCTGAAGCAAGACCTCCCGACGCGGCAATGGAAGCAGTTTGAATGTCGCGCCGACGACGATCCCCAACGATTGTCGCGCACCGACGAAGAGCTTCATCAGATCGTATCCCGCGACATTCTTCACCACGTTGCCACCCGCTTCGATCAGGCGACCGTCCGCCAGCAGTATGTCCATGCCGATCAGGTGCTCGCGCACCGTGCCGTGTCCAAACCGGCGCGGACCGTGGAGATTTTCGTCAATGATCCGCTTGATGCTCGCATCGCAGTTCCACGGATCCAACGGCAACCACTGCCTGGCCTCGGAAAGTTTCTCCTGCAAATCCGAGAGGCGTGCTCCGGCACCGACCTTCACGGTCATATCCTCCGGCACATGCCAAACGATGTCTTTCAACGGGGCGGCATCCAATGTCAGCCCGGCTCCAGACTCGGCGCTTCGAAGCGTTTCGCGATAGGCGGCGAGCGACATGGCGGCTATTCCGTTTCAGACGGCTTGAGCCGTGGAAACAGTCACGTCCCCATCATCCAGAACCCGTCGCAAGGTCGACAAAAGCTTGTCGGACGTGAAGGGCTTGGGGAGAAATGCTTGAATTCCCAACTGATGCAGTTCCTCAAAGCGGCTGTCCTGCTCCAAGCCACTGGTGGCGATGATCCTTAATTTTCGATCCAGTTTTCGGAGCACCCGCGTCATGCCCGCGCCGTCCATGGAGGGCATCATTACATCCGTGATCACGGCGTCGATCTGGCCCTGATGGTCGGAGTAAACCGCGAGCGCCTCAATCCCATCCGCGCTGCAAAGCACCCGATAGCCTTGGTTCTCAAGCACCGCGGCGGTGGCTTGCAACACCCCCTCCTCGTCATCCACGAGAAGAATCGTCTCGCCTCGACCATCGGGCGAGCCTCCCGTCTCGTGATCTTCCATCACGATGCCGGACACGGCGGCCGGGAGGAAAACCATGAAGGTCGTTCCGGTGCCCACCTCGCTCTTCAAATCCAAAAAACCGCCGTGGTCGCGAACGATCCCCAAGACCGTCGAAAGCCCCAGCCCGGTTCCCTTGCCTTCCGCTTTCGTGGTGAAAAACGGATCGAAAATCTTTTCCATGACAGCCGCTGGAATCCCCGTTCCGGCGTCCGCCACGTTCAGAAGCACGTAGGGCCCCGGCTTGCCTTCACTGCCGAGCCTCGGATCGGCGGCGGACAAATTCTCGTTCGAAGCGGAGATTCGAAGCGTCCCCCCAGCGTTCATCGCGTCCCGCGAATTGATGCAAAGATTCAAGAGCACCTGATGCATGTGGGTCGGATCACCGATCACGGGCCACAGGTCCTTCGGTGTCGAAGATTCGATTCGAATGTGACGCGGGAAGGTCTCCTTCACCATCCGGGCCACCTCATCCACCATCTGCCCCAGTGCCACCAAGGCCCGCTCCCCTTCCACACCCCGTCCAAAAGTCAGCAATTGCTTCACGATGTCGGCCCCGCGTTGGGCGCTGATTTCAATATTCCTGCCCAGCCGTTCCACATCCTTTCGTTCCAAACCTTCGCGAAGCATCGGAGCGGAGATCAGAATCGGGGACAGGATATTGTTCAGGTCGTGGGCGATTCCACTCGCCAGGGTGCCGATGCTTTCAAGCCGCTGCGTACGAAGAAACCTCGCCTCCATCTTGCGGCGTTCGGTGATGTCGGTGTTGATGGAAAGAACGGACTTGGGCTTGCCGGCGGCGTCCCGCACCAGCGTCCATCGGCTGTTGACGACGACGGATTCACCCCCCTTTGTCCGCAGACCAACCTCGCCGTTCCATTCTCCCTCCGCCAACAACGTGGCCATCGCAGCGTCGAAAACCTCGGGAGACGAGTAGAGAAACTCCGAGACCGGACGGTTCGCCACCTCGGCAGCCGACCATTCAAAAAGGGTCTCACATCCCTTGTTCCAAAACTTCACTCGCCGGTCTATTTCGCACACAAAAATCGCGTCTTGAGCCAGGTTCAAAAGACTCGCCTGCTCACGAATCTTTCCTTCCGCCCGACGCTGTTCGGTGACGTTTCTAAAACTCCAAACGCGTCCGGCAATCTCCTCACCGACCCGCTGCGGCTTCGAAAAGCGTTCAAACACGCGACCGTCCACAAACTCGACCACATCGTGGCTGTTGCCTGTCAGATCGGCCGTCAATTCCCTGAACTTGGCGTTGAACTGCTGCGGATTCGTCACCTGCCAAAGGACCGAATTCAGCATGAAGTCGTAATGCTTGGACTGGATCAGCGAAGGGGGAAGATTCCAGATCTCCAGAAACTGACGATTGAACCCCGTGATCTTGCCCTGCTGGTCGATCACCAGAATGCCGTCGGTCGTGGCGTCCAGAGTCGCCTGCGTCAACGAGAGCGAGCGGGACAGCTCCTCGGTGTTGCCGGCCATCTGGGTTTCCATGCCGCGCATCGCGCTGCGTTGCTGGCGTTGCAGATCCCATTTTGAGGTCATCGCGGCCGCGAGCTGATGAACCTCCATCGTATCAAAGGGTTTCTTGAGAATGAGCAGCTGGTCCGTCTTGCCCAGCCGCCGGATCATCTCCTCCCAGGAGTAGTCGGAGAAGGCTGTGCAAATGACCACCTGCAGATCCCGCGCCACCTTCCAGATCCGGCTGACGGTCTCAACCCCGTCCCAGCCGGGAGGCATCCGCACATCCACAAAGGCGAGCGCGAAGGGACGATTTTCCGCCAGCGCCTGCTCAACCAAGCGCAACCCGTCCTCCCCTTGGGAAGCGAACGACAGCTCGTATTCCGAAGTTGTGACGGATGGAAGGTCCTCGCCAAACAGCGCCGCCTCGGCCGCGCTGATATCGGTCACCCCTCCGGTCGCGGCTCCGAGGATCTTGCGAAAGTCGTCGTGGATCGCCGGATTATCATCAATGACGAGAATCCGATTGGCTTTTGGAGGAGATCCTTTGCTCATGATTGGGGCGGCGGCGGTTCAACCGGCAGCTCGAGTCGGAAGGTCGCGCCGCAGCCTTCCCCTTCGCTTGTCACCGTCAATGCCCCCCCCATTTCCTTCGCGGCCAACGCGCCGCTGTGCAGCCCGAATCCGTGTCCCTCCTTGCGGGTGGTGAATCCGTGCTGAAATAGTTTTTTCATCGTCTCCTCTCCGATCCCGATCCCGTTGTCGATGACCGACACGGCAAACCGATCCTCCCCGCACCGCTCCACCCGCAACGTCATCTTCTTTTCCCGCCCGTCAGCCTTGTCCAAGGCCTCCTTCGCGTTGCGCATGAGGTTCACCATGATTTGCAGCACCTTGTGCCGCTCGATTGTCACGTCGATCTTGGCGTCAAAGTCCCGAATCAACTCGATGTCATGTCGTTGCAGCGAGACGGCGTTCAGCCGGATGGCGTCCTCCAAAACCTCGCCGACAGCACAGGATTCGGAAACGCCGGTCACCTTCGCGTAGCTCTGTTGCATCGAGATGATTCCCTTGATGTGCTGGATGCTCTTGTTGAGCGAGGCCAGCTCCTCCAAGATTTCGTCCCGCTCCCGCTCCAGATGCCCTCCAAGCGTCTTGATGAATCCGGGCACCTGCCTCCCTTTCTCGTCGATGGTCAAGAATTCCCCCAGCCGCCCACCGTTCTGCTCCAGCAATTCGGCCACCCGGGAAACACTGCCGAGACGGGATTTCTTCAGGCGGTCGGCCACAAGGGTCGCGGAGACGTTCACGCTGTTGAGCACGTTGCCGACATTGTGCAGCACACCGGTGGCGATTTCAGCCATGCCGGCCTGACGCGCCGTGTCGACCAGTTGTCGGTGAGCCTCGTCCAGGTCTTCCGAGTCTCGGTCCATCCTGTTCGTGATCCGCCCGCCCGCGATCACCGCCAGGATGACCATCACAACGATCAACCCCACGACGAAATACATGCCCCTTTGCAGCTTCTCAGAATACTCGAGTTGCTGTTCGAAACTCCGCATTTGAATCTGCCCGATCTGCTGGATGATTCCCCCGACGGTCCCGTAAAATCTTTGCATCTCCGAGTCGATCTCAGCTTTGGACACGGCGGAGGCCGCGACGTCCACCTTGCCGTAGTCTTTGAACAACAGCTCAGCCAGATCCGTGACCTTGTTGATGGATTGCCTGGCTTCCCCCACCCGGCTCAACAACGTTTCGGCCTTGATCAGTTCAGCCTCCTCGGTCAAATCACGCAGTCGCTCCCCGAGATGATTGTTAAAGCGCAGGTTGGCCACGTGCATGTCGGAACGAGCCCGCCCGACGTCTCCGGTCTGAAATAGCCGATCCATCGGCACCTTGATTCGCATGGCAAGATCGAGAAGCTCGTTGAATCCCTCGAAGCGGGCATGCCATTTCTGACCGTATGAGACGGACTCGTTGAACGCGGCGTGCATCTTCGAATTGAGATACATCGAATACGTCATCGTGAGCAGATTGAAGGCTGCCAGCAGATAATAGAGGTAGTGCCAACGATGCCGCGTGCGTTTTCCGCGTTTTAGGAATGACGTGTTGCCAGAGCTCATGGATCCGGTTTTGTGCCGGCTCCGCGAATTTCAGGAACGGTCGAGCAAACGGCGAAGACCGCTCAGCAGCTCGCCGGCCTTGCAGGGCTTGGGCACGAAGGAGGTTACGCCGATTTCCCTCAATTCATCAAATTTTGATTCGAGCGCAATTCCCGCCGCCATGATCCGCGCGCCCGGGCGCATACGGCGGATCACCTTCGCCAGGTCAATTCCGCTCAACGTGGGCAGGACGGCATCCGTGAGAATCGCCCGAATCCGATCGGAGCAGTCGGAAAAAACCGCCAGCGCCTCAGCCCCGTCCGTCACGCCGAGCGGTTCATATCCGCCGCCTTTCAGCACTGAACACGTTCGCTCCAGCGATTCACCGTCCGAGTCCGCGACCAGCACCATTTCCCCCCGTCCGGCATTTTCAGCCGATCCCGCCGGAGGTCGCCTGTGGCGACGCAGTTTTTCCCTCAAATTCCCGATGCCAAATTTCACAGTGGCCTGACGGTAATGGTCGGGCCAGGTGATCGCAACGGGCACTTGCTCGGTCAATTCCCTAGCGGCCGCTCCGGTTAAGGAAATAAAGCGCCCCCTCCGCCTTGACCTGCCGCCGATAGATCGTGTCCCCGCAGGTCGCATACAACCAATCCCGTTTCGTCCCGGCGAGGCAGACACTTGTCATTCCCTTTGCCCCCGGATTCGGCAGCACACCTGATATGCGGCCGGCAGGATCAAAGAATTGAACACCGAGTTCTGTTGCAACATACCACCTTCCCTCCATGTCGCTGGTCATACCATCGCCGCGACAGAATCCCTTGTAGACCGGTGATCGCCCGTCCGGGTGCTTCTTGGTGTTGTCCACGGCGGTTCGAAAGGTCATGAAAGGCTCCTTGAATTTCAGCGATCCGTCCGCTTCAACCCGAAACACCCACACATGCATGCCTCGCGCGTCCGAAACCGCAAGCGTCCCGCCATCCGCCGACAAGGCGATCCCGTTCGGGGCGGTGATGCCCGTATCGACCGCCCGGCGTTCCTTCGTCTCCGGGTTCAAAAACGTGACCTGATGGTCCCGTGTTTCGGTGAAATAAAGATGCCCCTTGGAATTGACGACGAGATCGTTTGGCTTCACGTCCTCGGCCAGCACTTCCATCAAACCGGATTTCAGATCAAACGCCACGACTCGTTGCTCGCCGCTCTGGCAGGCATAAAGTCGCCCGTCAGGCCCGAACATCAAGCCGCTCGCGGCCGCGTCGGAAAGTTTCCTCCTGACGCCGTCCGTCGCACCGATGCGAAACAGGCCCGGGCCTTCACCACCCGGCCGCATGTCGGAATAATAAAAGTTTCCTTCAGCGTCCGAACAGGGCCCGTCGGCGAACGCCAGCCCATCCACCACCACCGCCCAACCGGATCCCGGGACGAGCAGTTTGTTGAGCGACATGTCGCCGCCCAGATCCTGGGCATTCGTTGAAAGTGAAATCAGGCCGCACGCGAAAACCAGGGCGTATGAGAGGCGTTGCATGGGGCGAAGTGTATCGGCGGCGGTCGTGTTGAAAACCGGAAAAAAAAGGGCCGCCCGAATTCCGGACGGCCCTTCACCAATCAGATGCGAGACAATGGCATCAGAATTTGTAGTTTACCCCCGTGATCAGGCGAATGTCGTTCGCCTTCCGGCCAACGGCGGGCTTGGCGGTGTAATCGTCTTGGAGCACGGACCGGAGGGACATCTTCTCCGTCAACTGGGCCTCGATCCCAATTTCCGCGGCCACGATGTAATTGCCAAAGTCTTCAACGGCCGGAATGAATTCAGCCGACTGCCAAACCCGGGCGGTCTTGCTGATCTTGTAGCTGAAGCGATCGCCAATGCGCAGCGTGGCAAAGCTGTCGGAAACACTGCCCAGTTTCTGGAACACGTAACCGGGACCCGCCTCCACGTCGAACGCCATCCGATCATTCTTCAACACATGCCAACCGAAACCGGGGTTGAGCTTGAAGCGATATTCAATGTCGGCAACCGCATCGTGCATGTAGTCCGCACGACCGAACACGTAGAATTTTTCGGACACTTTCCGGTCATACTGGCCGAAGAGCTTGAAGATTTCGTTGTTCTTCACGGTCTGCTGTTCGCCGTAGGTGGCCGTGGCACCGAGGGTGACTGCGTAGTCGTTCCAATTACCCTTCGTTTCGATGTTGGCCGACGCCAGCACGGTCTGGCTGTTACCTTCCGTCAGCGTGAGCCCAAGCCCGGCGCTGGTGTCCCATTTCGGGTCGGCCGCGTTCGCGGAAATTGCGCAAAGGCTGGAAACAGCCGCGATTCCAAGCGCCTTCGAAAGGGTTTGGACAGATTTTGGTGATGTTTTTCGGTTTTTCATCATTTGAACGGGGCGCGACAGTATCGGGGCTTTCCCCGGGGTCAAGCGGCAAGACAACGAAGCTTCAAAATACCCTCATCGCGGTAATCGCCTCCTGAAAGTCGGCCGGGAGCGGGGCCTCGCAGCGAACGGGTTGACCGGATCGCGGATGCTGAAAGCCCAGAATCGCCGCGTGCAACATTTGCCGGCCGGGCAGAAAACCGGTCGCTTCCGTAAACTGCCGGTTCCGTTGTTTGCCGTACAAGCCGTCGCCAATCAGCGGGTGCCCGAGGTACTGGAAATGCACCCGAATCTGATGCGTCCGCCCGGTGTGCAACGTGGCCTCCACGAGTGACGCGTGCGCCCATCGCTCCATCACCCGATAGTCCGTGTGCGCGGGCTTGCCGTCGCCGTCATCCAACGCGGACATCCGTTTGCGATGCGTCGGATGCCGGGCGATCTCCTTCTTGATTGATCCCGATTCCCGGGGAACGGCGCCGCACACGATGCCCTGATAGATTTTCGTCATCGACCGCTCCGCGAATTGCTTGGACAGGCCCAGATGGGCCGCGTCGTTCTTCGCCACCACCAGGCAACCGCTGGTGTCCAGATCAAGCCGATGCACGATCCCGGGACGCGCGACCCCGCCGATGCCGCTCAGCTGCCCGGCGCAATGATGAAGCAACGCGTGCACAAGGGTCCCCGTCTCGTGACCGTTTCCCGGGTGAACGCAGATTCCCGCAGCCTTGTTCAACACCAGAAGATCTTCGTCCTCGAATAGAACCACCAAGGGAATGTCTTCGGGTTCCGGCACAGCCGGCCGCGCTTCCGGCCAAACGACGGTCACCACCTCGCCCTCCCTGGGGCAATGGGTCGGCTTGACCGCCCGTCCGTCCACGGTGATATGTCCCTCCTTGATCAAACGCTGGAGCGTGCCCCGTGAGACAGCCTGATAGATTCCCGCCAGATACTGGTCCAGGCGCTCGCGCGGTTTCGTCGCTTCAATCGTGTTCGTTTCGGTACGGATGGACATGCGATCACGAGTTAACTCGATTGGAGTCCGAGAAACAACTTCGCCGCCGATCTCAATCCGCAAATCGGCCGCTACCGCCCCGAAAGGACCTGCCTGAGATAGCGCCCCGTGTGCGAGCCTTCCAATCGCGCGATCGCTTCCGGCGTGCCCTCGCCGACGATTCGTCCACCACCACCTCCACCTTCCGGCCCCAGATCCAGCACCCAATCGGACTCCGCGATCAAATCCAGATTGTGCTCGATCACCACCACCGAATGTCCGAAATCCACCAGCCGCTGGATGACTTCTACCAGCCGCCGAACATCGGAAATATGCAGACCGATCGTCGGTTCCTCCAAGATGAACAGGTTGCGCTTCGCTCTCATGTTCGCGAGCTTGGGGTCCTTCAGGCCGCCCAGCAGATGAGACACCAACTTCACGCGCTGGGCCTCCCCCCCGCTCAACGTGGGGCTCGGTTGACCAAGTTTGAGATACTCCAGCCCCGTGTCGCACAACGCCTCAAGCGGTCGCCGGATTTTTTGAAAACTCCCGAAAAACTCGACCGCCTGTTCGACGCTCAAATCCAGCACCTGCGAAATGTTCCGCCCGTTAAAAAGGACATCCAACGTTTCTGGATTAAAACGCAGGCCGGCGCAGGTCTCGCAACGTACGTGCGCGGCGGGCAGGAAGTTCATCTCAATCTTGATCTGTCCGGCTCCCGCGCACTCCGGACACCGCCCCTGCGGACTGTTGAACGAAAACCGCCCCGGCCCGTAGCCCCGCAACCGCGCCTCGGGCGTCTGGGCGAAGAGCTTGCGAATCTCGTCGAAGAATCCCACGTAGGTGGCCGGCGTCGAACGCGGCGTGCGACCGATCGGAGCCTGATCCACCTCATACACCGCGGACAGGCTTTCCGCTCCCAGCAGATTCACCGGGTTTGCAGATTTTCGATCGACACCCGCCTGCACGGCCGGCAGGAGACATTCCCGCACCAGGGTGCTTTTTCCCGAGCCGCTGACGCCGGTCACGGTCACAAAACGACCGAGCGGAATGCGCGCATTGACCGAGCACAAATTGTTCCGGTCCGCCCCCTTCAAAATGAGCCAATCCTCACCGGCTGATCGAGAAGGCGCTTTCCCCACCTTCCGGCGATGCCCTCGGGCTGGAATCCGACGATCCGCCTTCAGTTGGGCACCGGTCACCGAGGACGGGTTTCGCATCAGCTCGGCCAAGGTGCCCGAGGCCACCAGTTCCCCGCCGTTCACTCCCGCACCCGGACCGAGATCCAGAATGTGGTCGGCTCGCCGCATCGTGTCCTCGTCATGCTCCACCACCAGCAGGGAATTCCCCCGACCGCGAAGCTTCTCCAGCGTGTTCAGCAACTGCTCGTTGTCACGCGCGTGCAATCCGATCGTGGGTTCGTCCAAGACGTAAAGCACCCCGCTGAGATTGGAACCCAACTGGGCGGCCAAGCGGATTCGCTGGGCCTCCCCGCCGGACAAGGTCGGAACGCCCCGGCCCAATTGCAGATAATCCAGCCCGACCTCGCAAAGGAAACGCAACCTCTCGGTGATCTCCGGGAGCACATCCCGCGCGACCACCTCCGCCGCGCCCGCCAGCTTGTAGCCCGCAAAACACGCGTGCGCCTCGGCCACGCTGGCTTGTGAAAAAAAGTCGATCGTCGGATCGCCCAAACCCGCGGCCGTCCCGTCCAAACGCAGACGCACCGCCCGCGCAAGCGGATTCAGGCGTGCTCCGCCACAATCCTTGCAAAGCTCTCGTTGACCTTCCTGCCACATGTACCACGACTCCTCAATCGCGTCGGCCCGGGCACCCCGCTCCACTTCGGGAAGATAAAACGTTTCGCCAAAACCCCGACAGTTCGGACACCAACCCTGCGACGAGTTGTAGCTGAAATTCTTGGGATCGAGCTTCGCGAAGGATTTGCCGCAACTCCCGCAAGCCCTTTCCGTCGAGTGCACGGTCAACTCTCCCCGCGCGTCCATCGCGAACAAGACACCCTTGCCGACCTCCAGCGCCGCCTCGACCATCTCCGCCAAGCCGGCATCCCCGTTGCGGGGGCTCCAGTCCCCGATCACCACCTCGATGTCGTGCTCCTTGAAACGATCCAGACGAAACGGCTGGTCGCTGCTGTAAAATTCACCATCCGCGCGAAGCTCCTCGTAACAGTGCTTTCGGGCCCAGGTCGCGATCGCCGAGTGAAAGCCTTTCCGATTTCGGATCACCGGGGCCAGCAAACGCAACGTGCCGCCCTTCCCTGCCTGCCGCCTCAGAGTTGAGATCACCTCCCCGCGGGTCTGCGGCTCGACCGGCACTTCGCAGTCGGGACAAAACGGCGTTCCCAGGCGGGCGTATAGAAGCCGTATGAAATGATGAATTTCGGTCACCGTCGCGACCGTGCTCTTCCCCCCGCCGCGAGACGTGCTTTGCTCGATGCTGACCGTCGGCGGAATCCCCGCGATCAGATCCACATCCGGCCGCGCCATCTGCTCCACAAACTGCCGAGCGTAGGCGCTCATCGAATCCAGAAACCGCCGCTGTCCCTCATTGAAAATGAGATCAAACGCGAGCGTGCTCTTGCCGGAACCACTGACGCCGGTGACCACGACAAATTTGCCCAAGGGCACGGACAGCGACACGTCCTTCAGGTTGTGCTCCCGGGCACCCTGAATCACGATCGCGTCTTTGGTTTTCGATTTTTTCCCGGCGGCCATCGGGTGAAGCGGCGCGGAACATGCCCTCGAATGTCGGGGCAGGCAAAACTGATTTCACTGATTTCAGGAATCGGCTTTTCCGGTGTCGGGCCCTTGTGCTTGATTGCCCGCGTGAACGACTACCAAACGCGTTTCGGCGGAGTCTGCCGACTGTTCGGAACCGCGGGCCTTGAGCGGCTCCGGGCAAGCCACGTCGCCGTGGTCGGGATCGGCGGCGTTGGCGTCTGGGCGGTCGAGGCCCTTGCCCGCTCGGGCGTCGGCGAACTGACCCTGATCGATCTGGATGACCTTTGCGTTACGAACATCAACCGCCAGCTCCACGCGCTGGACGGCACGATCGGAACGGCCAAAGTCGACGCCATGGCCGCGCGCGCGCGGAGCATCAACCCGAACCTCCGGCTGAACGTCATCCAGCAATTCTTCACATCCGAAAATGCCGCGACCTTGCTCGCGAACGGGTTCGACCATCTCATCGACGCGATCGACAACGTGGAGAACAAATGCCTTCTGCTCGCGGAATGTCGAAAGCGGAAGATCCCGGCCCTCACCTGCGGTGGAGCCGGCGGGTTGCGCACGGGCCTCGGGCTGATGGTCTCGGACCTCGCGCACACGAGCCATGACGGCCTGCTGCGCCACGTCCGCAAGTCACTCCGCAAAAATCACGGATTTCCCACCGACCCGAAAACACCCTTCGACATCACCGCCGTCTTCTCGAACGCGACGCCCGTCTACCCTTGGACCGACGGTTCCGTCTGCGACACCCGCGAAGCCGGCAGCGAACTCAAGCTGGACTGCTCAAGCGGATTCGGCACCGCCGCCTTCGTCACCGGCGCCATGGGGCTGGCCGCCGCCGAACACGTCGTCAGTCGCATTGCGAGGTCCGGCGATTGACTCGCCCCGGGCGCGTTCCTAGGCTGCGCGCATGAACTCACTTCGCCGCATCTCGGCCACCGTCGTCGCCCTGTTGTTCGTGATCGCCGCCGCGGAATCATCTGCGGCTGAAAAGAAAAAGGGCGGGAAAAAACCACAAGCTCCGAGCGTCGGTCCCGAAAAGGCCATCCGCGCCCTGCTCATCACAGGCGGCTGCTGCCACAACTATTTCGTGCAAAGCAAACTCCTTACCGAAGGTGTCTCTCAGAACGTCAACGTGGCCTGGACCGTACTGCACGACGGGGGCAAGGGCACCCAGGCCCTGATCAAGCTCTACGACAATCCGGAGTGGGCCAAGAACTACGACATCGTGATTCACAACGAATGTTTCGCGAACACAACCGACGAAGATTACATCCGCCGCGTCACCCGTGCCCACAAGAACGGCACACCCGCGATCGTGATCCATTGCGCCATGCACACCTACCGCGCCACCACCATCGACGACTGGCGAGAGTTCCTCGGGGTAAGCAGCTTTCGTCACGATCACCAAAGCCGCTATCCGGTGAAGGTCGTCGCGAAGGATCACCCGATCATGAAGGGTTTTCCCTCGGACTGGGTCACGCCGATGGACGAACTCTACGTGATTGAAAAACTCTGGCCGAACGCCAAAGCCCTCGCCACCTCCGTCAGCGAGAAATCAAAGGAGGCGCATCCGGTCTTCTGGACGAATCAGTATGGGAAAGCCCGCGTCTTCGGCACGACCTACGGTCACAGCGACGAGACCTTCGGCGAAAAGCCGTTCATCGACGCGATTTCCAACGGCCTCCTCTGGGCCACGGGCCACCTCAAATAGGCCGGCACTCCGACGGCCCTGCGGAACATGACGACATGGCCCGCAGGGCCCGAGGCTGGAACGGCTTTGGAGCAAGGCCGTTCCAGCTCTCAAGAATCCCCGTCAATCCGTGCGCTCGGCGTTACCGCGATGCGGCGACATCGTAGCAGTGCAGCAACTCCTGATCTCGCAGATACAGGCGTCCCCCGCTCACAACCGGATGCGTCCAGATCTTTCCGGATTTGCTACGCTGCTCGGTCTGGGGATCGAGTTTGAAACGACTGATTTCTTTCCAGCCTTTGGCACTCGCATCGATCAACGCGACCTCGCCGGTTTGTTCCTCCAAAAGGATGAAACGGCCATTCGCATAGTAGATCGCGCCTTTGCCGAAACTTCCCGGGTCTTTGTTTCCCGCTTTGAACGACCACACCTCGTCGCCGCTGGCCCAGCTTTGGCAAATCCAACCGCCTCCGTCCGAATATCCGTAGAGGTGGCCGTCGTGGAGAATCACGCCGCCGTGGTGATTTTTCATCACCTTGTTCACCCACACATCCTTCACAGACCAATCCGAGCCAACCCGAACCTTCTTGCATCCGACTCCGTAACCCGAGGCAATGTAGACCTCGTCGCCCACCACGATGGGCGTGGGAATCACGGCGGTTCGCCCCTGCCAGTCGCTTCTCCACAAGAGCCGTCCGTCCTTGGCCGAGATTCCGACGAGATTGGCCTGCGTCAGCTGGATATATTGTCGGACCCCGTGAATTGTAGCCGGCACCACCGAGGCATACTGCGCACCGTCTTTCCATTCGTCGCTCTGCCAGATCAGCTTGCCGGTCCGCTTGTCCAGCGCCGCCATCGCGCCGCGATTGCGATCGATCTTATCCTTCATCTCCCCGCCCGGCGTGCAGATCACCTTGCCGTCGTCAACGAGCACGGATTCGCAATAGCCCCAACCCGGCGTTTTCCCACCGAGATCGGCCATGGAGGTTTTCCAGATCATCCGGCCGCTCTTCGCGTCCAGACACGCGAGATCACCGTTGCCACCCATGGCGTAGACATGCCCGCCCTCCAAGGTCGGCGTCGCGCGCGGCCCGTCGCCCCACTTGTTGCCGAATCTCGCGCCGATGGTCGTCGCCCACAGCTTCTTTCCGCTCGCGGCATCCAGCGCGATGATCTGCTCCGAATCCCCCTCCAACCCCATGGTGTAGAGAGTCCCGCCCGCAATCGCGTGGCTTGAATATCCCAATCCGACCTCCCGACTCGTCCACAACTTTTTCGGACCACCGGCCGGCCATTGTTTCAAAAGGCCGGTTTCCAGACAGTGATCCGTAAGATCACTCCCCCGCCAACGGGGCCAGTCGGCAGATTGGGTATTTGTGATCACGCCGGCGGCGCACACGAACATGGGCAACAAGAATTTTGATTTCATTTAAACAGGGGAGTCAGTCAGAGATCCGGGATATTCAGCCCGGAAATAACGGATTGGCAAATCATAACGCGCACTCGTCCCGGCGAGTCTCCACACTCGTCCCCTCGCGTTCCTTTCGATAAAACTCCCCGCCGCCAAAGCATGCCTCCTCGCCGTCGCCCAACTCCACGCCCCACGCTCGGATCCTCCGTCCAGAGCGCCGCCACGCTCGTCGCCGTGCCGATCGCCGTCCAATTCATCGAGATTGCAACGCGCACACCTCTGTCGGGGTTCGGGATTCATCCACGCGAAGCGATCGGCCTGATCGGCATCCTTTTCTCACCGCTTCTCCACGCCGGGCCGGCTCACCTGTTTGGGAACGCGGGACCGCTGTTCGTACTCCTGACACTGCTCCTCAACGACCCAAAGTATCGTCCCGGATCGGCCCTGGCGACGATCTGGATCGGCTCCGGACTCGGTACCTGGATCCTCGGTCGCGGCGATTTCAACGGCGAACCGACCGTGCACATCGGAGCGAGTTCGATTATCTACGGACTTGTGACCTTCCTGATCGCGGCCGGTTTTCGCATGCAAAGTTGGCGGGCCTTTTTCATCTCAATCGTGGTTGGACTCGCCTACGGAGGCATCTTCTATGGAATTCTACCCCGCGAAGGACCGGTCTCGTGGGAGGGACACCTTGCGGGGGCGATCGCCGGACTCTTCGCGGCACAGCGCCTGCACCGCTGAATTCAGCCAGCGAGCAACTCTGGCCGGCAACCTGCTAGGTGAATTCGGGTGTTCCGCGTAGGGAATTTCCACCGTCTGCGACCTATGTTTCAGCCAACCCGAAAGCAAACATGAATGTCATTCGACCAACCTGCAGAAGCCAGTTCTCGGAGGAGGACTTCAACTTCATCCTCGGCGCGCTGGGCTCAGATGGGGACGAGTGCTTTCTTCACGAACTCCTGATCGACCCGGAAACGCGTGATCTGATCCTCGACCACGAAAACCTGGCAGTCGCGATCCTCGACAATCCCGGATGCATCCACATCTCGCCGCACCTGTATTTCTACGTTCTCGTGCGACAAACCATGAAGCGCACCGGAATAGACGATCGCGAACTGACCGACTACGTCGCCGAAGTGCTCGCCGCCTTCCTGCATCCCGATTCACCCGGGCGATCCCTGCCCGCCCAAGTCCGGGACAGCAGTTATCTTTTCGAGATGTTCGCCGCGCTTCAGGGGGCCGACGAGCCGACCTCCTTTCAGATTCGCGCCCATATCGGAAACCGGTCCCTTTTCCTCACGGGAATGTTCCTGGAACATTTGAAGGAGCGCACAAGAAGACGGGGCGCGCCGGACATTACCTACTACGAGCAGATGGGAGCGGCCAGTTTCAGAGCGGCCAGCAGGAATCGCCTGGCCGACAAGTTTGAACTGGCTGCCGTGTACAATGCCCTTGGCGACTGTTTCCACGAGACCCGTCTCGCATTGAACAAGATCGCCGATCGTCATCTCATGATGGGCGACCCACCACCACCCGCCGGACTGTTTCTCAATTAAGACGGACCCGAACGGCTTTCACGAACGGACCGGAACGCGGAGGACTACCCTCACCCCGCCCTTCGGCCCGTTGCCAACCGAAAGTTTCCCGCCTACTTCCCAGATCATTTCGGAAACCATGGAGAGCCCCAATCCCATCCCGGCGACTTCGCCGGTCATTTTGCTTTCGCTCTGATAATAAGGACGAATCGCTGCGATCAACGCTTCCTCACTCATCGGCTCGCCATCATCCGTGATCGTGATTTCCACCTGATCATCCTCAATCAGGTGGATCGAAAGATCGATTCGTGGACTCATTCTCGGGTGAAATTTCAGCGCGTTTTCAAACAACTCCGAAAGCACGACGTCTGCCGCTCTTTCCCCAAGGGCGATTCTTTTCCCGAAGCATGCTGGAGCGATCGATACGGTCGGATCGACGATTCCCAACCTGCGCCCGATCTCAATCGCGCGAGGCCCGACTTCCATGACTGCCAACGGGGTTCCCAGTTTGGACAGCTTGGAAGCGTCCAGATACATCAACACGTCCTTCACCTGAGATTCGAGTCTCCGGGCGCTCTCCAACGCCTGTGAAACCGAAGCACCCACCTCAGAATCCGGTGCCACGTCCCCGCCCGTCAAAATGGAATCAAGACTCCCGATCAAACCATTCAAGGGAGTCCGCATCTTGTGCGACATCATCCGCTGAAAGCTCCACTGCTCCCTCCGTTGGCCCATCAACCCCGTGACGTCCTGAAGTCTCACCAACCAATCAGCCCCTCCTGTTTCGGGCAACTGGAACAATTGGGCCTGAAGCCACGTCGCCGGGCCCAAGCCGGAATGCCCAACCAGGTAGCGAAGGAAACGATCCGCGGGCGGCGGTCCATCACGCCAGCAATCCCAGGCGTCGGCCGGCTGCAATTGAAACTTCTCGCCGGCAAGCTCCACAAACGTGCTCTTAGGACTCGTCCCCGGAGCGATGCCCAACAGTTGTGCCGCGCGGGCGTTGGAATAGTGAACGCGGCTGTCGCGGCCCAGAAGCAGCAGTCCATCGGTGGCAAAATCGCCAATTCGGGCAAATTTCTCCCTCTCCGCCAAGAGTCTGCGATAGCGATTCAACCGGGTTACCGTCTTGACCCGTGCCTGAATTTCCACAGCGTCCACAGGCTTGGTCAAGAAGTCGTCGGCACCGGCCTCGATTCCTCGAATGCGTGACTCCCGGTCGTCCAACGCGGTAACCAACAAAACAGGAATTTCCGCCAAATCGGGGTCTTGTCGAATCGTCTCGCACACTTCGTAGCCCGTGATGTCAGGCATCATCACGTCCAGCAGGATGATATCCGGTCGTGATTCGAGTGTCTTTTCCAATGCCTCCTGCCCATCCGCCGCAAGAATGATTTCGTACCCCATGGGTTTCAGGATGGCCTCCAACAACGTGCGATTGCGCTGCTCATCATCGACGATCAGGACTGTGGCTGTGGAGCTCATGATATTCGCAACCAATCCGCTGACATTCCGATCACCCGCAATCTCCCGGCAGGACGGACAAGACTTCCGGCTAGTTCAATGAAGGGAGCTTCAGCAGCGCCGTCGCCGCAGCGGCGGATTTCAAAACAACCTGCGGATAAAGGCCCAACCAGAGCATCCCGCCAATGCACGCCCACAGGGTGTATCGAAGAGGCGAACTGATTTCGATCGGAGTCAAATCGGCGGAATCCTTCGACCAATACACGGCCCGGATGACGTTGAAATAATAATACAACGAAACAATCACCCCGAAAATCGCCACTCCAACCAGATAGTAGTAGGCGCCGTAGTTCACCCCTTGCTCCAGAACCGATTTGAAGATCAGAAACTTTCCGAAAAACCCCGCCAAAGGTGGGATCCCGGCAAGGGAAACCATCGCCATCGTCAAGGTCGCGGCCATCAACGGGTTCCGGCGACTCAAGCCCGCGAGCGCTCCGACATCCGCGGCCCCGGCCCGGTTGGCCACAACCGCGACCACCGCGAAGGCACCCAGAACAGAAAACAGGTAGCCGGCCATGTAATAGAGGATCGCAACGGAACCGCTGGCGCTCATCGCGGCAAAACCCATCAACAAATACCCCGCGCTGGCGATGCTCGAATACCCCAACATCCGCTTCAGATTCCGTTGAGGCAGAGCGCACAGACTTCCGTAGAGGATCGTCAATCCGGCGACGATCATGAGCAATTTTTCAGAACCCAAGGCGAACTCGTAGGCAGCCTGCCCCATCAATCGCAACAGGAGAACCACCCCGACAGCTTTGGAACCGGCCGCGAGAAAGGCTGTCGTCGGTGTGGGCGCTCCCTCGTATACGTCCGGAGCCCAGATCTGCACCGGAAAAGCGGCGAGCTTGAACGCCAACCCAAGAAAGAGAAGGAGCATCCCCAAACGCAGAACCACGTTTCCTGTCAAATCGTGATCCGCTTGAAGGCGATTGCCGAGTTGGGTGAAATCCATGGTGCCGGAAACGCCGTAGACCAACGCGATGCCGTATATCAGAAAAGCAGAAGACATTGCGGCCAACACCAGATACTTCACGCCTGCCTCCAACGAACTGACACGCTGACGCATGTATCCGACCAGCACATAGAAGGTCACCGTCATCAGTTCCAATGCGACAAAAAGAAGCATGAAATGATTCGCTGACGCCGCAAAAAGCATCCCGGTCAACGCGAACAGTTGCAGAACATAATACTCGGAAACCCCGGTCTCAAATTGCTTCGCGTACTCGGTCGAAACAACCATCACGATCACGCCCGTCAACAGAAAGAAGCGCTTGAACCAAAGGGCCAGCGGATCCATCACATACGCGCCACCGAACGCGCTCCCCTCCGGATGAATCAGGAAGCTGTATGCGCAGATCGCGGCCAAGCAACCCGAAGCAACCAAGCCGATCTGTCGCCGTCGATCACTGTCATGGCAAAACAGGTCCAACGCCACAACCAACAGCGCCAACCCGATCACCGCGTATTCCAATAACAACAATCCTGCGTTCATCAGCGAATTCTCAATGATGGGCCTTCGGCACCTCGTGCGAGTTCACAACCGGTTTGGTCGGGCTCGAAGGCGTCGGCTTGGCCATGCCTCCCGTTTTCGTGGACGCCACGATTCGTGCCACGTCCGGTTTGATCTTGTCGGTCAGCAATCTTGGAAAAATCCCCATCAGCAACAAGCTTACCGTCAATATCACGACCGGCACCCGACGGAACACGTCCGCATCCCGCAACGATTTCCACTGCTCATCCATCTGCCCGTGAAGGACATCGCGAATGGCTCGGAGCATGTAAACGCCACCAATCACCAGTGCCGACCAGATCGCGATTCCGGTGATCACCGGATAGGCTTGCCACGAACCGAATAGAACCATGAATTCACCGACGAAATTTCCGAAGCCGGGAAGGCCGCAACCAGCCATCATGGCGATCATCAGGAAAGTGCCCACGAAGGGCAGCTGCCTCAACAAACCGCCAAATTTTGCAATCTCCGTGGTACCCGTCTGCTGCCGGAGCCAACCGCTCAAACCGAAGGTCAGCGCAGCGAGAAATCCATGGGCGATCATCAACACAACGGCCCCCGTCACGCCAACCAGGCTGAGGCTGGCGATCCCCAAGAAAATGAAGCCGACATGCGCGACGCTGGAATTCCCGATCAGGAAGTTCAAGTCGCGCTGCTTCATGGCCACAAGACCGCAGTAAAGTATGTTACCCAGACAAAGCAGAGCCAACACGCCCAACCATTCGGCCGCTCCGGCCGGCATCATCGGAATCGCGATTCGTAACAGCCCGTAGAGACCAAACTTTTTCAACACGCCGGCATGCAACATCGCCGTGGCGGTCGGAGCGTGCGCGTAACCGGTCGGAGCCCACGTGTGAAAAGGCCAGAGCGAGACAAGAATGCCAAAACCGAACATGAGCAGCGGGAAAATCAAACGCTGGGAAGCTTCGCCCATCGGATGCGCCTGGAAATGGCCGGTAAGTGCCACAAGATCGAAGGTCTTCAACCCGGACTGAAGATAGAGCATCACCAACCCGGCGAGCGCGATCAAGGCGCCGAGGCTCAGATACAGGGTGATCTTGAAGGTCGCGTGATTGCGATCCGGCCCGCGACCCCATATTCCGATCATGATGAATGTCGGCACCAACGCGAGTTCGTGGAAGAAGTAGAGGAAGAAAATGTCCAACGATACGAAGGCTCCCAGAATTCCTCCTATCATGATGAGAAGCAGAATGTAATACTCCTTTTCAAACCGATCGATCTCCTTCGAAAGACAGGTCGCGGCGAAGGCGACAATTGTTCCCATCACGACAAGCCCCAGATTGATCCCGTCCACCCCCACGTGATAGGCGATCGTCAGACCGATGCCGGGCAGAGAAACCCAGTCCGTCATGTAGTCGAATTTGAAACCATTGACCGCCGTCGCGGCGTCGAATTTCACAAAAAGCGCCAAGCCCAGCACCATGCTGACGAAGGTTGCCATCAGCGCAACCAGCCGAATTCCCCAACGGATCGTCCGGGGAATCGGCACGATCAGGACCGCAGCCAGCAGCGGGACAAGAAATATGGCGGAAAGCAGATTCATCTATCAGTGCCCCGCGCCTTTCGCGCCGGGAAGGGTCAGGAACAATATGACGACAATCCCCGCCGCCAACCAGAATGCGTACGTCTGCAGATTGCCGGTTTGGAGCATGCGCAGGGCCCGGCCGAACAGGTCCGTAAATCCGGACACGCCCCGGACAAAAAGTCCCGCGATGATCCAACGATCAAACCAGTCCGCGACAGTGGAGAGCGCCCCTTGGCTGATTCGAATCAGGAAGGCGTAAATCTCATCGAAGTAAAAACGATCCCTCATGATCTTCGCCAACAATCCTGCGGACAACGGCAGCGGATCTGATACGGCGTTCGCGTATAGGCGACGGGCAAAGGCATGGCCGAAGGCGACCGCCAGCAGTCCGAACATCGCCGCCAGAGGTGAATGATTGATCGGGGCGAACATGGCCTCGTACCAAGTCGAAGCGTGGCCGTGCCCACCGGGCAGTGTTTCCGCCAGGTAAACGTCAATTCCCCAGAATCCCGCGATCACGCTCGGAATGGCCAGCAGCCAAAGCGGCCTCGTCATGACGGAGGGCGATTCATGACACCCGAAAACCCCGTCCCCGCGCGGCACGCCACCGAACGCGACCAGAACCAGTCGGGTCATGTAGAAAGCGGTCATCGCGGCAACCAGCGTCCCGATCAAAAAGGCGCAATAGGCACCGTTTCCTAGCGCCGAAGAAAGAATCGCATCCTTGCTGAAGAATCCCGCGAACGGCCAGACACCGCACAGCGCCATCGTGCCGATCCAAAACGTCCGATAGGTCCCGGGCAACCGACTCTTCAGACCACCCATTTTCCAAATATCCTGCTCGTGGTGCAACGCGTGAATCACCGAGCCGGCGCCAAGGAACAGCATTGCTTTGAAGAACGCGTGGGTCGTCAGGTGATACATGGCGGCATTGGGAGATCCAATTCCGACTGCCATCACCATGTAGCCAAGCTGCGAGAGCGTGGAGTAGGCCAGAATTCGTTTGATGTCGTTCTGCTGAAACGCCATCAGAGCCGCCAAAAAGGATGTGACCGCGCCGATCACCGCGATCACTTCCAGCGCATCCGGCGTGAGGAGGAAAAACAAGCGGCACAGCATGTACACACCCGCAGCGACCATGGTGGCCGCGTGGATGAGCGCGCTGACCGGGGTCGGACCTTCCATCGCGTCCGGCAACCAGACATGGAGCGGAAATTGAGCGGATTTCCCAATGGCACCGCAGAACAACAACAGGCCGGCACAGGTCGCACCTGCTCCAAGCAAATGCGGATCAACCGCGAGCTTCGTCGCCAGTTCCCCAATGTTCAGCGTTCCGGTGGCTGCCCAAACCAAGAGTATTCCAAAGAGGAATCCGAAGTCGCCAACACGATTCGTAAGAAACGCTTTCTTGCCGGCATCCGCCGCAGACGGCTTGTGAAACCAGAAGCTGATGAGCAGGTAACTCGACAGTCCGACGAGTTCCCAGAAGACGAACATCATGACCAGGTTGTCGGCCAGCACGATGCCCAACATCGAAAAGGTGAACAGACTCAGGAACGCGAAATAACGCGAGTAGCCCGGATCCCCCTTCATGTAGCCCTTGGAGAAAATCTGCACCAACAGACCCACACCCGTGACAATCATCAGCATCAACAGGCTGAGATCGTCGATCAGCAAACCGAACGAGACTTGGAGGCCTCCCACATCGAGCCATGTGGCACCGATTTCATGCCTGCCGCCTCCGAGGAGGAAAAGAGTCACGCTTGCGACGAACGCCAGGCCGACCGATCCAATTGAAAACTGGGCGCTTTGCTCGTCATCGTCCCGGACAAACAACGCGATGACAACCGCCGCCGCCAAGGGCAGAAACAGAATGATCGGAGCGAGATATTCGGCTATGTGCGTTGGCTGCATCGACTAAAGTTTCAATGTGGTCAGCTCTTCCACGTGGGCGGACTGACGTTTTCGGTACAGGGCGACCAACAAGGCGAGCCCTACGGCCACTTCAGCAGCGGCCACCGTGATGACAAAAAACACCATCAACTGGCCGTCCAAGTCGTTGTTAAAGCGTGAAAATGAAACCAGGCTCAGGTTGGCCGCGTTCAGCATCATCTCCAACCCCATGTAGATCACGAAGATGTTCCGGCGAATCAGAACCCCGAGAAGTCCGATCCCGAACAATACCGCGCTGACAATCTGAAAATGTTCGAGTCCGACGTTCATTTGATGTCCTTTTTGCTCAGGAGAATGACTCCCATCATCGCGGACAGAAGCAACAGCGACACAACTTCAAACGGCAGCAGATATTGCCCCTGGGTGAACAACAGCGTTCCCAGCGCCTTCGTGGAGCCCACGGCCCCTTCCGCTGCGGAAGGCGGCAGATGTCCGCTCGTGAGAGTCTTGCCCAAAATCAGGAGA
>JADHOF010000300.1 GCA_016779125.1 Verrucomicrobiia bacterium | reverse complement strand
TCACCGTGGGCACGCTTCTGCCGCTCTTGTCGGGAGCCGGAATCGTGCTGCTCAAGTCCTTGCATCCTTTCAAGAACGTGCTCGTGGAGATCATCAAACGGAAGGGCACTATTCTCCCGGCGGTGCCGGCCCTCTACCGCTCGCTGGTCCACGCGCCGGATCTGCCGCCCTTGCCGTTGCGCGTGTGCATCAGCGGCGGCGCGCCGCTGCCGGTCGAGACGCTCAAGGCCTTCGAGGCTCGTTTTCCGTTTCCGCTGGCGGAGGGTTATGGTCCCACGGAGACGAGTCCGGTCGCGACCGTCAATCCGCTGCGCGGAACACGAAAGGCGGGGTCGGTGGGGGTTCCGATTCCGAACGTGGAACTCAGCGTTCGCGCCGAGGACGGAACCGAACTGGCGGTCGGCGACACGGGCGAGCTTTGCATTCGCGGCGGCAACGTCATGCGCGGTTACTGGAACCAGCCCGAGGAAACGGCCGCGGTGCTGCGGGACGGCTGGCTCTATACGGGCGACATCGGGCATCGTGACGAGGACGGATTCTTCTACATCACGGATCGCAAGAAGGACATGCTGCTGGTCAACGGCATCAACGTCTACCCGCGCGAAATCGAGGAGGTTATTCACCAGTTTCCCGGCGTGAAGGAGGTTGCGGTCATCGGGTTGGTGGATCCGCGCCGAGGGGAACAGCCCATCGCCTATGTCGCCCCGGTCGAGGGGGCCTCGATTGACGGCGCGGAACTGATCCGCTTCGCGCGTGGAAAGCTCGCCGACTACAAGGTTCCACGGGAGGTGCGGCAAATGGAGGCGCTTCCCCGGAATGCGACGGGCAAGATCTTGAAGACCGAGTTGCGCCGGATCGCGTCCGACGCGGCCAGTTCATGATTGCCAGCCTTTCGAATGCGTACACACTTCAGCCCACTCGCCATGACCCGTTTCCTGATTACCGGCCTCGCGGCCCTTTTTCTTTGTGCCGATGCCGGCGCGGTCACCTTCGACGCGAAGCAGTCCCGATGGATCACGATGCGGGTCGGCCAGATCCTTGACCTCCATCATTTCCTTCATCGCCCGCTCAATGACGAGGTCAGCAAGATGCAGCTCGGGTTCCTGATCGACCGGCTCGACTACTATCACATGTTTTTCCTTCAGTCGGACGTTGATGGATTTCGCGCGAAATACGAGACGACTCTGGATGACGCCGTGCTCGACGGTCGATCGAACGCCGGTTACGAGATTTTCAACCGCTTCCGTCAGCGGCTGAACGAGACAACCAATCGAATTGAACGCCTCCTTGGCGGCGAGTTTGATTTCACGAAGGAGGAGCGCTTCACGGTGGATCGCCATGAGGCGAAGTGGCCGGCCGACCAGGCCGAGGCGGACGAACTATGGCGCAAGCGGATCAAGTATGAGCTGCTTGGCGGCCGCTTGAACGGGGACAGGGAGGACAAGATCAAGGATTTGATCCGGAAGCGATATTCGCGGACGGCGCGTGATTACGGGAAATTCTCCTCCAGTGAAATACTGGAACTCTATCTGGGGGCCTTGGGGCGCGCATTCGATCCGCACAGCTCCTATATGGCTCCCGAGGCGGCGGAGAATTTCGATATTCACAACGTGTCGATGCAGTTGACGGGTATCGGTGCCGTGTTGTCCGAGTCGGATGGCTATACCAAAATCGTCAGTTTGAGCCCGGGTGGCCCGGCGGCGAAGGGCGGTGTGCTTGGACCCGACGATCGGATTCTCGCCGTGGCGCAGGGAGACGCAGAGCCGGTGGATGTCATCGACATGAAGCTCGGCGACGTGGTGCAGCTGATTCGCGGCCCCAAGGGCACGGAGGTGCGGCTCACCGTGATCCCCGCCGACGCCGATGATGCTGAACGGAAGGTCATTTCGATCATCCGCGACGTGATCAAGATCGAGGAACAGCTTGCGCGCGCCTACCTGATCGAACAGCCGGGCGCAAACGGTGGCACCAACCGCTTTGGTCTGATCGACCTGCCCGGCTTCTACAAGGATTGCTCGAAGGACGTTGCCGGACTGATCGAACGTTTGAAATCCGAGCGGATTCAGGGGCTGATGCTGGACCTGCGCCGTAATGGGGGCGGCCTCTTGGATCAGGCGGTCGAGATGGCCGGCTTGTTCGTGAAGAAGGGGCCGATCGTTCAGATCAAGGACTTCCAGGGCAAGGTGGTCAAACTCGACGACGAGGATGAGCAGATTGCCTATGATGGTCCCCTGATCGTTATGGTTGGAAAGCACAGCGCGTCCGCCTCGGAGATCGTCGCGGGTGCCCTGCAGGACTACGGGCGAGCGGTGGTGGTCGGTGACATTCACACGCATGGAAAGGGAACCGTGCAGACCCTGCTGGATGTGACCCGTCAGCTTCCGCCCGACGTGGTGAAAGACGCGGGGCAATTGAAATTCACGATCCAGAAGTTTTACCGCGTCGCCGGAAATTCCACGCAGAAGGACGGCGTCACCCCCGATATCATTCTGCCCAGCGTGCTGAACGTGCTGGAAACCGGGGAGGCCTACCTGCCGAATGTGATGGCGTCGGACAAGATCACGCCCGCCAACATCGAACGCGTCAATCTCGTCACCCCCTATCTTGGGCGTCTGCGCATCGCTTCCTCCGCGCGGATTGGGAGCGATCAGGATTTCAAATATATCGCCGAGGATATTGAAACGGTGAAGAAGCAGCAGCAGGACAAGAGCATCTCATTGAATGAGGCCGAGCGACGGGCGGACAAGAAGAAGCAGAAAGCCAAGGCCGACGCCCGCAAGGAAGAACGGAAGGCCCGTCCCCCGAGCGGTGAGCAGGTCACGATGTTCATCTGGCAGAAGCGCGAGGGCAAAGAGCGCATCGAGCGGGTCACCAAGCCGGCTCCCGAAGCGGAGGAAGAAGAAGAGCCGGCCGAGGGCGATGAGGAGGAAGACGAAAAGGCGAAGGCCCGATCCCGCAAAGCCCGCTCCGGCGAGGAAGAGCAGACCGTGCCCCCCATCCTGAAAGATCCGCATCTCCGTGAAGCCACCGCGATCCTCCACGACTACACCGATCTCGCCCAGAAAACCTGGCTCGCCGCGAAGACGAAGGAGAAGAAGTAGAGTTGATCGTAAAAGATTTTACGCCCGTCGATCTGATGGCTATGGAGATGGCATGATTTCAAACGTGCCGCAGTTCGCCTTGGCTCTGGCCCTTTCCTTCATTGTATCCGAAAACGCGGTCGCAGCGCCGAAGGCGAAGAAGAACTCCCGGCCGGCTGGGCCCGCCGTCGAATGGGTCAACGTGTTGCCGGCGGGCAAATCGTTGCCGACGAACACGACACATCGGACTTTTTTCAGCGAGGCGGCGGGGCGCGAGGTGGGGTTTTGCGTTTATCTCCCGCCGGGATACGGGAGCGAGGCTGAGCGGCGTTATCCCGTGATCTACAATCTGCACGGAAACGGGGGGAACGAGTTCCACAGTTTCGAGGATGTGGAAGTGCTGCACGAGGGGATCGTGTCCGGCAAGTATCCGCCGATGATCCTGGTGCTGCCCAACGGCGGGCACAGCACGTTTTACAAGGACTCGCACGACGGCAGGTTTCCGATCGAGACGATGTTCATCCGCGAGTTGATTCCGTTCGTGGACAAGACCTATCGCACGATCGCGGCCCGGCACGGTCGGGCGATTGAGGGGTTTTCGATGGGCGGTCGGGGATCGACGCGCCTGGCGATGAAGTATCCTGAACTCTTCTGCTCGCTGTTTTGCCAGGCCGGAAACGTGCCGCGCACATCCGAAAACTTCGACGCTGAGAATTGGCGGGAATATCTGAGCGGCTATCTCGGACCGGACAAGCGGAACTATGAGGAGAATGACGCCTTCGTTCTGGCGGAGAAGAACCGTTCCAAGATTGCCGGCAAGCTTCGCATCCTGATCGCCTGCGGCACCCGGGATGGCGGGCATCTGCCGACGGTGCGGGACTTTCATCAGCGGCTTGTGGAGTTGAAGATCGATCACACCTATATCGAACTCGAAAATCTGGCCCATCAACGCACCAAGATGATCGAGCGACTGCGGTCGATCTGGTTCGATTATCATGTCGAGTCCATGCGATTGATGACCCCGAAAGGCAGATGATGTTACGGGTCCTACTTGCGCTGTCGCTGATGGTCGGAATCGAGGCTTCGGCTTCGGTTTCCTTTGAAAACGAGGTGCAGCCGTTTTTGCGGCGGTTCTGTGTCGAGTGTCATGGCGGCGAGAAGGTCAAGGGCAAGGTGGACTTCTTGAAGATGCGGACCGACGCGGATCGAGCGGCCGCGTTTGAGACGTGGGAGGCGGCGATTGAATTGATGCGGGAAGGGGAGATGCCGCCGGACGCGGCAAGGCAACCGTCTGCGGCCGATTTGGAGAAGGTTTACGCGTGGTATCAGGATCGCTTCGTGGATTCGGTCACGGCGCATCCGGGTTATCTCCGGCCCCGCCGATTGTCCGCGCGCGAGTTCCGAAACACCCTGCGCGATCTTTTTGGCTTCGATCTGGAGACGGCGGTGGTGGAGGCGGAACAGACCGTTGCTGAAAAGTCGTTGGTAATGAAACTGCTTCCGACCGACCCGCCCGGCAAAAGCGGGTTTCAGAATGACACCCACGGGAATCCCCTTACGTCGGTGATCTGGGATCAATATTCGTATCTGATCGACACGGCGCTCGATCGTCTTTTTTCGGACAAACGAAGGGAGCAGTTGACGGAGTTATCCGGTCCGATTCCCACGAACGGTTTTACCAGCGAGAATGCCGGGTCGCTTTTGGAAGTGCTGCTGCCGCGTATTCTGCGACGACCCGCCCCGCCGGAAAAGATTCAGGCCGTGCGGGAGAAACTTGCCGGCGCGTTGGAACCGAAGGCGGCGGCCCGGAGCGAATTGAAGGCGGCGCTCATGTCGCCGGGCTTTCTTTATCGGGGCCTCATGGTGATGGGGGAGAAGGACGTTCAAATATCTGTGGACGAGTTTGAGCTGGCGGAGCGTTTGTCCTATTTCCTGTGGGGAAGCCCGCCGGATTCGCGACTCGCGGCCTTGGCAGGCGAAGGGAGTCTGGCGGGAGC
>JADHOF010000299.1 GCA_016779125.1 Verrucomicrobiia bacterium | reverse complement strand
CGGCCGAAAAAGCGGCGGCAGTGAGCACCAACGAGACTTCCTACATCCAGCAGCTGAAGGACCTGATCGACTCCCTGACCTCCCAGAGCAAGGAAGCCGGTGAAAAAGGCAAGACGATCACCAAGGAAACCGGCCACTGGATCAAGGAGGACTTCAAGAAGATCGGCGATTGGGAATACAAGCAGATCACGCTGGAACTCTCCGAACTGACGACACTGGAAAAGATCCTGAACGAAGCTGGCGCGGATCGATGGAACTGCTTCTGGGTTCAGCAGCATGGACAGACACTACACCTGCTCTTCAAGCGTCCCGCCATCAGCTACCTGCACAAACTTTCGCAGATCGACTTCATACGAATGCTCTCGATCGGGGCCGGCAACTCCACCGAATAGCCGCAAACAACAGAGCAGCCCTTGCGCATCTCATGGCTGCCGTCAAATATCGGCCGTGCGAGTCATACTAAACGGGAAATTGTTGGAGGAGGCGGAGGCGATGATCCCTGTCTTTGACCGCAGTTTCTGTTACGGGGACGGCCTCTTCGAGACCTTTCAGGTCCGAAACGGCCGAGCCTTCCGACTTGCCGCCCACATGGAACGCCTTCGGACCAGCGCGAAAACGCTTCATTTCATGGTTCCGTTTTCCGATTCCGACGTGGAGGACTACCTGGACGCCCTGATCAGCGAAAACGATCTTTCGGACGCCATGGCCCGGATTCACCTTTCGCGCGGCACCGGCCCGCGCGGCTACTCGCCAAAAGGCTCGAAGCACCCCGCTTTCGTCGTATCCCTGCATCCGGCTCCGGACATCAAATTGGGACGTCCTCCCGCGTGGAGGATGAAGACCAGTCAGCACCGTTGGAATTCGGACGATCCCCTGGTGCGCCACAAGACGGCGAGCAGACTGATCAACGTGCTCGCGAAAGCCGAGGCGGAGGAGGCGGGTTATGATGACGCCTTCTTCGTGAATCAACACGGCGACATTGTCGAGGCCACCTGCGCCAACGTCTTCTGGTTGGAAGGCAACCTCGTCTGCACACCACCGCTGTCGTCCGGCGTGCTTCCGGGAATCACCCGGAGAACCGTCCTCGAACTGGCCGCCAAGAACGGTCTGGGCGTCGAGGAAAAGAATCTTCCCCGTGACCGACTGATGGTGGCCGACGGCGCATTCCTTTCACTCTCCTCCTTCGGCATCATCGAGATCTCCCGCATCGATCAAACGATTCTCCCGGTTCACGAGTTGACCGCACGCATACAACGCCTCTGGCACGCCGCCCTCCTGACGGAAACCGCCTAGCCGACGGTGTTTGGGAATCAACTGCGGTCGAACAATTCCGGTGCCACGCAATGCGCCAGCTCTTGGGCGCGACTGAGCACCTCCCCCGACGATTCGCTGCTCAGCGCTGCGACGGCGAGATCCCGCGCCTCACTCATCTTCAGTCGCCGAACAAGGTACTTTACCGGCGCCACCAACGACGGAGAAACACTGAGTTCGTCCACCCCGAGACCGAGCAGGATCGGCACCATCACCGGATCGCTCGCCATTTCGCCGCACACCGCGACGTGAATCCCGTTTCGGTGCCCGGCATCGACCGTCATTTTGATCAACCGGATGATGGCGGGATGTGCCGGATCATAGAGATAGGCAACCTTCTCGTTCATCCGATCCGCCGCGAGCGCGTATTGGATCAGATCGTTGGTGCCGATGCTGAAGAAGTCGCATCGCTTCGCCAGCACGTCGCCGATCATCACCGCGGACGGCACTTCGATCATCGTTCCAATCTTCAGATCCCGGTCAAAGGCGATGCCTTCCGCGACTAGCTCGCGCCTGCATTCCTCCAGTCGTTCGTTCGATTGATCCAACTCCTCCGCTCCGGAGATCATGGGATACATGAGCCGCACGTTGTTCTCCACTCCGCTGGCCCTCAGAATCGCCCGCAGCTGGGTTCTGAAAACGCTGCTTTCCTCCAGGCAGAACCGGATTCCCCGCCAGCCAAGAAAGGGATTCGTCTCCGCGCCGCCCTTGTCCATCCGATAGCAGGCGGGAAACTTGTCCCCGCCGATATCGAGCGTTCTGAAAACCACCGGATGGGGCTGCAGCGCCCTCGCGGCCCGAACGTATTCCGCGAATTGTTCGTCCTCCGTCGGAAGCGCCAAATTGTTCAGATACAGATACTCCGTGCGAAAGAGCCCGACTCCTTCCGCACCGGCACTGATGACATCTCCAGCGCCGGTTGCGGCTTCAAGGTTCGCCGTGATCGACACCCGAAAACCGTCGGCTGTCGTGGCCGCCAAGGATTGGATTTCCCTGAGCCGGTCGTCGAACTTCTGCTGTCGTTTTTCAAGCTGGCCGTATTCGAAAAGGGTTTGCTTGGACGGATTGACAATCACCACGCCGGTGTAGCCGTCCAGGAGGATCGTCTGCCCGTTTTCAACCTTGCGGCTGGCATCCTGCATGCCCACCACCGCCGGGAGGCGCAAAGACCGCGCGAGGATCGCCGCATGGGACGTCTTTCCCCCGGTATCGATACCGAAGCCGAGCACCTTCGAGCGATCCAGCATGGCCGTTGTCGAGGGGGCAAGGTCATGGCTGATGATCACGTGCGGCTCCGTGAGCTGTTCCAGATCCAGCTCGACATGCCCGCCTCGAAGATTGTTCACGACCCGTGTCGCCACGTCCCGCAGATCACTGACCCGCTCCGCCAGATACTCGTCCTCCAATCCGGCCAGTGCGTCGGCGTACCGCTGCGAAACCGTGTCGAAGGCATAGTCCGCCGTCACATGCTCCTTCTCGATCAGCCCGACGACATGCTCCAACATCGTCGGATCGTCGAGCACCAGCAAATGGGCGTCGAAAATTCCGGCATCCCCGGGGCCGATCGCCTGGCTGACGCGGGCATGAACGGCCACCAGCTGCCGACGGGTCTCGACCAGCGCTTGTTCCAGCCGCTCCAGCTCCGCAGGAACCCCCTCCTCCGGAACGGTCGTGCGCGCCGGATTTGCGATGGGCACCCCCAACACGAGAGCCTTGCCGACACAGACTCCACGTGATACGGCGATCCCCTCCAACCTGCGCTCTTCCCCGTCATTCAATTCGTTCGTGTCGGCCACGGGCGAAGTAAAGCCAAGGGGCCAACGGATTGAAATCCAATTATCATGGGCGAAAAACCGTGCCGCGTTTGAAATATTCCGCTATCTCAAGCCCATGATGGTTGCCCGCGAAATTCGGAATCTGGCCCTCGTCGGATTCATGGGCGTGGGAAAGTCCACCGTGGGCCGTCTGCTTGCCGAGGAACTGGGCTTCGCTTTCATCGATACGGACGAGGAAATCGAGCGCCGGACCGGCTCCAAGATCCCGGAAATCTTCGCCAGCGCCGGTGAGGCCCATTTCCGCTCCCTCGAAAGTCAGCTGATCGACGAGATGAAGGACTGGAGCAACACCGTCATCGCCACAGGAGGCGGTCTGGTGGTGCAGCCGGGAAATCTCGAAAGGTTGAAAGAGCACGCCTTGGTCGCCTGTTTGTGGGCCGGTGCCCACACGATTCACCAACGCACCTGCCATCAGACACATCGCCCCCTCCTGCAGACCGAAGATCCCGAAGGCAGAATCCGTGAAATGCTTGCCGCGCGGGAACCCTTCTACCGCCGATCCGACCTTCTCGTCGGCACGGAACTCCGCCCTGTCCGGGAGATCGTCAGCCTGATCGCCCACCAATTTCGCGACACCCGGCGTAACGCTTCGGCCACCAATGAAAAATGAGATCCGCGAGTTTGCGAAGGCCCTCGGATTTGACGACTGCCGTTTCGCGCCGGCGGAACCACCGGCCCACGCGACCGACTTTCTCCGCTGGATCGATGAGGGCCGACACGGAGAGCTCGGCTGGATCGCGCGAAATGCCTCCAAGCGGGTAGAGCCCGATCTCGTGGTTTCGGGAGCGCGCACGATCATCTGCCTCGCCACCAGCTACCACGCTTCCGATGCCGAAACAGCATGCGGGGTGGGAACAGGTCGGGTCGCCCGCTACGCCCGACACGCCGACTACCACGACCTTCTCGCGGAACCGCTGAAAAAGCTCACCGCGCGGGTCAACGAACTGCTGGGTGAACCCGCGAACTCCAAAGGCAGCCTTTGGTACGTTGATACGGGCCCGATTCTCGAGCGGGACCATGCCCATCGCGCCGGCATCGGATTCACCGGCAAACACACCAATCTTGTCAGCCGCACCGGGGGCAACTGGATCCTGCTCTCTGAAATCATCACCCGGCTCGACCTCGAACCCGATCCGCCCGCCCGCAATCTTTGCGGCAAATGCACCCGCTGCATCACCGCCTGTCCGACCAACGCCATCACGGCCCCCTTCCGTCTCGATGCGAACCGATGTATTTCCTATCTGACCATCGAGCTGAAAGGGTCCATCCCCGAAGAGCTGCGTCCCGCCATCGGTGATCGCATCTACGGTTGCGACGACTGCCTCGCCGCCTGCCCGTGGAACCGCTTCGCCCAAGAAGGTCGTCTGCTCCGTGATCATCGCAGATCGGACTTGGATCAGCCGGACCTGATCGAATTGCTGTCGTTGACCGAGGCTGATTTCCGTGGCCGCTTCCGTGGCACCCCGTTATTTCGAACAAAGAGACGCGGCGTGCTCCGCAACGTGTGCGTCGCCCTGGGCAACACCGCCAACCGCTCGGCCCTTCCCCATCTTGAAAAGGCTTCGAAGGATCCCGAGCCATTGATCGCCGAACACGCCGTTTGGGCGATCAGGCAGATTGAGTCCCGCACCTCTACACCTGCCGCTTCGCTTGCCACGTGATCCTTCGCATGCATCATCCGAAGCCCAAGGAATACAATGCATCCCGCTGTGTCATTGATCGACTTTTACCGGCGACACCTTTCACCTTACAAAGGTTTCCAGTGTGCTCACCGCATCTACCACGGTGACTGCTCCTGCTCGCAGGCGGTCAGGGAAATTGTCATCACGCATGGCCTTTTTTCCGGCCTTCAGCAAATACGGCAGCGGTTTCGTGATTGCAACGACGCCGCCATCAAAATCCGCCACGCAATGACCCTGTCAACGACGGGCCAG
>JADHOF010000298.1 GCA_016779125.1 Verrucomicrobiia bacterium | reverse complement strand
GAGAATGCGGACGCGGGAGAATCCAAGCAGGAACAGGTTGCTGGTGTCGTCGCGGTTTTGGACGGAGACCCGCACCATGCCAACGCAGCCGATGCTGTGCGGAGTGTCGTCCGTCGAGCCGGGTTTGCTGGGAACGATCGCGAAGGTTCGATCCGAGGAGAGGACGTCGTCGAGCATTTGGCGGTAGCGGGGCTCGAAAATGTGGAGTGGCAGCAGCATGCCGGGAAAGAGCACGACTCCGGGCAGGATCATGGCTGGGGTCGTTGGCGGCAAATCGAAGTCCACGGCCGAGGTTAAACCCATTCCGGAAGATGGAAAGTCAGGGCGGTCAAAAATCCGGCTGTTGATCTCGAAGAATCGTGCGATACGGTCGCGTCCGTCCGAAACCTGTCGCGCCTATGAAAACGAGTTTTGTCCTGCCGTCCGTTCTTGCCTTTGTCGCGATGGTTGGAGCGTTGGCCGCCTCCGAGAAGCCGGCCGTGAAATCGGCGGCCGATCTGACAGGGCTGAGTCTGGACGACCTGCTGAAGGTGGAGGTGGAAATCGTGTCCCGCAAGGCCGAGCCCGTCGCCGAGGCCGCCGCCGCGGTGTCGGTGATCACCGGTGACGACATCCGCCGGGCGGGGGCGCAGACATTGCCGGAGATTCTTCGATTGGCGCCGGGCGTCAACGTCGCGCGGCAGAACGGAAATTTCTGGGCCGTCAGCATTCGGGGATTTCAGGACGTCTTCGCGAACAAGCTGCTCGTGCTGATGGACGGGCGGAGCGTCTACACGCCGTTGTTTTCGGGAACCTTCTGGGATGTTCAGGACACCTTGCTTCCGGACATCGACCGCGTTGAGATCATTCGAGGGCCCGGCGCGACAGCCTGGGGGGCGAATGCGGTGAACGGGGTGATCAACATCCGGACAAAGTCCGCCGTCGATACGCAGGGAACGCTCGTGAGCGCCGGTTACGGATCGGAATTGCAGGGCATCTTCAGTCTGCGGCACGGATTGAAGCTCAGTGACGACCTCTTTCTGCGCCTCTACGGCAAGCATGGCAATCAGGACCATCTGCGGACCTCGGCTGGGCTGGCGTCCAATGACGGCCTCCGGATGGGGCGGGGCGGGTTTCGCATGGACTGGCTGCCGCCGGGCGGTGTCGAGCTGACGCTGCAGGGCGAGGTGTACGGGGGCAAGGTGGAGAACGTCTACGTGGTGGGACCGCCGGTCTTCAACGTCAACGGAGTGGGAGGAGGACATCTGCTGGGCCGGCTCGAGCGGCAGATCGGGGACGGGGAGTTGAGCGTTCAGGCCTATTATGACCGCTCGGTTCGGCAGTCGATCGCGTTTGAGGAAGATCGCGACACGGGCGATCTGGAGGCGCGTTACACCTTCGCGGTCGGATCGCGGCACGATCTGGCGGTCGGGGCCGGCTATCGAGTCAGTTCGGACGACGTTGCCAACCTCCCCGTGGTATCCTTCAATCCATCCGAACGGGTCACCCATCTCGCGAGTTTCTTTTTTCAAGACACGATCGATCTGGTGCCGGACAGGCTGACATTGACGTTGGGGTCGAAATTTCAGCACAACCAATTTACCGGATTCGAAATTCAGCCCAGCGCGCGGCTGAGGTTTCGGCCGACGGAGGGGCAGACCGTATGGGCCGCCGTGTCGCGCGCGGTGCGCACGCCGTCGCGGACGGACGACGATGTGATCGTGAACGGTTTCAGCCCCACGCTCGGCTTTGCGACGCAGACGCGGGGCACTCGCGCGATTGAGTCGGAACAGCTGCTCGCGTGGGAAGCGGGGTATCGTGCCCGTGTGTCAGAGCGGTTCACCTTCGACGCGGGGATCTTCCTGAACCTGTATGACAATCTCCGGTCGATCGAGGTCATGACACCCGGCCCACCCACCCGGGTGTTCACGGGGTCAAACATGATCGAGGGCGAATCCTACGGTATCGAACTTTCACCCTCGGTGCAGCTGCAAGATTGGTGGCGCTTGGGTCTGACCTATTCGCTGTTGCAGATGGACCTGCGGGCGGATGTCGCCAGTACGGATATTCTGACCCTGCGGGAGGAGAATCAAAGTCCGGCGCACACGGTGACGATCAGCTCCCGCATGAACCTGCCGAGGAAGATTCAGCTCGATCTGTTTGCCCGCTACGTGGATCAGGTGGACGTCGCCCGCGCCAACGACGGGGCGGGACAGGCCGTTCCAGCCTATTGGACGATGGATCTGCGCCTTGGTTGGAAACCGACGCCGAACCTCGAAGTCTCGCTGCTGGGGCAGAACCTTTTGGACAATCAGCATCCGGAATTCGCGGCGACCTTCATTTCGGTGGGCACTGCGGAAGTGCAGCGTTCGGTCTTTGGCCTCGTCACCTGGCAGTTTTGACGGACCCAGCATTCGCCGACGCATCATGGGTATACCGCCGAACAAATTGACATCGAGCACACTTGGCCGGCGGCGGTTCCTTCTGGGTTTGATGTTGGGTTTCGCCGGGGGCGGGAGGGCGGCGGAACGGCCGAACAATGAATACCATGTCGCGGCTGCGGTGATTCAGAAGTTCGCGCGCTATGTGAAAAGCTGGCCCGAGGGAAAGTCACCCGGCGATCGCCCGACCCTTTGCGTTGTGACCTTGAGCCGGGAGACTGTTGGATATTTTGCGGAGGTGCTCGATGGTCAGATTGACGGAGCTCAGACCTGGAAGGTTGTTCACGCGCGAACGTTGGAGGAGGCCGCCGGTTTTCACTTTGTGTACATCGACGCGGAACGGCCGGAGCCGGACGACGCCTGGTATGAGACGGCGGGCCGGAGCGGCGTGTTGACGGTGGGTGGCAAACCGGGGGTGAAGTCCAGACATTGCGTGATCGATCTGCACGTCGGCCCGGGCGGGGTTCATTTTGATCTGGATCTCAGGCTGGCGCAGATGGCGGGCATCTCCATTGATTCCTCGTTGGCTGCGCGGGCTCGCCGGGTGACACGCCGATGATCTCCTTCCGACATCTGAGTCTGCGATCGAAGATCCTCCTGTTTCTCACCGGAGTCACCTTGATCGCGCTCGTTCTGGCCTGCTCGGCCTTCGTTCTTCTGGATCAGGCGACCCGTCGTGTCGATGCCCGGGTCGAGCTTGAACGGGAGGCGCAGAAGCTGGCCAATCAGGCGCGGGTGATCCTCGATTTTGGCGAACCCAGCGAGATGGATGGCGTGTTCAAGATGTTTTTCGAAAACCCGCGTCTCATCAGCGGGGCGGTCTATCGCGCCGACGGCGGTCTTTTTCGTTCCTATTCCCGGTTGATGGCCGTCATTCCGATTCCGGATTCGGTGCCGGGTTCGGACTGGGTTGTGCAGGGGGATTACTTTTCATCCGTGGTTCCGGTTCAGGCGGGAGGGAAATCATTCGGAACGGTTCTGCTGATTCGTGATCAGGTGGATGTCCGGCAGCGCGCCCGCGAGTTTGTCGGTGTCGCCGCCGCCGTGTTGGGAATGTCCTTTGTTGTCGCGCTGCTCCTGTCGCTTCGTCTGCGGAAATATCTGATTGGCCCCTTGCTGGAACTTTCGAGGGCCGCCACCGGGGTTGCCCGGAGCAATGACTACGCGGTGCGCGTTTCCCGGCATAGCAATGATGAGATCGGGCAGTTGGTGGATGATTTCAACGAGATGCTCGCGCAGATCGAATCCCGCGACGCCAGGTTGAGCGAGGCGCACGACACCCTGGAACAGAAGGTCGCCGAGCGCACGATCGAGCTGTCCGCCGCGAACACCAAACTGCGGGCCGAGATCGCCAGTCGGGAAGAGGCGGAAACCGCGCTGGACCGCTCGCGGAAAAAACTCCTGCTACACGTGAGGCAGACGCCCATGGGGGTGATCGACTGGAATCTACAGGCGCAGGCGATGTCCTGGAATCCCGCCGCAGAAAAGATTTTCGGATGGAAGGAATCGGAGGTGGTCGGGCGGAATTGGCGCGATTTTCTCGTGGGTCCGGACGAGATCGGACGCGTGGATCGGATGTGGAGCGAGGTGGCCGAACGGCGCGAAGGGGTTCAGTCCATCCAGCACAACCGGACCTCCGACGGTCGCGTGATTATCTGCGAATGGTTCAACACGCGGCTGGTTGACGAGGGCGGCCGGATCGTCGGTGTCGCGTCCATGGTGCAGGATATTTCCCGCCGGGTGATGTCCGAGACGGAGTTGCGGGAGTCGGAGGAGCGTTTTGCCAAAGCCTTTCAGGCCAGCCCGTCCGCGATCGGGATCTTGTCCGTCGAGGAAGGACGCTTTCTGGACGCGAACGGAAATTTCGTCAATCTGCTGGGTCGCTCCCGGGAGGAGGTGCTGGGGGCGACCGATCTGGAGCTGGGGCTGTGGACGGAGCCGTCGGATCGCGACCGACTCTTCTGGAATGTCCGACGTCAGCGAGCGTTGCGCGATTTTGAATGCCGGCTCAACGCCCGCGAAGGGAGCGTGCGCACGACCTTGATCTCGGCGGAAAGCGTGACGCTGGGATCCAGCAAATGCGTGCTGCTTCAGGTGCACGACATCACCCAACGCCTGGATCTTGAAACCCAGCTTCGGCAGTCGCAGAAGATGGACGCCATCGGCCAGCTCGCCGCCGGCGTGGCGCACGACTTCAATAATATTCTCACCATCATCCAGGGTCATTCGGCACTGCTCTCGGCGGTGGCGTCGCGTGACGCGGACGAGGCCGAATCGGTCGCTGAGATCGCGGCCGCCGCCGGGCGGGCTGCGAAGCTCACGCGGCAGCTTCTCGCCTTCAGCCGGAAGCAGGTCATGCGCGCGCAGGTGGTGGACCTCAACGAGATCGTCACCGAATCCGCGAAGATGCTGCAGAGATTGGTGGGCGAGACGATCGAGATCCAGATCGAGGCCAGTCCCACCAAGGCGCTCGCCAACGTTGATTCGGGCATGATCGAGCAGATCATTCTGAATCTCGCTGTGAATTCCCGAGATGCGATGCCCGCAGGCGGGACCCTGCGGGTCTCGGTCGGACGGGTGCTGGTCGATCAGGAAGAGGTGGAGCTGAATCCCGAATCCGCGGCGGGAGCCTTCGTGTCGCTTTCGGTGCAGGACACCGGGCACGGGATGGACGCGGCGACACGCGCCCGCGCCTTCGAGCCTTTCT
>JADHOF010000297.1 GCA_016779125.1 Verrucomicrobiia bacterium | reverse complement strand
CTTGGGGCTTTGCGTCCGGCAGTTCGTGGAGAAGAACAATTCGCAGGGGATCGTGACGATGGCGGTGACCTTGTTCGGGCTGATGTACGTCGCCTGGCTGCTGAACTTCGTTCAGAAAATCTTCTCCTTCGCGGATCCCCGGGTCGAAGGCGCCTACTACATCGTGTTCTTTATCATCGTGACCAAGTTCAGCGACATGGGGGCGTATCTCGTCGGCTCCATGATCGGCAAACACAAGATGATTCCCCGGATCAGCCCCGGTAAGACTTGGGAAGGCTTCTTCGGGGCGATCGTGATTTCGACCGGCGGGGCGGTGGGGTTCGCGCATTTATTCCGGGATCACATGGTCGGAATGACCGCGATGCACGCTGCGATCCTGGGCGTGATCCTCAGTCTGGCGGCGGTGATCGGGGATCTGATCGAGTCATTGATGAAACGGGAGGCCGGGGTGAAGGATTCCGGCAGCTACTTTCCCGGGATCGGCGGGATTCTCGACTTGCTGGACAGCCTCCTGTTCAATGCGCCGCTCATGTATCTCTATCTGCGGCACGTATTGACTCACTGACGGAATGAAGAACGTAGTTTTATTGGGATCCACGGGATCCATCGGAACCAGCACGATCAAGGTCGCGGAGGATCTGCCGGATCAGATTCGGCTGGTGGGCCTGGCTGCCGGAGGGAACGTCGATCTGCTGATGGAGCAGACCGTGAAGTTCAAGCCGGAGGCCGTCTCGATCCGCGATTCAAAAACCGCCGTCGACATGCAGGGCGCGTTGGGAACTGCGACACAGGTCTATTCCGGGAACGACGGCCTTTTGAAACTGGCGACATTGGAATCCGCCGACATCGTTTTGGTGGCGATCGTGGGAACGGCCGGACTTCAGCCGGCATTGGCGGCAATTCGGGCGGGCAAGGATATCGCGGTGGCCTCCAAGGAGATTCTCGTGATGGCCGGCGATCTGGTGATGGCCGAAGCGAAGAAATACGGCGTCCGGGTGCTGGCCGTGGACAGTGAACATTCCGCGATCTTCCAATGCCTGGACGGCAAAGCGAACGAATCGATCCGCAACATCTGGTTGACCGCCTCGGGAGGTCCGTTTCGCGACGCCACGAAATGGCCGAAGTCGTGTTTCCCGGAGATCACCGTGGAAAAGGCCCTGAAGCATCCTTCCTGGGAAATGGGGCGCAAGATTACGATCGATTCCTCGACGCTCTTCAACAAGGGCTTGGAGATGATCGAAGCCCGTTGGCTGTTCGATATCGAGATGGAGCGCGTGCAGGTGGTGGTTCACCCGCAGAGTGTGATTCATTCCATGGTTGAGTATGTGGACGGCTCGTTTATCTCCCAGCTTTCGAGTCCCGACATGTGTCTGCCGATCCAGTACGCGCTGACTTATCCAGAACGGGCACCGAGTCGGCGGGTTGAGACGAACTTCGCGAAGATCGGCCAGCTCACGTTTGAGGAGCCGGACGTTGACCGTTTTCCGGCCCTTGCCTTGGCCCGCGAGGCCGGCGAGATCGGGGGAACCTTGCCGGCCGTTTTGAACGCCGCCAACGAGATCGCTGTCGATGCATTCTGTGACCGCAAGATCCGTTACGACCAGATCACAGCGACGGTGGCCCAGACCATGAGCCGCCACGAGGTGGTTCAATACACGGAGTTGGAACAGGTCTTGGAAGCCGACGCCTGGGCCCGTGGCGAGGCGGAACGGATCGTGGCGGCTTTTTGACGCGGATTGATTGTGGGTTGCCTCGAAGCGGCGAATCGTTAGTTTGCGGCTCCTTTAACCCAAAAGGGACATTTTCATGGATATCGTATTGCAATGGATTTATGTGGGCGGAGCGGTGTTTCTGCTCTTCGGCGCGGCTATTTTTGTTCACGAATGGGGACACTACATCGTGGCACGGCTGTGCGGATTGAAGGTCGAAGCCTTCGCAATCGGTTTCGGGAAACCCATCTACTCCTGGACCAAGGACGGTATCGAATACTCGCTGCGTTGGATTCCGGCCGGCGGCTACGTGAAGCTGCCGCAAATGCTCACATCCGAAGCCCTTGAGGGGAAAAACGGCGAAGGGGAGGATTGTCCGAAAGAGGAGCCGCTGCCGAACGTGCATCCGATGGCAAAGATCGCCGTGGCATTTGCCGGGCCCTTCATGAACCTGGTGTTCGCCTTCGCGATCGCAGCGGTGCTGTACGTTGTCGGGTTGCCCGTGAAGGTGAATCCCGCCGTGATCGGCTACGTGGCGGAAGATTCGGAAGAATACGCGAAAGGCATTCGGGCCGGGGACAAGATCGTCAAGGTCAATGGCGAGATTGCGACCTCGTGGGACAAGGTCATCGAGACCGTTGTCATCGCCCAGACCAACATGATTCCGGTCGAGTTTCTACGCGGCGAGGAGAAGTTCAGCGTGACGCTTGAAGCCAAGGTCCAGAAGGGGATTGATCTGAAGATGCTCAATCTGGATCCGGACAACCGGCCGGTGATCCAGGGAATGGAAAATGGGACCCCCGCGCAGGAATCGGGATTGTTGCTGGGAGATCAGGTGATCTCTTTCGACGGGATTCCGATTTACGGCAACCTCCAGTTTATCAGTGAGATTCAAAAACGCGGCGGCAAGGAAACCGAGATCCTGGTCTGGCGTGGGGACGAGAAGGTATCCCTCAAGGTCACGCCGCGCGGCGAGGCGGGGAAGGACAATGCGAAGATTGGAGCGATGATCGGCAGCAGCGGCAAGGACACCTACATCCTGATGAAGCCCGGTCCCTTGCCCTGGGTTTTGGTGGCGGACACGTTCAAACAGATCAAGGGGACCTTCGTCGCCTTGGCCAACTCAAAGAAGACGGGCGTGAAAGCCAGTCACCTCAGCGGCCCGATCGGTATTCTGGCGATGCTCTCCGCCCAGGTGAACGCCGATTTCAGGCTGGCGCTGAAGTTTATGATCCTCCTGAACATCAGTCTCGCGGTGATGAACCTGCTGCCGGTTCCGGTGCTGGACGGCGGCCATATCACCATGGCGATCTTCGAATCGGTGCGAGGGCAGCCGATGAGCGTCAAATTGCAGGAATACCTCACCACGGGTTTTGCCGTGCTGCTGATCGGCTTCATGCTCTTCGTCAGCTTTCACGACGTGAAACGCTTCGGAATGTTCCGATCGATGTTCTCCCAAGAGGTTGAAATCGAGAGTCAGGATGCCCCTGATGCCCCGAAAGCAGTCCCGTCGAAATAGTCTGCGGCAATAATTTGATCAAAGTCCGCCGTCGATGGTTTGACGGCGGACTTTTCTATTTCGGTGGCTCAACCTTGTTTACGACGAGGCTATTCTTGCCGAATCCGCGTCAGGAAAAAGACGATCGTTGCCGCGTTCATTGGTTGGGAAGCCCGGATGACAATCCGCTCCGTGCCGTTCGCAAGGTCTTCGGCTGGGCCCTCTTGAATCGTGGCGATTTCGGAATCGAACGGGATTGAGCCGAAGGCCTTCACCTCGACGTTGGCTCCCACGACTCCTTTTCTTCGGATCAGCGCGACGCCTGGATACTTGACGTTGTTGACCGTGATGGTGCGATCCGCCGGCAGTGCCTTGGATGCCGCCGAGGTTGGGTTGGTGCCGAGCGCGAATTCGACAAAGTTTGAGACGCCGTCGCCATCGGGGTCGTCATTCGGTCCCGTTTGGCCTTGAGGTATGTTGTTGCTGGCCGCCCAATCGGGATAGGTTTCCCCGCTTCCGCGAACACTGACATTCGCCGGAGCACTGGTGACGCTACCGGAGGAGTCGGTGACGATCACGGCATACGGCCCCGCGTTGGTTGAGTTTACTGAGTTGATTCGGAACGTCTGGTTGGTGGCCCCGGGGAGCGGCGCCCCGCCGACGGTCCATTGGTAGGTGGCCGGGGAGGAGCCCTGCCAGCCAACGGTAAGGTGCAACGGCTGACCGTTCGTCAGGGTCTGGTTCGACGGTTGGCAGGTGATGGCCAGGCTGACGTCGGCTTGGGCCACCACGCGGGCAATACGCGGGACGGGCGTGGCGAAGCTGCCACCGACCAAAACCTTGCCGTTTCCGAGTGGTGCAATGGTGTAGACGGAGGTGCTACCCACGACCGGACCGAAGGAAGGCTCCACCTGACCGGTGGCACCGGAAATGCGCACCAGTCCGCGATAGAAGGTCCCGTTGATGTTGGGAAAGAAATCGCCTCCCACCAGCAGATCGTTGCCCAGCATCTCCAAGTCGCGGACGGTGCGGTCCACTTGGCTGACCGTGATCGAGGTGTCTAGGGATCCGTCCGGATTCAATCGGGCAAGATTGGGCGAGGACGAACTGCCGACCCAGATCTTGCCGTCCGGGGCGACGCCGAGGCAGGTGACGCTGCTCAGGTTGACGCCCGTAACGCTGAAAGACGCGTCCAGCGTGCCGTCCGTGTTGAGGCGCTTCATGCTGCCCGGACTCTCGCCGACCAGAATCTTTCCGTCGGTCTGGAAGGCCAGGGCGGTGACGTTCTGCGCGCCGGCAGCCAGCGTGTTCGAGCCGAAGATGGTATCGTCAACCCCGGTGGCACTGGTGACGCGGCGGAGGGAACCGTCGAAGGTGCCGAAGAAGCCGCCCATGTAGGTGTGGCCGTTGTGGACCGCGACGACGGGGGTGTAGCCCCCGGCCCCTTGGAACGAGCTGTCGACCGAGCCGTCGGGATTGAGCCGGACGTTGCCCGTGCTGTGTCCCATGACGATTTTGCCATCGGGTTCAGCCGCCATGGTGAGGATCGTCTGTGCAGAGCTGAAATTGTTCGCCAGGCTGACGCCGTTGCCCTGCGGATCGAGCACCGCGAAGCGGGTGCGGAAATCGTTGCCGACCGCGGTGAAGGAACCGGCGATGGCGACGTTGCCATTGGGCAGGGCGGCGGCGGCGAAGACGATGTTGTTCGCGCCGCCCGGCGGTGCGAAGCCGGGGTCGATGGTGCCGGCCGCGACGTAGATGCCCAAGGCCGCTGCTTCGCTGGTGACACCGCCCAAGGCGTTGGTGATGATCACGTCATAGCAGGCAGAATCCGCCACCGCGCCGGGAAGGTTGAGGGACGGCCCGTTGGCGTTGCCGATGGCCACGCCGTTCCTGCGCCACTGATAGCCGAGCGTGCCGGCGCCGAGGGCGGAGACCGAGAGCGTGACCGGGGTGCCA
>JADHOF010000296.1 GCA_016779125.1 Verrucomicrobiia bacterium | reverse complement strand
AGCTTTGATTTCGGAGCTCAATGACTGGCCTGCGCCACCTCGCACCGATGCTACACCCACGATATTGCCATCGTCAGCGTACGGCTTGAGGCCAGAGCTACTGGCTAAGTTTTCTCTGTAAGACTCTTTCATTCTCTTTTCCAAGCCGGTTTATCCCGGCGCTTTCTCGGTCAACAAATCACGACATACATGAATGAATATGTTGACTGACCCCAAGATGAGGTTACCACACGACCGAGTTGTAGTCTCCCTCAGCGACTGGGTCCCACGGAATCCGTGTTCTGGAGTAGCGCTTGATCAGATCCGCAACTTTCAGACCGGGGTGTCGCAATGCGATCTGATGGAGAATTCGCCAGAGGCACCGGTCAGGCTGATCTTTCGAAGCATAGTTGATGCTGTATAGCAAACGGGCACGGTCATCGTCGTCTTCGTGACCAAGCTCCCGGCCGCCTCTTACTTCGACGCGCATGGCTGCCGAACCATCGATTGAGTGAATTCTCGGTACGGCCAAACGGGACAACTGCTTCAGATTGAGAATACCACGCTCGGAAAACAGCGTTGAATCGATGAGTGCGATTGCGCAGAGCGCGGATTCCAGATTAAAGAGAATGTCACGACCGCGCAGGTGGTAGATGGCATCGATATTCGAGTTTCCAAGAATCAACGCCGCTCGCCAGATGTCACGTTTGTAGTCGTGAAATTTCTTGCCGTTGGCCTCGAGCGCAATACGACGCTGGGCACACGAAATAACGAAATCAACGCGAAACGATCCGTTTGGTGTCGAGAATTCAACTTGGTTGGCAAGTTGGGAATCCCTCCGCAAGTATTTATCAACAACCCTTGCAAGTTCTTCTTCAATCGGGCTTTCGAAGGGTCTCAGCAGGAGTTGATGCCGCGGTTTTCTGATTCCTCCAACGAACGGATTCACGCTTCTCACAGTACCTCCAAGTCCAAAGAAATCAAAGTGAATCTACGGTTCTTGATAATCGCGTCGCCCCCGTAACCCGAGCTTGATCGGTCACCTCAATGGAACAGCTTCAGATAGGAATCAAACAGAACAAACGCCCCCGGCGACGCGGTGACCGCGCGCTTGGATGGGGAGGACCTTGTCTTCGCCCGCGGGCAATCGAAAGTAACCCGCGCTGGGGTATGAACCGGGAACATGGGTAACAGACTGAACGGGAACATGGGTGACAGTTAGACTGTTACCTTGTCGGTGCTTCGCGATAGAGGTGGGTGAGCGCCTTGACCGCCAGCTCGATCGGGAGAAATGGCTTTGCGATCAGGTCATTGCCGCCGCTCAACGAAGACCGGGCCCGCGCGTTGAAATCGCTGATCCCGGTGACAAACACGACCGGGGTCTGGCAATGCTGCGGCATTTCACGCAGCTTGACGCAGGTGTCAAACCCGCTCATCTCCGGCATGTCAACATCGAGGAAAATCAGGTCGAACGTCCGATCGCGGAGTAGCTCCAAGGCCTCTTTCGGATTGTTCAGGGCGACGTTCGCCAAACCGACTTTCTCCAGACCGGAGATCACGGCCCGACGCGAAAACGCCTCGTCGTCCACCACCAAGGCGACCGGGGTGGCCTGACTGCCGGACCGGCCCGTCGGCGGCTCGGCGAGATCGCTCGCGATGAAATCCATGCCGGCCGCAAACGTCCGCAGCACTGAAGCGGTCATGTTCTGCGGCACCTCGGCCAGTTCCTGAAGCAGCGCCTCCAACGCGCTGGAAAGCTGGGCTGACTGCACATAGCCGGCCGCGCCGGCCTTGCCACACAGCTCATGCAGCTGTTGATACATTCCCTGCAACAGCATGGACCGCTCCTCCAACCATTTGATGTAAGCCTCATCCATCTCGGTCTTGATGACCGCGGACAGGCTGCGTCGGATGCCGGCAATGATGCGCGGCGACTGCGTCCGAAACTCGGCTTGAAACGCGCGCTCCGACGTTTCAGCCTCCGACTTCGAGGCCGCCGACCGTGAAAACGCGGGACGAGGTTTTCGGGTATTCTCCGCCAGCAAGGACTGGATCATCTCAAGCACCTGGGGCGGTTTGCTGAACACCTTGGTGAGACAGCGATCCGCGCCGGCCTTCCAGGCCGATTGCACCATGTTACCCAGGTAGGCGTTCGTGAGAACGACGCAGGGAAGATCCTTCAACCGCTCTTCACTGCGGACAAATTGCAGAATATCCAGCCCGTTCACCCGGGGCAGCATGAGGTCGAGCAGGGCCACATCGGGTCGCTCGGCAGTGAGGTATTCGATCGCCTTCTCCCCGTCTTCGTGCAGCACAACTTCGAAATCATTCTTCTCGAAATGCCGGCAGTATAGCTGGGCGATCAGCGCGTCGTCTTCGACGATCAAGATCTTGGATTTGGAGGACATGCGGAATTGTGGGGGGGCGTGCAGCCGGTGAAAATTCTTTACCGAGCTCGCGCGCTTTGCAACCGCCATTCTCGGATCACTCATTGGGGCAATCGACTAAAAGGGGGCGGTCCTGGAAAACAAGAATGGCCACCTCATTCGGGTGTGGCGAGGTACCGTTCAGGTCGTGACGGGAGACGATGGGCTATTTCAGGATGATCTCGATCAGGACTGATTCCGGTGAATTCAGCGCCTATGCTGTCGCCCGTTCCGAAGAGGCAGCCCACGCGGGCGGCGGCGATTCAAAACGCGTCGGCTCCAGCGTTCCCGGATGGGTGAATTCCAAGGCGAAGGCGTGCAGACACATCGGCGGGTCCTCGGGCGTGAGGGTCTGGGTCCTTCCCAGCTCCCCGTCGGCGAGGTAGAGCGGGTCGCCCACGATCGGCATGCCCAGATGCTGCAGGTGCAGCCGAATCTGATTGGTGCGACCGGTCGACGGCCTGACCTCCAGCAGGGTCGTGCCATCCGCGCGACGCTCCCGCACCCGAAATCGGGTACGGGCCGGCAAACCGTCCTCCACAATCACGCGCCCCCCGGCCATCGCGGGGTCCCGACTGATTGCGGCGGCGCATTCAAACTCGTCTTCCACGGGCGCGGCCCGCACCAGGGCGAGATAGGTCTTCTCCACGTTGCCCTGCTCAAACTGCGGCTGCAGGTTGCGCGCGACACTCCGCGCCTTGCTGCAGACGACCAGTCCGGAGGTGTTCGCGTCCAGACGATGCGCCGGCCTGACTTTCAGCTTCGGATACAGCAGCTCGACAAAATGCTGCAGGGAATTCCGGTTGAATCGCCCGCAGGGATGCATCGGCAAGGGCGCCGGCTTGTCGAGCACGACGATGGCGTCGTCCTCGTACAACACCCGGAGATCGGGGGACACGGCCGGCTCCGTCGCTTCGGGAGTGACGTGCTCCAAACGCATCCCGGACCGCAGCGGGAAATCGGCATCCACCGCCCGCCCGTTGAACCGCACCCGCCCGGCTGCGCATTCGGACAGCCAACCTTCCCGCGAAGAGACCGTTTTCAGCGCGTCCAAAAACTCGATCACGCTCATGCGATCGAAGCGTTCCGGCACATGCAGGGGCCGCCGGTTTTCGTAGGGAATCGAGCCCGGAAGCGGATTGATGAGCCGCACCAGCTCGGCGTTTCGCTTCGCCAGCAAGGCCCGGATCGACTCCGCCGGCGTCCGGTGGCAATAGGGACACGAACGCCCTGCGACGTAAGCCGGCGACTCGCGGTCCTCGCAGGTCAACACGGCCTGGCAGGCGTAACACTGCGTCGTCTCCGTCTCGCGCAGCCCCGGATCCACCCCGACGCGCTGGTCAAAGACAAAGCACTCACCCCGATAATGCTCCCCGCCACAATCCTCAAAGTATTTCAGAATGCCGCCCTCCAACTGGTAGACGTCTTCGAACCCGACGCTTTCCATGAAGGGCGCCGCCTTTTCACACCGAATCCCCCCGGTGCAGAAGGTGACCACCGTCTGCTTCTTCATCGACTCCGGCAATTGCTCGGCGACCGCCCGGGGGAAGTCGCGGAATTCCTCCAGTTCAAGCCGGATGGCGTTGTCGAAGGTGCCGATCGCGTATTCGTAGTCGTTGCGGGTGTCGACGAGTTTGATGTCCCGTCCCTCATCCAGCCATCGCTTCAGCTCGCGGGGCGTCACCCGCGGCGAGGAATATTTCGAAGGATCAATGCCCGGAACGCCGAAGGCGATGATCTCCTTCTTGATCCGGACCAACATGCGATTGAACGGCTGCCGATCGGCCAGGCTTTCCTTCACCTCCAGGTCCGCGAACTCCGGCCGGCCGCGAAGCGTCTTGAGATACTCGTCGATGGCCTCGCGGGACGCGGCCAGAAAGGAATTGATCCCTTCCGGGGCGAGCAGAATCGTGCCGCGCAGGCCGAGCCTTTCGCAAAGTTGCAGCAACTCCGTCCGCCGTTCCGACAGGCGGTCCAGAGTGACAAATTTGTAGGCGGCAATGTTGACGATCTCGCTCATGCGCAAGCCGGCATTACTGGCAAGAAGAGCCCGTATCGGCAAGCGATGACGCGGCGGGGGCGGTCTATCGCCTGCGTTCCGCGAGCTCGCGGTGGAGCTTGCTGACGACTTCCGAGAGTTCGTGGACCTGCCGTTGAAGCTGGTGAACCGCCTGGGCCAGCTCGGCGTTGCTCGGGGCGGGGCCTTTGCCTCGCTCCGCCCGCACGCGGTGTTCCAGTTCCTCTTGCATCTGCACGGCCTCCCGATGCAGCTGCCCGGCAAGGTCGTGACGACCGGCCGCCTCGAGGTTTTCGGCCGCCGCGAAGAGGTGGTGAAGGCGGCGTTCCACGGCTTCGGGCCTCTGATCGTGTTCCGCCTTGCGGGCATGGGCATCCCGCTCGCGCACCTCGGCGTGCTCCCGTTCGCGGGGCTTCTCCGGCAATCTCGCGCGGCGCTCCGGCTCTGCTCCTCGCTCACGTTCGCGGGACGCGGGCTTGTCATCGGCGACCGCCATCGAACTGACATAAATTGCGGCGAGGACGAAAACGGAGGCGGGGAGGAACTTTTTCATGTTGTTATACTTCCGAGGAGATCAGGGCGCAATCGGGGCGAAGGACTGGTCGGGCTCGTCCACGGAACCGAGGATGTCCACGCCGCAGCTTTGGACCATTTTCAGCAGCCCCATCCCGCATTCCGGACACCGTCCACGGATGGATCGTCGACCATTCTTCAGTTTCTCTTCGACGGGATTCAGCATCTCCCG
>JADHOF010000295.1 GCA_016779125.1 Verrucomicrobiia bacterium | reverse complement strand
CGCGAGATTGAAGGTTTCGCCTGCGAGTTCGTGAACCTCCGTCTGGTAGATCGCGATCTTTTCCCCCAGTTCAACCGAGTAGTCCGCCAAGGCTTCGGCATCGACGCGAACGCCTTCATATTCCATGTCCACCAGCACCGAGATCAGCGGGGCCTCGATCTCGTAGAACACCCGTTCCTGGCCGTGTTCCTTCAGCAGGGGAATCAGCTTCTCTCGCAACTGCCACGTCACGTCCGCGTCCTCGGCGGCGTACTCGGCGATCTCCTCGACCGGCACCAGGGCCATTCCGAGCTGCTCGTCGCCCTTGTCCCCGATGAGTTTGGAGATCGGAATCGGGGTGTAGCCGAGATAACGCTCCGCGAGGTAGTCCATCTTGTGACGCTGATCCGGCTCGATGAGGCTGTGGGCGATCATCGTGTCGAAGAGGCGGCCGCGAACGTCAATCCCGTGACGTTTCAGAATGCTGCAGTCGAATTTCAGATTGTGCCCGACCTTCTCCGTTTTTGGGTTTGTGAAAAGGTCGCGAAATTCTTCCAGAGCCTTCTTCGCGGCATCGGCGTCATGGGGCAAGGACACATAAACGGCCTGATGGGCGGCAAAGGAAAAAGCCAGACCGAGGATGCCGGCGTTGCGGGGATCCAGACCCGTGGTTTCCAGGTCAAAGCAGAAGGCATCGCGCTGCTCCAATTCGGAGACAAATGCGGCGCGTTCGGAGGCTTTGGTGATCAGGCGGTAGGCGTGTGGGACATCCGCGATCGTCTTGAGCGTCACGGGTTCGGAGTCCGTCGGCAAATCCTCGTCCTTGGCCGGGCTACCATGTCCCGCCTTGAAGGCACCACCGAGCAGGCGCTTGCCGATGGAGTTGAATTCGAATTCGGTGCAAAGCTCCTTGAGCGCGTCCTCGTTGCGTCCGCTGATCTCTAGATCGTCGAAGGTCGCGGTGATGGGGGCATCGATGATGATTCGGGCCAGTTCCCTGGAAAGCAGGGCCTGTTCCTTGAACTCTTCGAGCCGCTCCTTCTGCTTGCCTTTGAGCTGCGAGGTTGAGGCGAGGAGGTTCTCGAGGGTGTCGAACTGCTCGATCAGTTTCTGGGCGGTCTTGGGTCCGACACCCGGCACGCCGGGAATGTTGTCCACCGCGTCCCCCTGCAAGCCCTGGATGTCGATGACCTGGTCGATTCGTTTGATCCCCCAAGCCGCGAGTACTTCGGGAACGCCGAGGATTTCCACGTCGCCTCCCTTGCGGCCGGGGCGGTAGAGGAAGGTCTTGTCCGAGACGAGCTGGCTGAAGTCCTTGTCGGGCGTGACCATGTAGGACTCGAATCCCTCGACCTCGGCCCGTTTGACCATCGTGCCGATGAGGTCGTCGGCCTCGAAGCCGGGAATCCTCAACAGCGGAATATTGAAGGCCTCGACCATGCGGAACACATGCGGAATCGCCGCCGCCAAATCCTCCGGCATGGCCTCGCGTTGCGCCTTGTAGGCCGGATAGATCTCGTGTCTGGGCGTGGGGTCGGACGTGTCGAAGGCGACGCCAAGATGGGTGGGTTGCCGCTTTTCAATGATATCGAGCAGCGTGTTGGTAAAGCCGTAGAGAGCCGACGTGTTGACTCCTTTCGAGTTCACGATCGGACGCTGGATGAACGCGAAATGCGCCCGATAAATGAGCGCCATGCCGTCCAGAAGAAAAAGCCGCTTCGCCATCGGCGGAGCCTACTTGGACGGGGCCGGTGAAAGCACGATCAAAGCCGCAAGCGGCGGAATTCGCCCGGCTTGTCGCGGCTCATTGGTAGCCGTCGGGATTCGCGGAATGCCACTGCCAGGCGCTTGAAACAATATCCGCGAGCGCGCGGAAGCGAGGCTGCCAGCCCAGCTCATTGATGGCCTTGGCCGACGAGGCGATCAGGCGTGGGGGATCGCCGGCGCGCCTGGGTTGTTCGACGACGGGAATGTCCTTGCCGGTGACCGCCTTGCAGGTCTCGATGACTTCGCGCACGGAATAGCCCTCACCGTTGCCGAGATTGAAATGACCGCTCGCCTCCGGCTTCAGGGCGAGCAGGTGGGCCGAGGCGAGGTCGCGGACGTGAATGTAGTCGCGAATGCAGGTGCCGTCGGGTGTCGGGTAGTCGGTGCCGAAGATGGCGCAGTTCTCCTTCTGCCCAAGCGGCACCTTGAGCACGTTCGGAATCAGATGCGTCTCGATCCGGTGCGCCTCTCCCCGGGTCGCACTGGCACCGGCCGCGTTGAAATAGCGGAACGCGACATAGTCCAGGCCGTGGATTTTCTTGTACCAGCGCAGAAGCGCTTCGAACATCAGCTTGGACTCGCCATAGGCGTTGACCGGCAGCTTTGGAAAATCCTCCTCGATCGGAACGCGCTCCGGCATTCCAAACACCGCAGCCGTCGAGCTGAACACCATCTTCTTCACGCCGGCCTGAACGCAGGCGTCGAGCAGTTCGATGGAATTCGACACGTTGTTGCGGAAGTATTTCGTCGGGTTTTGCATGGACTCCCCGACCATGATGAATCCCGCGAAATGCAGCACGGCTTCCGCCTTTGACGCGCGCAGGGCGGCGAGTGTCGCGGCGTGATCGGCGAGGTCTCCCTGAATGAAGGTCGCGCGGGGATCCACCGCTTCGCGGTGGCCCTCGATCAAGCTGTCGAACACGGTGACCGTGTGTCCCGCCTCGCACGCCTCCTCGACGAAGACCGATCCGATATATCCCGCGCCGCCCGCCACAAGAATGTTCATGGGCGGGACGTTAGGGGCCGGGAAGGGGCCGGACAATTCCCGAATGTCCGGGCAACCCATCCAAACAGTTGACGCGGGTTCCCGGCTGTGACGTACTTGATGCCATGCCCGCACGAATTGTGATCCTGGCGACCGCCTTTGCCTGCCTGTTGATGCCGCAACCGCCCCGGAGCTTCGCGGCCGAGTTGCAGGTTGATCCCTCGGCGATGCCGCGAATACTGCCTCTGGGGCCGGAGGAGGCGCTGAAGTCGTTTACGGTGAAGGCGGGGTTTCATCTTGAGATCGCGGCGTGCGAACCGCTGGTCGTTGATCCGGTGACGATGTGCTTTGACGAGCAGGGAAGACTCTTCGTGGTGGAGATGATCGACTACTCCGAACGGCGCGAGGAGGATCCCCATCTGGGCCGGGTGCGGATGCTGACGGATTCCGACGGAGACGGGCGATACGACCAGGCCAGTGTGTATGCCGACCGGCTGCCGTGGCCCACGGCCTTGGTGTGCTATGACGGGGGCGTGTTTATCGGGGCGACGCCGGATATCCTCTGGTGCCGGGACAACGACGGCGACGGACGGGCGGACGAGCGGAAGGTCGTGTTCACCGGATTCGGAGCCAAGGCTTCGAGGCTCAACGTGCAGGCGCTTTTCAACAGCTTTCAATGGGGATTGGACAACCGGATCCACGGCACCTGTGGCACGATCGACGGAACAGAGGTAACACGCCCGGACCGCCCCGACATCGCCCCGCTGCGCCTGAACCGGGTCGATTTCAGTTTTGACCCGAAGAGGCTGGATATCCGGCCCGAGACGGGAGGCGGTCAATACGGCATGAGTTTTGACTCCGCAGGTCGCAAGTTTCTGTGCAGCAATTCCGATCACGCCCAGACCGCGATGTACGAGTACCGGGACTCGGGGCGCAATCCCTTGTTCCAGCTGCCTTCGCACCGAGTGAGCATCGCGGAGGAGGGCAGGGCGGCGGAAGTTTTCCGACTGAGCCCGGACGAGCCCTGGCGTGTCATCAGAACCCGATGGCGAATCAGCGGAGTTGTTCGCGGGGTGGTCGAGGGCGGCGGTCGGGTGTCCGGCTACTTCACCGGGGCCAGCGGACTGACCGTATATCAGGGCGATTCGTACGGACCTGAATTCAGCGACAACCTGTTCATCGGTGATGCCGGAGGAAATCTGGTTCACCGAAAACTCGTCGATCACAGCACCCTCCCGCCGGTGGCGCGCAGACCGGCGGATGAACGCGACCGGGAATTCATCGCCTCAAGGGACAACTGGTTTCGTCCGGTACACTTCGCCAACGGACCCGACGGCTGTCTCTACATCGCCGACATGTATCGCGAAACGATCGAACATCCCTGGTCGCTGCCGGAACCCATCAAGCAACATCTTGACCTGAACAGCGGCAACGATCGCGGGCGGATCTATCGGGTGGTGAAGGACGGCTTTGAGCATCCCGGCCGTCCCGATCTGGGAGCGAAAAGCGATCGGGAACTGATTCGTTCTCTGGGGAGTCCAAACGGCTGGGTGCGGAATACGGCTTCACGTGTTTTGTATCAGCGCGCGGAGGCCGGGATTGCTTCGGTGATCAAGGGGGAGTGGGAGTCCATGCCGGCGCTGGGCAAGGTGCACGCGCTCCATTTGCTTTCTGCAACCGGGCAACTTGACGGGCGCGACATGGCGCGAGGACTTGCCGACACCGATGAACGCGTACGGCTGAATGCGCTCAGAACGATTTCTGAGGAGCCCCTTTCATCTGAGCTACGGGAGTCGGTCGCGGCGATGTCGGAAGACGCGTCTCGGGCTGTCCGGTATCAGCTTGCCTTGACCTTGAGCCGGATCGAAATGCCCGATCGCAGTCAAATCTTGAAACGCTTGTTGCTTCGGGACGGAGACAACGAATGGATGCGGGCGGTCGTGTTCAACGCCGTCCGTGATGATTTTGCAGGTCTTGTGTCAGCCCTAGGCAAAACGGAAGCCCCGTCTGCGATACCGCTTGCCCGGATGGCGGGCATGTCCGGGAAAACGAAGGAGATTGAGGCCCTGCTGAAAATGATCGACTCCCGATGGGGGGAATCCGGCGTCGGCGCGATTCTAACCGCGCTGGACGAGGGATTGAAGGGGCGTGGGGATCGGCTGTTCAAACATCTGTTGGGAAGCCCATTGGCTGAGCGCTTTGAAAAGCTCAAGGAGCGTTTGACCGACACCGGCGTGCCACGCGAGGAGCGCCTGGAGGGGATCAGGAAACTCTCGGCCGCGGGCTATGACTTCAGTGGCGGCGCGCTCGTCGGGCTGTTGGTGGCCCATTCCAATGCGGAGATTCGGCAAGGCGTCGTGACAGCTCTGTTAGGCATGACCGAGCCGGGCGCTTTCGATGCTGTATTGACCCAGTGGAGCCGCCTCGACCCGGCAATACGGCGATCGGTCGTTCGTCATGCTTTGGGCAACCGGAC
>JADHOF010000294.1 GCA_016779125.1 Verrucomicrobiia bacterium | reverse complement strand
CCGTTGACCGCCTGGGAAAGCTCGTTGTGGTCCACCAGGATGAGCTGGCGATTGACGCGCTTGAGAAAGTCCGACTTTGAAAGAATGCCGACAAGCCGCTTGTCCTTGTCCAGGACGGGGAAGGCCTGGAACCGCGAATCGGTGGCCTTTCGCTCAATCGCGTCAAGCCGCTGCTCCTGATCGAAGGTCAGAAACTCGTCGTGAAGAACGTGGCGGACCGGCATCGCGGCGCGGCAAAGGTTTGCCGTGGTGGCCGTGTCATGGGGGGACAAGATGACGGTCACGTTGTTTTCTCGTGCGGCGTCGAGGGTCTTTTTCTCGATTTCGAGATCGCCGGTGACGACTAGGCAGCGGACCTTTTCACGGATGGCGAGATTCTGGATGTCCCATCGATCGCCCACGATGACGACGAGCTTGTCGGGATCATAATCATTCAGACGACGGTTGAATGAGATATCGCTCATGGCGCCGATCATCATGGTCAACTCCTCCTCCTCCATGGGGCGGACGCCGAATTCGAGCCGGCCTCCGAGGGCCTGGGCCAGACCGCCAAGTGAACTGAGCAGTCTGCGGCTCTCCGTGGCCCGGGTCTCCGCCGGAACAAAGAAACGGCTGAGCTTGAACATCGAAACCAGTCCGGCGCAGGTGCGGTTTGGATTCAGGACGGGAAGGACTCGCAGGTGACGGCTGTCCATCATTCCGAGGGCCTGCGCCACGGTCGTGTGCAGGTCGGCGCTGATGACATTTGTCTGCATCACGTCACGGACGGTCGGGGACACGTCGGTGACGAGGCGGGGCGGATCGGCACCGAAAGTTTTGAGTACAAAATCCGTGCGGTCGTTGATTTCCCCGCAGCGCGCGGCAATCGCGTCCGTCAGCCCGGTGCGACGTTTGAATTCCGCGTAGCCGATGGCGGAGCAGATGGCGTCTGTGTCAGGGTTCTTGTGGCCGATGACGAGAATTTCGCTCATGAATTTCGGGATCCGGGAGGTCGCCCGGGACGTGATACCGGCAGAGAGGGGCAGCGGCAACTTGAATCCTTGCGCGTCTTGGTGCGGTCACCTTAAATCCGCCTGTGCCAGCCATAGTTATCGCCATCGCCAATCAGAAGGGCGGCGTCGGAAAGACCACGACCGCCGTCAATCTGGCCGCTTGCGTGGCGTCGACAGGCACAAACGTGCTCATGATCGACATGGATCCGCAGGCCAACGCCACCAGCGGATTGGGGTTGGAAAAGAAGTCGGGCGCGAGCATTTACGGCGTGTTGCTGGGGCAGGAGGACATCAATTCCATCATTCAGCATACCGATTACGACAACCTCGACATCATTCCGAGCGAGGTTGATCTGTGCGGCGCGGAGATGGAGTTGTCCAAGGTGGAGAACCATCTCGTGCGGTTGCGCGAGTCGATCGCCCCGATCAAGGCGACGGATCGCTACGATCTCATCATCATCGACTGCGGCCCGTCGTTGAATGTTCTGACGCTGAACGTCTTCGCTGCGGCCGATCATCTCGTTGTGCCTCTACAGTGCGAGTACTACGCCTTGGAGGGAATTTCGATGATCACCCGGGTTTTGAACCAGATCCGCGAATCCGGCGTGAACCCCGATCTGGATCTTCTCGGGGTGATCATGACGATGTTTGACGGGAGGACGCGGCTTTCGCGGCAGGTGGTGGAAGAGGTGCGAAACCATTTCGCGGACCGTGTTTTCGAGACGAACATTCCCCGCACGACCCGCCTCGCGGAAGCTCCGAGCTTCGGTCAGCCGATCATTTACTACGATCCCTATTCGGCGGGAGCGGCCGCCTACGAGGTGTTGGCTCAGGAGTTGTTGGAGCGTCTCGGATTGGCTGAGCGAGCTCCGGAGCTTGATGAGGTGCCCCCGCCTCCCGCATTTGCGGATTTCAAGGCCGCGCGTGAAACCGCAGCGGTGGTCCCGATCTCTCCGGCCCGCGAAGGTGGCTTCATTGTTCCGCCGACCCCGCCGTTGCTTTGAGCGGCCTTTTGGCTACAGGATTCCCCGCAAGGAGGGATTTTCTTCGAGCGATTCTGAATTCGTCCTGTCTACATCCGGTGAGCGCCCGGGGCGGCTTGTGCCGGCCCAATTGCGTTTAAACCTTTGTTTTTAGCGGATTTTCGGATGGACAAAGGGTGCCTTGCGCCTTGAATTTAGCGCTCTTTTTTCAGGCGTCCTCCGGGGCGCGACAGCAGTAGCACGGATGAACTCGAACAATTCGAACAAGCGTGCCGGGAAAGCCGGCAAGCGTCAGCGCAACCAGGACTCCGCCACGGTTTCAAACAGCGGCGACCGACCTGAGCGGCGGGCGGACGCAGCCAGGGCCGGGGCAGGGGACGCGTTTGTTTTCGGCCGGCAGGAGGCCGCGCCGACGGAGCCGGTCTCGAAGCTGTTCCACAAGGTGGATTGGCTGACCTTCGCCATCACGTCTCTCGTGGTGATGATCGGATACTACTGGACGCTGGCTCCGGATCTCACCCTGGAGGACTCCGGTGAGCTGGCCGTTGGGTCGATGTACGCGGGCATTCCGCATCCGCCCGGGTATCCTGTCTGGACGCTCTACACCTGGCTGTTCACCAAGCTGGTGCCGTTTTCGAACATCGCGTGGCGGGTCGCGCTGTCCTCCGCGGTGGCCGGGGCGTTCTCGTGCGGTCTCATCGCCATGATGGTTTCGCGAGGTACACGTTCAATGTTCGAGCTGTTCGAATCTTTGAGGGAGATCCCCGAGGAGAAGACGCGTCTGGTGAGCGGGGTGTGCGGTTATGTGGCCGGCATGTTGATGGGCTTCAACGGATTCATGTGGAGTCAGGCGGTGATCGTGGAGGTGTACACCCTGAGCGTGCTGACGCTCGTGTTGCAGATGATCTGTCTGATGCGCTGGATGCATGCCCCGCATCAGCACAAGTGGCTCTATCTGGCGTGGTTTTGGGCGGGCATCTGTTTCACGAATCACCAGACCTTGCTGGTGGCGGTGGTGGGAATGGAGATCGCCATCCTGGCCCGCGATCGCGCGCTCGGGCGGGATCGCTTTGTTTTGAACGCATTCGTCTTTTTCCTGGGCCTCGTCTACAAGGGGATCAAAGGAGGCGATGGCGGCACGCTGGGGAACCCGCTGATTTTCAACGCCTTCCTCTGCATCGGGGGAATGTGCGTCGTCCTTGCGGTGGTGATGACCATTAAGAGCAACGCCCTGATGACCCGTGTGGTGCCGGCGATCGGATCTTATCTGGCCTGGGTCGGCGGAACGCTGTTCTACCTCTATATGCCGCTGGCGGGCATGTCGAATCCGCCGATGCAATGGGGCTATCCGCGCATCGTCGAAGGATTCATGCATGCGTTGAGTCGCGGCCAGTATGAGAAGGCGAATCCGACCTCGGGGCTGGATCGTTTTGTCGAGCAGATCGCCACCTATGTCGGCGGTGCCATTGAGGAGTTTAATCTCGTCTATCTGGCATTGGTGCTGGTTCCGGTGATCGCCATCTACTATCGGCGGATCACGGAAACGCAGCGGCTTTGGCTGCTGATCGCTTCCGGCCTCTATGCGTTCGTGGGCCTGATCATCATTGTGAAGGCGAAGGGCGCGGCTGCGATCATCTGGTTGCTGGCCGGCCTGGCCTGCGGATACATCTTCCTGCTGATGGCGCTCGTCCCCTTCCTGTTCTATGAGGAGAACAGGAAACATCCCGTTCGCGCGTGGCTTGGCGGGGTGGGGATGATCTATCTCTTTCTTTCGTTGCTGCTGCTTTTCCTCCTGAATCCGCAGCCGGACCGGCAAAGTCAGCAGTTGAACCGTGTGTTTTTCACCGCTTCCTACGTGCCGGTATCGATGTTCATCGGGCACGGACTGGCATTGATCGCGGGAGCGTTGCTGGCCCGATATCGGAATTGGCGGCCGATCGTGATGATCGGCGCGGCATTGGCCACCATGGTGGCAGTGTTCGCCATGGCGACGTCGGAGGATCTCTATTGGGTGGCGCGAATGACCTCGATCATCGGCGTCATACTGGCGATCTCGGTGTTCGGTTTGATCGCGATGAAGGCGGATGAAGTGCCGCTGAAACCCCTGCTGGTGGTCATCGCGCTGTTTCCGGTGTTCACCTTCAGCTCCCATTGGGCTGAAAACGAGGAGCGCGGACATCTTTTCGGATACTGGTTCGGCCACGATATGTTCACTCCACCCTTCAAGGATAGCGCGGGCAACGCCTTGTATCCCGAGATGGCGCGCGACGCGGTGCTGTACGGCGGAACAGACCCGGGACGATTCTGCCCGACCTACATGATCTTTTGCGAAAGCTTCATTCCGCCGCAGAAGCGTCTGGATCCCGACTTTGACCGCCGCGACGTTTATATCATCACGCAGAACGCCTTGGCGGACGCGACCTACCTGATGTACATCCGGGCGCATTACAACCGGAGCACGCAGATAGACCCTCCGTTTTTTCAGGAAGCCTTGCGGTCCAAGTCTGAGCGTGAACTGGGTGTGAAGACCAACGCGATGGCGCGTTTGGTGCGTCCCTTGGACAAGGTCTTCACCGGTATCGGCGACTGGATTGAAAAGGATCGCCGGGCTGGAAGTTCGTTTTTCGAGGACGACCATATTGTGGACGCGGGCGCGGTGGCGAAAAAGATCAAGGCGGGCACGGACGCATTTTCCCGACACCTTTTCGACCAGCTAAGCGAGAACACGAAAGGGCAACTCGATGGCGACGCGAACGAGTCCCGGCTCAAGGATGGGTTGGCGGAGGATTTCAACGGACTTCTGGAGGCCGGGCCGCTTTACGCTCCGGAGCGATTCGATGGCATCGAACTATCCCAGCGCCTCCGTCGCTTCATCGCGCAGAATCCGCAGAGTCACACGCTGATCAGACTCAACCGGCTGTTGCTGGAAGAGTATTTCGGTGAGGCCATCGCGAAGAGCGAGGGCGGAGTGTATCCCGATCTCGAGATTCATATATCCACCCCCGAGACCTCCCAGCGTTCTTTCGAGCAATACGTCTCCGATGCCCAGCGGCGTCTGGAGCATGACATGACACGGCCGAACGAGCCCAAGCAGATCAAGCCGGGTGAGCAGGTGAATTATGATCCCGCCTCCGGTCGGGTGTCCGTGAGCGGACAGGTGGCCGTGATGGCGATCAACGGCTTGCTGACCAAGGACATGTTTGACCGGAATCCGAACCACGAGTTCTACGTTGAGGAAAGCTTTCCGCTCGACTGGATGTAT
>JADHOF010000293.1 GCA_016779125.1 Verrucomicrobiia bacterium | reverse complement strand
TGCTTGGCGTGTTGGCGAAACGGAAGATTGGAGGCGGTGAATGATCGATGCGAAGGATTGCCGGATGGTCTTTGTGACCGCGCCGGATATCGACACGGGGCGGCGCATCGCCCGCTCGGTGGTGGAGGCGGGGCTCGCAGCCTGTGTGAACATGCTGCCCGGCGTCGAGTCGCACTACCGATGGGAGGGGAAACTGGAGTGCGGGCAGGAGGTGTTGCTTCTGATGAAGACAACTTTGGAAAGGCTCACAGACTTGGAGTCGAAGGTCTTGGCCGAACATCCCTACGACACGCCGGAGTTCGTCGTGACCGCGATTGAGGGCGGAAATGATCGCTATCTGGCGTGGCTGCGGGGGTGAATTTTCCAATCTCCCACCGGGGGAATCCTAACTCGAGAATTCACGCAGGCATTCCGCCTTTTTGGCTTTCCCCGACGCAATGCCTTTCTACTGTAGCGCTTGTGTTTGAGGAACTGACGAAACAGGTGGCCGCCGGAAAAGATCTGGACGAGGGACAGGTCTGCTCGGCTTTGACGGGCTTGATGTACGAGCACGACGATCCCGAAGACAAGGCGGCCTTTCTGACCGCATTGGCCGCGAAGGGAGAGACGGCGGAAGAAATCGCCGTTTTCGCGCGGGAATTGCGAGAGCGGGCCACGGTGGTGCCGGTGAGCGACGCCCTTCGAAAGGGTGAAATTCTCGACGTGTGCGGCACGGGCGGTGACAAGTTGAACACCTTCAACATTTCAACAACCAGCGCGATTCTTTGCGCTGCGGCCGGTGTTACCGTGGCGAAACACGGCAACCGGGCCATCACCTCGAAATCGGGCAGCGCTGACGTTCTGAAGGCCTTGGGCATTCCGACCGAACTGTCCCCGGAGGAGGCGGCCGCCAATTTGGAATCCAAAGGCTTCGCATTCTTGTTTGCGCCCGGATACCACCCCGCGTTCAAGCATATCGTGCCGGCACGGAAGCTGTGCGCGGAGCGGGGGCAGCGAACGATCTTCAACTTCCTCGGACCGTTGCTGAATCCTGCCCGACCGACAGCCCAGATTGTGGGTGTTCCAAATCCGTCCCTTTGCGAACCGCTCGCGAAGGTGTTGCAGTCTCTCGGATTGCGGCGTGGGATGGTTGTTTGCGGTGAAATCGCCGGAACCGGGCAGCGCATGGACGAGCTTTCCACACTCGGCGAAAGCACGATCGCCGAGTTCTATCAGGAGAAGGGTTTTTCAGTGACGACGCTTTCGCCCGCAGACTTCCCACTCCAATCGGTGACGCTGGCAGATCTTGCCGGCGGGGACGCGGAGGCCAACGCGGCGATCACGCGGGCGATTCTCAAGGGAGAGGACACGGGTCCACGGGCCGAAGCGGTCCTGTTGAATGCGGGCGCGGCCTTGTTTGTGGCGGGCAAAGCGGGTTCGATCAGCGCGGGTTGGGAATTGGCCCAGAGCGTGATTGCAGACGGCAGGGGGGCCGCGAAGCTGGCTGAACTGGCGGCTTGATGGGCGCCATGGCCGAGATTCTGCCCACGCACACCCCCGCCCTGTTTCGCGCGGCCGTGAAGGCCGCCGCCGATCTGCTCGCGGCGGGAGAGGTGGTCGCCCTGCCCACGGAAACCGTCTACGGGCTCGCGGCCAACGCGATGGACCCGGAAGCGGTGGCGCGGATCTACGCGATCAAGGGGCGCCCGTCTCACAATCCGATCATCGTGCATGTCGATGGCGTCACCATGGCCAAACGGTGCGTGGCGGCGTGGCCTGAAGCGGCACAAAAGCTTGCCGACGCATTTTGGCCCGGACCGATTACTTTCGTTCTGCCCAAGTCCGACCTGATTCCGTCCATCGTATCGGCGGGCGGGGATACCGTCGGCGTGCGTTGGCCCGGGCATCCCATCATGCGCGAGGTGATCAAGGCCTGCGGCTTTCCCCTGGCCGCTCCCAGCGCGAATCCCTCTAACGGCCTCTCGCCAACGAACGCGCAGCACGTCCGAAAAGGCCTTGGTGACCGCTTGCCGCTCATTGTTGACGGCGGACAGGCACAAATTGGAATCGAATCAACCGTTGTCGATCTCACCGCGACGCCGGTCCGGATCCTGCGCCCGGGGCTGATTCATGAGGAATCCGTCGCCGCAGTCCTGAACGCGAAGGTGGAAGCGGTCGGTGCGAACGATGCCGGGAGCCTTCGGAGTCCGGGCCTGCTGCTGAAGCACTATTCACCGGCGGCGAAAGTGGTGATCCGTTCGTGGAAGGACCGTCTGGAGTTGTCGAAAGAATTGGAAGGCCACGCCGACGGAAGGGAATGCTGGCGTGTTCTCGCACACACGAACGTCCCGCTGGGCATGGACAATTCCAAGGTCTGCGTTCTCCCGCATGATCCCGAGGCCTTCGCCCGGGCGCTCTACGCGGAATTGCATCGATGCGACGAGGAGGGCGTGGAGCTGATTGTTGTCGAGGAGGTGGCGGACACGCCGGAATGGCGCGGTATCCGGGACCGGCTGCAACGCGCGGCGGCGGAGGGCTGATTGACCGGGCGGTCCAATTCTTTCAAGGTTCGCGACAATGCTTTTGAAAAAGTTAACAACCCTGATCCTGCTCGTATTGGTCACGGGTGCCTCCCGCGCGGAGGAAGGCGCTGTCGCGGCAGAGCGGCTCACGCTGGCTGACTGCGTGGAGCGGGCGCTTGAGAACAATCTGGACATTCGCATCCGCCGGCTTCAGCCGAGCATCGATTTCTACAACCTCGAAACATCTCGCGGCGCGTTTGATCCGGCTTTCAACATCTCGGCGACGAAAAGCTTTCGGGCCTCGCCCGGTTCAAGCGATCCGAACAGCGCCCGTTTCGGGCAGGGAAGCGATACCTTCGCGGAATCCTACGGGCCCGGAATTTCAGGAAGATTGCCGTACGGCACGGAGTATCGCCTCAGCGGCAACCTGAATCGTCAGAGCGGCACCTTTTTTCCCTCACATCAGTATTCCTCGGATCTCGGCGTGACCGTCACCCAGCCGTTGCTGAAGAATTTTCTGATCAACAGCGACCGGCGAAGCATCGCGATCAATCGCCTGACCTTGAAGATCGACGAACTGGCGCTGCGGCAACAGATCATGCGGACGATCACCTCGGTGGAGCAGGCCTATTTCGAACTGGTTTATCGAAGGGAAAACATCCAGGTGCAGGAGACGGCGCTGCGGCTGGCGGAGCGACTGCTCGCGGAGAACCGCCGCAAGGTGGAACTCGGGGCGATGGCTCCCTTGGACGAGAAGCAGGCGGAATCCCAGGTCGCGGCGCGCAAGGCGGACCTGTTGACGGCGCAGGTGGATTTCCAGACCCAGATGAACACGTTGAAGGGAATGCTGAGCGACGACTTTATCGCGTGGGCTTCGGTTTCCGTCGAACCCGCTGACAACCTGATCGCCGTGGCGCAGACCTTCGATTTGCAGGAAAGCTGGCGGATGGGGCTGGAGTTGCGTCCGGACCTGCTGCAGTCGAAGGAGCAGTTGGAGCGGCAGCAGGTCGTTTTGCGCTTCAACAAGAATCAGCTTCTGCCCTCGCTGGATCTGCGCCTCACGTATGGTCACAACGGGTTCGGCTCGAATCTCGACAACGGTTTTCAAGGGATTCGCGACGGCAGCGGACAAAACTACTCGTACGGCATCATTCTAACCATTCCCTTCAGCAACAAGGTCGCCCGAAACGCCTATCACGCGAGCCGGCTGGAGAAGGAGAGGTTGGTGCTTTCCTACAAGCAGGTGGAGCAGCAGATCGTGGTCGAAATTGACAACGCGGTGAAGGCGGCGCGAACCGCCTACGCGAGGATTGACGCGACCCGGGAAGCCCGGCTGTACGCCGAGGCGGCGCTCGAGGCGGAGGAGAAGAAGCTGGCCAACGGCAAGAGCACGAGTTTCTTCGTCTTGCAGCTGCAGCGGGATCTCACCGGCGCGAGGCTCTCCGAATTGCGCGCGTTGGCGGATTACAACCGCGCCGTTTCCAATCTCCGACTGAGCGAGGGGACGACACTTGAAGCCCACCAGCTTGATTTGGATCGCGAGTAGCGGATTGAACCGTCCCGACACCTCTGATTAAGTCCCCGCCCGTGTCCAATTCGGCCCCCAGTCTGCTGATCCTGATTCCCGCGTACAACGAGGAGGATCGGATCGAACCAACTCTGCGCGACTACGCGGAGTATTTTCGCGCGAACTATCACGGACGTTTCGAGATGCTCGTGGTCCTGAACGGCTGTACGGACGGCACGCTCGAAATCGTTCAGCGGGTGGCGAGGGAATTCCCGGAGATCCGCGCCGACGACATCCGTCGGCCGATTGGAAAGGGCGGGGCGTTGATCGAGGGTTTGAGACTGGCACCGACCGTGGATTGGATCGGTTACGTGGACGCGGACGGGGCGACACCGCCCGAGGCCTTCCATGGTTTGCTGAAACACATGGGGGATGCCCATTGCGTGATCGGCTCCAGGTGGATGCGGGATTCCGTCCTGCATCAGGTGCAGCCTTTCTTCCGTCGCTTCGCCAGCCGGGTTTTTCACGTGATCGTGGAACTGCTTTTCTGGATGCATGTGAAGGACACCCAATGCCCGGCGAAAGTGGCCAGACGGCAGGCGATCGAAAAGGTTCATGAACATCTCCGCATTGCGGACCTGGCCTTCGACGTGAATCTGATTTACTCGCTGAAGCACGAACGATTCGAGGTGCTGGAAGTGCCGGTGGAATGGACAGACAAGGTCGGATCGAAGGTGTCCTCGTCCTTTTTCCGCAGCTCATTGGTGATGTTTCTGTCTGTCGTTCGGCTGCGACTCTATTATTCGCCGCTATACGGGTCTTTCCGCCCGCTGCGAAAGTTTGGCGATTGGCTTTATATCAAGCTCCACGCGCCGCCGCCGCTCAGATCGGACTGAGTCGTTTGAGACGCCCGCGTTCGGCGAAGAGGCAGAAGGTGGCGGTGGCGATCAGCATGAGGAGGTTGAATCCCCCCAAGGTCAGCACGACCTGCTTGAAGAGCGGCATCATATCCGCGTCGACTGCCGGAAAGGGGACGGTCTTCCATAAAGTGACCAGATACCCGCCTGCGATCAGCGCCAGCCACCCGATCGCGCGATAGCGCCCGATCGCGAGGAGATGGCCGAGCAGCACATTGCTCAAGGTCAGGGGAACCATGCACCAGGCGTACCAGGGCAGCAGCGGCGCGATGGCGACGAACTTGGGGCTGAAGCCGAATCGGATCGCGATGGGGGCCAGGACGGAA
>JADHOF010000292.1 GCA_016779125.1 Verrucomicrobiia bacterium | reverse complement strand
ATCGATCCGTCCGAGGGCAATCAATATTTGACCGCGAAAAAACCACGATCCGGATTCCCCCGGAAACTCCTTGACGGCCGTTTCAGCAATCTCCAACGCCCGCGCCGTGTCTTTGCGCTGGTACGCGTCTCGCGCCTCCGCCATCCGCTCGTCAAGCGACGCGGCCGAAAGCGCAACCGGAAACAAGAGAACGGACCACAGAAAACGCGACATGGCGGCGACCCTAAAAACAATACCGCGCGGCTTCAACGAATATGCGGGGGAAATCTCGCCGAACTCCGCCCGTCAAACGGTCTGCACCACGTGGGAGCGGGACTGCGTGCCGTCAAACGCGGTGACGATCACCTTCGTGCCGGAGGGAATCCCCACCAAACGCGTGAGCGGCAGACTCCCGTCGTCCCCGCTTCGAGTGCCCCGCAAGGGCGCGCCTTCGGTCGAGACCACCCGGACGTCTGCGTTCGCAATCGTGTTGATCTTGGGCAGGCTGCTGCCGGATCGCCGACCGGTCACGGATGCCACCGTCTCCAGCGGGGCCCCTCCCCGGGGCGGCTCAGCGGGTCCGTCCACCAGATTTCGAATCCGTAGCCCGATCGCGGGATCGCTCTGCCTCGGATCGAATTCCATCTCGAGAAAATTCCAGTAGAAGGGTGCGCCCCCGGCATGGGCTTGAAGCGCCGGATTCGTGTGTTCCTTGTGATACAGCGCGGTGACTTCGAGCGGCCGACCATCGTAATCCTTCATTTTGGGACCGAATCCCTTGATCACCGCCCGCCCGCCGCTTCGCCCGATCGGGCCGAAGCTGCACTCAATGACCCCGTGATCTGTGTTTTTCAGAATGCTCCCGTTGTGGACATCACCGTAAACCGTAACGACTCCATCCCTCGATCCGAGAAGTTCAATGACGCGATCTGAGCCGGCGGCAACCCAGCCGGCGTAGTCCGCCGCGACCCGATCCCGTTGATCGAAATCGTTGTCCGTCTTGCTGTACTTCTGCCCGCCCGTCCAGACGGTGTGCATGCCGTTCAATCCCGTCAGACAGATCAATCGGGAGGAGTCGGTCCGAATCAATTGCTGCAGCCAGGCGAACTGCTCCTCGCCGAGAAGACTACGCGTCGGATCGGCCCGGTCGTACAGCTCCCGCATGTGCCCCCAGCCTTCATCGTCCCACATCGCCGTGTCCTGGCTGCTACGCCAAAGGCGAGAGTCCAGAATCGCGAAGGTGAAATCCCGGTTCGGCATCTTCCACGCCCGCCACTTCTTGGGATTCGCCAGCGGGTCCACCTGTTCATCCCCGCTGATCAGGTGTTGCACGATCTGGAAGTTGCGTCGCATGTAGTCGCGGTCCTGCCCGAGTCCGTCCTTCAACCGGATCACGATCTGCTCCGGGCCTTTCACATCGTCCATGCCGTAGTCGTGATCCCCCGGATTGATGACGTTCCAATGCCGCATCATCTGCCAGCGGCTGGTGGGGCCGCAGATTGAGGCGGTCACCACCTTGTAGGCGTCATCCGTGCTGGGCGGATACAGGACCAGCTCCATGTACCAGACGTCGTCTTCCCAACACATCACCTGAAAATCGTAGTCTTCCAGATGCTTGTACGCTTCCACCGTGGGTTGATCGCGAATCTGCCAGTCGTCCCCACCTCCGAGAATCTTCCATCCCTTTTCCGTCCTTTGTTGGAGACCACTGTTGATCGCGTGGCAGCTCAGCCCGCAGATTTTGTATGGAGCGCGCAATTGAGGAAGTCGCCCGACGTAGTCTCCCCGGGTGGGAACGTCGCCCACCAATCCGGTGCCCGGACCGGTTCCATCCGAGCCGATTCGAGGATCGGCTGTGACATTCTTTCCGTCCTTCCAGACCGTGTAATATAGTGTCCTGGTGGCCGGGTTCTCAGGCAAGGTCACCAAAATCGTCGCTGTGTTTCGTCGCCAGCGATTGTTCACGATCCTGCCACTGCCGCAGGGCTTTACACGCCCCCATCCGCCCTTGGGATCCGGAGAATCGGAAACCCGCACCTGAGCCTCCTTACCGTCCGAAGCGAAGAGCGCCACGAAACGCACCGTCCACCGCCCATCCACTTCCTTCAGGCTGTCCCCCAAGGGATAACAGGTGAGGCAATCAATCTGCCCGATCTGGAGCGGCTGATTTTCACCCGGATCGACGTTCAATTCGTTCAACTCGAAATCGGCCAAGCCGCGCGCGGCGATTCCGACATAACCTTCCGCCTGTCGATTGCCAACCTCTCTCGAAAGAGTCAGCTGTTTCCCATCCGGACCAACAAAGAGGGCGGTCAACCGGGTGCTTCGACCACTCGCTTTGGCAGTCAGGCTCATCTTGACGACATCGCCCGCCTTGAGCATCGGTGCCTTGACTGTCTCCGCCTTGTTCTTCCCCTTGCCGGAAAATCCAAAGTGACCGGAATCCGTCCAGCCCACCACCATCGCGTTGCGCGCCTTGCCATAACCCTCCAACAAACTTTTTGCGCCGAAGGCCATCCCCATCAGCCCGTAACCCGGCTGGTACATCTGCCAATCCCCGGCATCGCCGTCCCGGCGGACATCCGCGCTGCCGCGATAGGTAAACGAGGCGTGCAAAGTCCAATCGCCACGAAGTTTCCATTCGCGGCGAAAAAGGATTCCGGTCGGCAAGGACGGGTCATAATTGACATCCATTTTGCCGCCGTTGATCTGATGGGTCTCGTAATGAAACGGAAAACCCGTCGACCTGGCGCGATCGCCGTAATTGTGAAAACGGCGACGGAGCGCCCCGCCTTTGATCTGCCAATAGCCCGGATTGAGCGTCTCCCAACCGAAACCGTGAAACAACGAGTCGGGCCCGCCCGGGCGGACACGACGCGGATCTTCAGCCGCGTTGCCGACGGCGGCTGCGGGCCCACACAACGCCCCTGCGGCAAGGGCACCTCCCGTCGTTTTGATAAAGCCCCGTCGATTGATGTTTTCGTTTTGTCTCATGCTAAAACTCCCTCTCCACAGATCTCGATTTTCAAAAGGTCCCGATAATTGGAAAAGGCGCGAGCGATTACCGCCCGCGCCCCGAATTCTTCCCTGCCGCTTTCGCGCGGACTACTGCAGGGGCTTCACCCGGATATCGCGGAACATCACGGCGTCACCATGCCCCGCGAATCCGAAATGCCCTTCCTTCAGGTCTTTGCCCGGATGAGGATTCTTGCCCATGAATTCAGTGACTTTGCTCAGGTCCGTGTCGAGGATCGGAGCCCCGTTCAGTTCGACCTGAATGCTTGAGCCTTTGACGGTCACTTTCTGATAATTCCATTCCCCGACCGGTCGCAAATAGCCCCGATGCGCGGCCACCATCGCGTATGCTGATCCGTGATACTGCCGCACATCCAGCTTCGCGTATTTCCCGGCGGTGTTGTCCAAGACCTGCAGCTCGGTCATGCCGTCGTAGGCTGGATTGCCCGTCCCGGGAAAACGAATCGCGAGTCCGTTGTTTCCCCCGGGCGGCACCTTGAACTGAAGCGTGGCGACAAAATCACCGTAGATCGCGTCTGTATAAAGATTCCCTCCCTTGCCCTGTTTGCAGCCGATGGCCCCGTCCCGCACCTCGTAATTGTCCGTCGCGCCGCTCCACCCCGCCAGGTCCTCGCCGTTGAAAACCGTTTCGAATCCGGGCTCCGCATCGCCCCGGGCGAGAATGGCGTTCGCCTCTTCGCTGCCAATCTCGCGCAGATAAATATTCCTCCAACGAATTTCACCACCATGGGTCTGAAGCTGGATCGGCCCTTTCGCGGGCACGGGACGCAGGTTGTCCTTCCACTCCTTGTTCCTTCGGTCGTAGTAGTTGTGCATCGTCGCATGGTTCACCACGAGCTGGCCGTTCAGCCAAACGCTGACGCGAGAGCCGACCATCACGATGCGAAATCGATTCCACTGCCCGAAGGGCTTGTCGGCGAGCACCAACGGATCTTTGCCCGGGCTGTCCGGATTGTTGTTCCACAAGCCGCCGGAGCCTTTGTCCGCCCCCAGCTTGAACTTGTTCGTGTCGGTCGAATCCCAGATCTGCACCTGCGGCACACCTCGAAGATAGATCCCGCTGTCGGCGGCGGGAACGGTCTTGTAGTCAACCAGCAGTTCAAAATCCCCGTAGTCCTTGATCGTGGTCGCGTAGGCCCCGTGCCCGTCGTTCACAAGTTCCGGCCCTTCCGCGGTCCAGTGCGCCTTCATGTCGGCCGTCCACTCGTCGATCTGGGCGACACGCTTGTCCTCCGGCATCTCCAGCAGGGCGCGATGGTCCGAGGTCTTTCCGCCCCGCCATCCTTCGAGGTCCTTGCCGTTGTAAAGCGACACAAATCCCGGCGGCGGATTCACCGGGCCGGATTTGGAACCATTGGAAACGGTACCGCAGCCCGCAACCAAAACGGCCGCAAACGCGGAAGCTGCGGCGCGACTCAAGGAACGAAGGATGGAATCAGAGTTCATAATATGGGAAGCGACCTTGGTACCCGTCCGGAGACCCCGGGTCAATATTTCGCGGCGGCCCTTTCCGGCTTCTCGGGAAAGTCGCCTTCAGTCCTGCGGGTCCATACCAAAAAAAAGGACCGCCGAAGCGGTCCTTTTGGTGGAATCATCGGCCGATCATTTCTTGGCATTTTTCTTGCCGCCCTTTTTCCTGGCCGGCGCTTCGGGCTTCACGCCCAGATCATCCAGAGTCTTGGTCAGCAGGTTGCCCACGTAGCCATTGTAACGTCCGTCGGGCGAGTTGCCGCCGCTGGACGGAAACTTCGCGATGCGGTCCTTCGCGTAGGCCGCCTTGCCATCGAGCTTGTCGAGCGCGTTGAGCGCCACCATCGACGCGAAAACAGGCTGGTCTCCCTGCCACGGTGCCTCTGCCAGCAGAACGTCTATTCCGAGGCGTTGGAGTTCCTGACCCTGTCCGTATTTGCCTAAGGCATATGCGCTCGCGACGCGCACGTAGGGCGATCCATCCTTGAGGGCGGCTTTGAGTTCCGTGACGGACTCCTTCACGGCGGCGGCACCGCGATTGAGAATGCCGATCGCCCCCCAATACCGCACCGCGCTGTCCGAGTCCTTCAAGAAGCCCTTCAGTTTGCCCAAGTCTTTCCTGCCGCGTTGAGTCGCCAGATCGGCGGCGGCAAAGATCTTGTCGAAGGGATACTTCTCGCCCTGTCTCGCCATTTCGTACGGCGTGGTTCCCACCGAACGACTGTGCATCTCGCCTTCGGGCAGAAAGCCAAGGTCCCGGATGTCGCGGCACCACCCGTGGAGTGCCGTCCGCAACTC
>JADHOF010000291.1 GCA_016779125.1 Verrucomicrobiia bacterium | reverse complement strand
CACGCTCAAGTCGTCCACAATCTTTTCCAACGGACTGCTTCACGGCGTTTCCGAGGGATTCTACACCAACGCGCAGATACAGGTTCGCGAATACTTCACGAACAACATCTCCCATGGCATCCGCACAAAATGGTACAACGACGGGGCCACACAGTCTGTCGCGGAGATCGTCGGTGGTGAACTCCACGGCACCTTTTTGCGCTGGCACGAAAACGGCCAGCTCGCCCAGGAACTGAACTTGAGCAACGGCGTCGCGCAGGGCAGATCCAGAGCCTGGCACACGAACGGACAATTGAAGGCGGAAGTCACGCTGGACGCGGGCAAGGTGCTGACGCAGCAGTTCTGGACGGCGGACGGTTCGCCCGAGTCGGTGAAATAGGAGCCCTTCACAACATGATCGTCGTCATTGCGGATGATTTGTCCGGCGCGGCGGAGCTGGCCGGCACCGCGCGGGAAGCGGGTTTGAGCGCGGAAGTCCAGACGGAGTTTGACCCTTCCTCGCCGGCCGAAGTGATCGCCGTGGACACCGACAGCCGGGCCTCGAACGAAGCGGACGCCATTGCAAAAGTATCCGCCATCGCGCGACAAGTCGTCGCGGCGAAGCCGGCTTGGATCTACAAGAAGTGCGACTCGGTTCTGCGCGGACACGTCCTGGCCGAATGCCGCGCGATCGCAACCGTGGCGGACAAACAGCGCGTGCTGCTCATTCCCGCGAACCCCGGGCGACAACGAGTCATCCGCGACGGCCGTTACCTCGTCTCGGGTGTGCCTCTCGACCAATCGCCCTTTGCCCGGGACCCACAGCATCCCGCGCGTACTGCGGACGTTCTCGCGAACTTGTCAGAAAAGCGCGATGGCATTTATTCCCTTCGCCCGACCGAAGCGCCGCATGCCGATGGCGTCAGTATCCCGGATGTCTGGGAATCGCTGCATTTGCGTGAACGCGCGCGTCAAGTCGGGCCGGAAACTCTCGCCGCAGGCGCGATGGAATTCTTCACCGCGCTTCTGCGCCGCACACCGCTCCGGTCCGGCACTGCCCCGGAATTTGAAACACGCTCTCCGCTTCGCCTCTTCGCCTGCGGCAGCCACGCGGCGTGGGCCGGCACCCGGGTGAGGGAGTGTCAGGGCCGCGGCGTCCCGATCGTTCCCATGCCCCGGCGGATTTTCGAGGAGGATTTTGAAGATCGCGAAATCGATCAATGGGCGGACGAAACCGTCGGAGCCTTCGCGATCGGCGACCGTGTGATGATCGCGATCGGCGGGGAGAAAATCTCGGGACTTCCACCGGGCCGGCTCGATTCCCGACTGGCCGACGCCGTTCGCCGGGTCCTGAATCGCGTCACCATCGGGCAGCTCTGCCTGGAGGGAGGCGCCACGGCGGCGTCCGTGCTCGGCCGATGCGGATGGAAGCGCCTCCAGGTCGGCCGCGCCATCGCACCCGGACTGGCCCGGTTGCAGGTATTGAACAACCCCGCACCGCTCGTCCTGATCAAACCCGGCAGCTATCCGTGGCCGGATGCGGTCTGGGACTGAACGGACCGTCGTCAGGAAACCGGCTGCGGATCACGCCAGACGTGCCCGGTCTTGGCCAACAGATCATCCGCAGCAACCGGTCCCCAAGTCCCGGCGGAATAAAACTCGCGGTTGGTGAGCGGCTTTTCAGCCCAACCCTTCCGGATCGGATCAACGATGCGCCACGCGGTTTCGACCTCGTCACGGCGGATGAACAAGGTCGCGTCACCCGCGACGGCCTCCAGCAACAAGCGTTCGTAGGCTTCGGGCGTGTAGGCGCCAAATTCGGAATCGTAGCTGAAGTGCATCCGCACCGGTCGCACCTGCGTGCTGGTGCCAGGCACCTTGCCGTTGAAGCGAAGGTAGATTCCCTCGTTGGGTTGAAGACGCAGGGTGATCGCGTTCGGGTCCAGCTTCTCGCCGCATTCGGCGGAGAAGAGAACATGCGGCGTCGGACGGAACTGAACGCGAACCTCACTGGCGCTGAGCGGCAAATTCTTGCCCGTGCGAAGAAAAAACGGCACGCCCGACCAACGCCAATTGTCGATCAGCAGCTTCAGAGCGACAAAGGTCTCGGTGTTGGAACTCGATGCCACCTTCTCCTCCTGCCGGTATCCGGGGCGCAGTTCCGAATCAACCTGACCGGCGAAATATTGCCCGCGAACAACCTGACTGGCGGCGTTCGCCGGCGAGATCGGCCGGATGGACTTCAACAGCTTCACCTTCTCGTCACGAATCGCCTCCGCCTCAAGCGACACCGGCGGTTCCATCGCGATCAGCGAGAGGATCTGCAGGAGGTGGTTCTGCACCATGTCCCGCATGGCACCGGACTCCTCGTAATAGCCGCCGCGCCCGCCGACACCGAGCTTTTCGCTGACCGTGATCTGGACATGATCGACCGACTGTCGATGCCAAAGCGGTTCAAAGATGGAATTCGAGAAGCGGAACATGAGGATGTTCTGCACCGTCTCCTTGCCGAGATAATGATCGATGCGGTAAATCTGCTTTTCGTGCGCGAAGCGGATCAGCTCATGGTTGAGCTTCTCGGCGCTGGGCAGATCCACACCGAAGGGCTTCTCGACCACGATGCGCTGCCATTCATCCGAAGGCTCCTCCCGCTTCAGCAGGTTCGCGATGCTCAATTGTTCAACCACCGCGCCGAACTGGCTGGGTGAAATCGCGAGGTAGAACAACAGGTTTCGCCGCAGCCGGGGCTCGCCGAACGCCGTCAGCATCCCCTCCAGCCGACCGTAGGCATCGGCGTCATTCAGATCTCCCTGACAATAGGAGATCTTCGCCGCGAACTTTTCCCAAACCGAGTTGTCCAGTTTCGTGCGCGAAAACCTGGCCATGCCGGCCTTGAGTTCCTCACGCCAGCTCTCGTCCGACTTCTCACGCCGGGCAAAGCCGACGATGCGAAACGGATCCGGCAGCGCGCCGTCCGCAAACAGGTGATAAAAAGCGGGAATCAGCTTCCGGGCGGTCAGGTCTCCGCTGGCGCCAAATATCACAATCGTGCACGGCTCCACCGCTTTTCGCCCGTCGTTGAGGCGGCACTCCATCAGTTCATCGAGCTGGTCGACTTCGTCCATGGGACCGACTGTGGCGAAGCACCCCACAAATGAAAATCCGTAAATCGAGGCGTTCCACTCATGTCGGACCTTCAAAATTTCACTCGCAGCGTTTCTGGGATTGGGCTTAACTCGTCGCAGCCCTGAGACAGAAGGAATTCCTATGGCCGATTTCACGTTTGCTTGTCCGTTTTGCAACCTCGAACTCAGCGTGGACGAGTCCAACGCCGGGCATGAGGTTGAGTGCCCCGGTTGCAACGAGGTGTTGCTGATCCCCACACCCGCCCAAGCGGCCGGCTCGGACGACGGAGGCCTGCCTTCGGGAGCGCTGGCCAGCGCGGAGATCATCAAACCCAAGGCCCGGCCTCTCGACATCGCGGCCAAGGTTTCGAAGGCGCTCAAGGTCAAGACCTTCCGCCACCACGATCACGTCAAGAACGGGAAGGACACCTTTGACGCCGATGTTTCCCAGTTCATCAGCAGCATCATTGAGGACGACATCGTGAGCATCAACCCCATCCAGTATTCCCACCTGGAGAAGAGCAAGGTTGACGACAAGGAAGTCGAGAGAATCGTCAATCAATTCGGTGTCATGGTGGTCTACAAGGCCGCCTGATCATGCTCCATGGGACAGTCGAGTCACCGGCCGCCCCCCGTTACGCGCTCGATTCATGCGCCAGTGGCCTCGTGATACCAAGGGGTGACGTTTTCGATTGAAGAGCAAACGCTCGGCAAATCATCGGTTGACGAGGCTTGCCCCCCTGTTAACTTCCCGGCGTGGAACGATATCAGTCGATTCGATTTAGCGGGTATTATTGGCCCGGTCATTTTGACCGGCCCTGAACCTGCGTATCGGAGACGAAACCGTTCCACTCGAACTGAAATCACCAACCGCAGGTCTTCGCCTGCGGTTTTTGTTTTCCTGACCGCAGCCGAACCTGCCCACAAGACATGATCATCGTACTGAAACCAAACATCACAAAGAAGGCAGAGAAAGAGGTCCTCTCGGAGATCCGCAAACTTGGCTACAAACCCCACGTCATGCGCGGCGTGGCCCGGACCGTCATCGGGGCGATCGGCGACGAGCAGACCCATCACACTCTTGAGTCCCTGATGATCCTTGAACAGGTCGAGAGCGTCACCCCCATCCAAAAGCGCCACAAACTCGTCAGCCGGGAGGCCCACCCGACGGACTCCACCATCACCCTCGACAACGGCACCGTGATCGGCGGCAAGGAAATCGTGATCATGGCCGGCCCCTGCTCGGTCGAGAGCGAGTCGCAACTCATGACCTGCGCCGAGTCCGTGGCAGCCTCGGGCGCGAAGGTGCTAAGAGGCGGTGCCTACAAGCCGCGTACCTCTCCTTACGAATTCCAAGGTCTGGGCGAAAAGGGACTCAAACTCCTCGCCAAGGCGCGGAAGGCAACCGGCCTGCCCGTCATCACCGAACTGCTCTCGGAAAACCAAGCGACCATGGTGGCCGACTACGCCGACATCCTGCAGATCGGCACGCGGAACGCTCAGAACTTCCAACTCCTCATCGCGGCGGCCAAGACGGGACGCCCCGTGCTGCTGAAGCGCGGCCTGTCCATGCGTTTCAAGGAATGGCTCCTCGCCGGCGAATACATTCTCGCCAACGAGAACGCCAACCTCATGTTCTGCGAACGAGGCATCCGCACCTTCGAGGACTACACCCGCAACACGCTCGACCTGTCGGCGATTCCGATCATGAAACAGGAATCGCACTGCCCCTTCGTGATTGATCCCAGCCAAGGCTGTGGCCGCGCGGATCTTGTGGTCTCGATGTGCAAGGGCTCTGTCGCCATGGGGGCCGACGCCCTATTGGTCGAGGTGCATCCAAACCCGGCGGAGGCATGGAGCGACGGCGCCCAGCAAATCACGCTCGAGGGATTCACGAAGCTGATGGAGGATCTGAAACCCTTCGCGAGCGCGGCGGGACGGAGCCTTTGAGCCGGTTTCAAGCCTCGCTATAAACCCGGTTTTTGGGTTCTCAAACCGCTAATCCACCGTGTCCAACTGACGACCGCCACGGCGGGACTTGTCATTGGGACGGAGCATGCGCTTCTGACGTTCCCGGTCCCCGGCGTTGCGGGTGATCGGGATCGGCTTGCCGGTGTTGATGTCGAGGCCGGTCACGTACATCGCGGCCGAGCCCGTCATCGGCAGAGGAATAAAATCCTGCA
>JADHOF010000290.1 GCA_016779125.1 Verrucomicrobiia bacterium | reverse complement strand
TCCCGCCGAAATCAAAGGCGTCCTGATCACGGACGTCCAGCCCGGCACCTCGGTCGCGAGCGCCGGTCTCCAAAGCGGTGACGTCATCCTGGAGATCAACCGACACGCCGTGTCGGACACGGACAGCGCGATCGCCCTCTGCAAGGAGAAGGGCGACGGCATCACACTCCTGCGGGTCTGGCGGGCCGGGGCGACCCGCTACGTCGTGGTGAACGAGAAACCGGTTTCGTAAACAGCGCCCAAACATCAATGCCCGGAATCGCCTTCGCGGTTCCGGGCATTTCATTTCCGGGACGGCGTGGGCCGCAAACTCCTAATCCTTCGTTTCAAGCGCGGCCAGACGGGTCGCGATCGAATCGGCAAGCAGTGGATCGATCACGGGATCCAAATCCCCCTCGATCACGTGTGGAAGATTATAAAGTGTCAGATCGATCCGGTGATCCGTCATCCGACTCTGCGGAAAATTATAGGTTCGAATCCGCTCGTTTCGTTCCCCCGTGCCAACCTGCGACTTGCGTTCTGCGGCGTACTTCGCCTGCTCGTCGGCGATCTTTTTCTCCAACAGGCGGGAACGCAGCACGGTCATGGCTTTCGCCTTGTTCTTCAGCTGCGAGCGCTCGTCCGCGCAGCGCACGATCATCCCGGTCGGCTTGTGAAGGATTTGAACGGCGGAATCTGTCGTGTTCACGCCCTGCCCTCCGGGCCCTGAAGCCCGACAAATGGACACCTCCAGTTCGTCCGGCCGGATCTCCAAATCCACCTCTTCCGCCTCCGGCAACACGGCGACCGTGCAGGTGCTGGTGTGAATACGTCCCGACGCCTCGGTGGCGGGCACCCGCTGCACCCGATGCACACCGCTTTCATACTTGAGACGCTTGTAGACCTCCTCGCCCGTGACGTTGAAAATGATCTCCTTGAATCCGCCCACCTCGGAAGGACTCGAACTCATCGGCTCCACCTTCCAGCCCCGGTCTTCCGCGTAGCGGCTGTACATCCGGAACAGGTCCGCGGAAAACAGCGACGATTCGTCACCGCCGGCACCGGCCCGGATTTCGATGATCGTGTTCCGCGAATCCGTGGGATCCGGCGGGAGCAGACCCTCGCGCAGCGCCAGTTCCAATCCCGGCAACTCCCGCTCCAGCCGGGAGATCTCCTCACGCCCCATCTCGGCCAGCTCGGAGTCCTCCGCTTCGGCGGACACCATCGAACGGTTTTCCTCCAGATCTTGTATCGCCTTGAGATAGGCGTTCCCGACCTCCACCAAACGCTTCAGCCGCACAAACTCGCGCCCCAGATCCTGGGACCGCTTCTGGTCCTCAAAAACTCCGGGATCTCCGAGGTTGCGCTCCACTTCGGCAAAACGCCGGCGAAATCGCTCGATATGGGGTTGATAATCCATGAGGGGAAAAACTGGGACTCCTGACCGACAGATCCGTGCGGGCAAAAGAAATCCGCCCGCAAACCGGGCGACCGGTCGGCGGGCGGATTCTGAAAAACGGGGCTACTTGCGCTTCTTGTTCCCGCGGGCTTCCGCGAGCGCGGCCTGGGCGGCGGCCGTCTTGGCGGCGCGCTGTTGGAACTTGTCCACCCGGCCGGCGGTATCCACAAACTTCTGCTGACCGGTGTAAAACGGATGGCAGGTGTTGCAAATGCCGAGCACCGCCACCTTGCGGGTGGAGCGAGTCGAAATCACATTGCCGCAGGCGCAACGGATCTCGGATGCGACGTAGTTCGGATGAAGGTCAGCTTTCATAAAAAGGGCGGGCAAAGTATCAGCCGCGCGCGCCATGACAAGTCCCTATTTGATGAAAAATCGGGTTCACGGGTAGATCACGCGATAAAAGCGATAGGGCAGCACGCTTGGATCGTTCACGGACAGCTGAAACCGATCGTTCACCACGGCCACAACCACCGGGATGTCAGCCCAGCCAATCAAGTCGGAGGATCCCTGCACACGCAGCCCGGCCAGCAGGGCGGCGGTGGCCGGGGAGCCGTCCCGGGTCGAGAATCGGACGGTCAGCGTTCCAGACTGAACCACCGGAAGCTGAAGCGTTCGAACCGCATTGGCCGTTCCGGTATTGCCATCCACCGTGAGCAGGGCAACGGCGGAGGTCGCAGAGCCGAGCAGGTTGGTCGCCCTGACATGGTAGAATCCGGCCTGACCCGGCTGAATCCCGGAAAATGCCAGGGTCGCAGCGTTCGCCCCTGCGATGGGCAGATCGTTGAAAAACCATTGATATCCGACCGCGCCCGAACCCGTGGCGGCGGCCGTGAACCCGCCGGACGCTCCTGAATTGACCGACAACGACGCCGGCTGGGAGGTCAGCACAGGAGGCGACAAGACGTTGATGGTCGCGGCCCGGCTGATCGTGGAGCCGAACGGGTTTTGCGCGATACAGTAATAGGAACCGGTCAGGGCGAGCCCGACATCACGAAAAACCAGGGTTGCACCGGTTCCGCCGGTCACCGGCGTGCCGGCGTTGCGCCCCGTGAAGACGGGCTCGTAGTACCACTGGTAGGTCAAGGGTTCACTCCCTCTGGCGTCGGCCGAAATCACAGCATTCGTGCCGGCGATGACCACCTCGGATATCGGATGGAAGACGATCCGGGGGGCGTCGTTGACCGTCAGATGAGCGTCAATGCTGGTGACCGATCCGAAGGCGCAGTTCACCACCACGGAGTAGTCGGCGTCGTCGCTGAACTGCGCGGACGCGATCACCAGGGTGGCTCCCGTGGCCCCGGGCACATCCGCGCCGTTCTTCCGCCACTGATACGTGCACGGGCCGTCGCCGGTCACGGTCACCGAAAACGCGGCGGGTTGCCCCACCAACACGGAGAGCGGCTGAGGTTGGGTGACGATCACCGGCGGCTGCCCAACCGACACGGCGGCCTCCTGACTGGTCACGACCGCGCAAATGTTGCTGACCGTGACGGTGTAGGCGCCGCTCTGGGCAGCCTGAACATTCTGAATCAGGAGAGTCGCGGCATTGGCGCCGGGGAGATCCACCCCGTTCCGCTTCCACTGATAACTGAGCGGAGCCGTCCCGGTGACGCTCACGGAAAGATTGAGCGTGGAGCCAGGAAAAATCGTCTGCGCCACGGGTTGCGCCGTGATCACGGGCGGGGTCAACACGGTGAGAACGGCGTTCCCACTCGTCACACTCCCGGCGCTGTTGCTCACCCGAACCGAATAATTTCCCGCGCTCCCCGCCGACACGCCGGAGAAAGTCACGCTCGGGCCGGTGACTCCGGCCAAGGCGACGCCGTTGAAGAACCACTGATAGGTCAGCGGCGCCGTGCCGGTGGCGGTCACGGAAAAAGTCACGCTGGCACCTTCCTTGACCTGTTGCGAAGCGGGCTGCGCCTGAATCACGGGGGCTTGTGAGGGCGTGATCACCGTCAGGGTCGCCGGCTGACTCTCCACCAAGGCGACGCTGTTGCTGACACAAACCTTGTAGGATGCCTGATCGCCCGGCTGAGCCGCCGCAAAGTTCAGGCTCGCACCGGTTTGTCCGGGAATGACAACCCCGTTCTTTTTCCAAAAATAAAACAACGGCCCGGTGCCCGTGGCGGTCACGGCGAAATCGGCAGGCGTGCCGTTCGTGACGACAAGACTCCGTGGCTGGCTGGTGATCAGCGGCGCGACGGGCGTGAACGTGAGCACGGTCAATGTCGCCGGGTCGCTTTCCACCACGGCCACCAGGTTGCTCACGCAGACCTTGTAGGTGGCCTGATCACTTGTCTGCGCGGCGGCGAAACTCAGGGTGGCGTTCGTCTGCCCGGGAATAAAAACGTCGTTCTTCTTCCAAAAGTAAAACAGGGGGCCTGTTCCAATCGCGGTCACGGAGAAGTTCGCCGGTGATCCGTTGCTTACCGTGAGGCTTTGCGGATGCCCGGTCACCAGCGGCGCCCGGTTCACCGTCAAGGTCGCGGGCTGGCTCTCGACCTGCCCGACCAAGTTGCTGACGCAAACCTTGTATTGCCCCGCCTCGGCCAACACCGACGAGGCGTCCGTGTAGGTCGCGTTGGTGCCGCCCGGGATCGGATTGTCTTCAAACTTCCATTGATAGAACAGCGGCGCGGTGCCGGTCGCGGTGACCGAGAACGAGAACCCCTGCCCCTCCGTCACTGTCAGGCTGGCGGGATTGGACACGATCACCGGTGCCGTGTCGGCGTTCACCACCTTGGCCTCGGTCGCCACCCTCGTGATGTGGTTCACGTTCTTGATCGCGTTCCAGTAGGTGAAGTCACCGACGATCACCAAGTCGTTGTTCGGGTCCAGCTTTCCGTCGATCACGGCATCCAGACGGTTCGGATCCTCCGGCGTCCGGAACGTGCCTGTCCCGGGATTGAAGGTCAGATCGACGGTGCCGTTCGCATTCAGACGCGCTGCCGCGGGACGGGCGCTGGTTCCCACCGTGCGAAAATCGCCCACGATGAGGTATTTGCCGTCGCCTTGCCGCTCCACGGAGCGGATCTGCGCGGAAACATTGGGGGCGAAGCTGGTGTCCATGACTCCGCTTGGACTTAGGAGAATAATGTTGCCGGCCGATTGCCCGTTGTAGCTCGGAATGTTTCCGACAGCGACGATGCGCCCGTCCGGCAATAGCTCGATTTCGCGGATGTTCCCGGAAGACAATCCCTGCCCCCCGGGGTTGAAGCTCGTGTCCAAAGAGCCGTCCACGTTCAGGCGTGTGATGCGACCGATCGCCGTGTCCTGGAATTGCTGAAATTCGCCGCCGATCAGGATCTTGCCGTCCGCTTGTTCAACGATCGTCGCGATGGGGCTGCCCGACGTAGTGGCCGCCCCCTTGCCCGGATCAAAGCTGGTATCGACGGACATGTCCGCGTTCAAGCGCATCATCTGCGCCCGGGGAAAGGTCTGCGTGCCATCGTTGTAGGCGGTGAACTGTCCGGCGATCAGAACCTTGCCGCTCGCGTCCACGGAAATCGACGTCACCTCGTCATTGGGGCCAAACCCCGCGATCGCCCCGCTGTTGTAACTCTCGTCCAGAGTTCCGTCGGGATTCAGCCGAACGAAATGCCGGATCGCCTTGCCATAGAATGTGTTAAACTGCCCGCCGACCAACACCCGCCCCTGCGCGTCCAGCTTGATGATATTGACCTTCCCGTTCGCCCCCGGTTGGTTGAATCCCTTGATCTTGTCCCACCACGTCGTGTCCAGCGAACCGTTCGGATTCAAGCGGGCAAACCGGGCCACCCGTGTTCCGCTTCCCTGCTCGTTGTAATCGATGAAGCGCCCTCCGATATACATCACGCCGTTCGTGGGATGGATGGCCAAGG
>JADHOF010000022.1 GCA_016779125.1 Verrucomicrobiia bacterium | reverse complement strand
CGAGGTTGTCGATCGTGCTGAAGCCGGCACCCATTGAGATGTTGCCGGTGTTCTTCTCGTCCACGTTGATGACCAGATTTCGGCGGTTTGGCACGTCGGTGGGTTCGGGATCGGCGCTGACCTTCTCAAAGTAATTGAGTCCCTCAATACGCTCACGGCTGCGGCGAACGTTGACCATGTCGAACACTTCACCTGGGGAGACCGCCAACTCGCGACGAATGACCTTGTCCTTGGTCTTGGTGTTGCCCCGTATTTCGATTTTCTCGATATAGACCTGCTCCCCCTCGGCAATCTCGTAGGCGACATCAATATTGCCGGTCTGAACGTTCGGCCTGCGCACGGGCTCGACGCGGGTGTCGATGTAACCCTTCGCGGAGTACAAATCTCGCACGGCGTCGGTGTCTTTCTGCAGTGCCTTCGGCGTGAACGTCTGTCCGGATTGGAGGCGCAGGGTCTTTTCGACCGTCGGCGTGTCGTAGAGCTTGTTTCCCTTCACCACCACGGAGCCGACCTGATACTGGGCTCCCTCGGTGAGGTGGAACTTCACGATCATCCAACCCTCCTCGGGATACTCGTAGTCGATCTTGTCGATCTTGGCGTCGATGTAGCCCTCTTCGCGATAGAACTCCATCAGCGTCCGCTGATCATCCTCGATCTCGTCTTCCTTCAGGATTCCGCTGCCCGTGAGCCACGAAAAGGCCCAACGCTTGCGGGTCTTGATCTCACCGCGCAGATCATCCGCGCTGAAATTCTCCGCCCCGATGAAATCGATGCGGCGGATCTTGATCTTGGGTGCCTCCGTCACCTCGAAAGTGACGGTGCCGCGGCCGGTGGATTCCGTGATGGACGGCGGCAAATATTTGACGGACGTCTTCTGGTAACCCGCCTTGCGGTAGAGTTCCTGCATCGCCTGCGCGTCGGCGAACAGCTTTCGCTCATCGAGCGGCTCACCGATCTTGGAAGTGATCTTCTTTCGGAGCCGCTTGTCGCTGTATTCCTTGTTGCCGGTGATGCGGATGTCGGTCAGCACCGGTTTGCCTTGAACAACGTAGGTGAGTTTCACGCCACCGGTCTTGCGCTCCTCGACCACACGGATGTTGTAGAAGAAGCCCGTGCCGTAAAGGTTGCGAACGTCGTCGTTGACGCTGTTCTTGTTCAGCGGGTCGCCGACCTTGACGCGGATGTTGGCGCGGACGAGATCGTCACTCACGGCGGCGGGGCCGACGTGTTTGACTTCGATCGTCTGCACAACCGGCGCGGGCTGGGCGTATCCGTAACGCGGAGCCCAAAAAATCAGCAGGGCGAGGAGGAAGCTGTATCTGCGGAGCAGCAATTTCATGTTGGTGGCGGGGGGTTCTACACGTCATCCGACACCCGGGCAACACTCTCGTACCGGGTGTAGGCTTTCATAAAGGTGAGGTGGACATCGCCGGTCGGGCCGTTGCGCTGCTTGGCGATGAGGAGATTCACGGGCACGCCGGCGTTGTCGCCGCCGTCGGCGTCGTCGGCCTCCATCTTTGGGCGGTAAAGCATGCCGACGAGATCGGCGTCCTGTTCGATCGCGCCGGATTCGCGCAGATCGGACAATTTCGGGGCGGTGCCGGCCTCGCGTTTTTCCAGCTCTCGGTTGAGCTGCGCTAGCACGATCACCGGCACGTTCAGTTCCTTGGCCAGCGACTTGATGCCATTCGAGATGTCGGCGATCTCCTGCTGCCGGTTGTCCGCACCTCGCGTGGCGGTGGACTTCAGCAGCTGGAGGTAATCGATCACGAACAACTTGATGCCGTGCTGTTGCCACATGCGCCGGGCCTTGGCGCGCAATTGCAAAATGGAAAGTCCGCCGGTGTCATCAATGAACAACGGTGCCTTGGCCATCTTGCTCGCGGCAGTGGTGAGTTTCGGAAAATCCCGCTCGGCGAGAAAACCTTCCCGAACATTGCGGAGATTCACCTTGGCCCGGGAACAAAGCATGCGCAGAACGAGGGATTCGGAGGACATTTCCAGGCTGAAGACCCCGACCGGAATCCCTTTCTCCAAGGCGACGTGCTCGACGATGTTCATCGCCAGCGAGGTTTTTCCCATGGAAGGCCGGGCCGCGATGACGATCATCTCGCTGCCATGCATGCCGGTCGTCATTTTGTCCAAGTCGGGGAAGCCGGTCGGAACGCCGGTGGTCTGACCGGCCTGCTGATGGAATTTCTCGATCTGCGCGATGGCGTCATGGACCAGTTCCTTGATTCCCTTTTCGGCATGGTCGTCCGCGTCCTCGCTGATGCTGAGAATGTCTTTCTCCACCTCGTCCATCAGGGACTCCACATCGCCCGCCTGCTCCGGATCGTAAACCTTCGCCACGACGGACGCACAGGTCTGCACCATGCGCCGCAGCATGTGTTTCTCGCGAACGATCTGGACGTAGTAGGGAAGATTCAGGGGCGACGGCGTCGCGTCGGGAAGCGACATCAGAAAATCCAGGCCGCCCATCGCCTCCAGCTTTCCCCGGTCCTTGAGCCGCTGCTGGACAGTCAAGAGATCAATCGCCTGCTTGGCGTCGTACATTTCCACCAACAGCTCGTAAAGTTCCTGATGGCGCAGATCATAAAAGCACGCGCTCCCCTTTTTCAGCTTTTCAAGGCAGTGCCCGATGTTTTCGACCGGATCGATCAGCAAACAGCCCAAAACACCACGCTCCGCCTCAATTGAGGATGGAGGCACACGATCAAGCCCGCCCGACGACTGACGCTTGCGCCAGCGCGAGTCTTTGAGATCCTCCGTTCCGAATTCGGTCGGAGCTTCCATCGTGTCAGGCATCCGGCTACTCCACCACGATTCGGCCGCCGGTTGCAAAGCGGAGTTGCTCCCCGTTTCTGAATGATTTTCACCGGTTATTAACAGCGCCAATCTGGCGCTCGCTGTTGTCTTCCTAGGATAATTTCGGATTGTCTGCGATCGGACCCGTGCTAGCTTCGCGCTGCCCTTGAGGGCTTTTGGGAACAATGGCTGACGACACGGAAACCAAGAATCGGGACGAAGACTGGGTGAAGAATTCTTCGCTCTACCAAGAGTTTCTCGCGGAGCGCGAGGAGATCTTGAAGCACAAATGGATCGAGTCCGAGAAAACCGGCGGAGACATCGGCTTTGAACGCGCCCTGACGGACTGGATCGTCAAACACCGCTCCAAGTGGCGCCGCTCCCGCCAGTCTTCGAAGTCTTGAACCCGGCCTCGCCACCTCCCTTTCCTCCCTCATGAACGATTCCCATCGGCTGATGGACGCCGCGACGTTGCGACTGGCAGCAGCCCGGATCGCCCATGAAATTGCGGAAACCATCGCTCCGAAAGACGAGATGATGGTTCTCGGAATCCAAAGGGGAGGCGTCGGCCTCGCCCGCATGCTCGCGACCGAGCTGGGGCGCCTCTGGCAAAAAGAAGTTCCAAGCGGAACCATCGACTGTGGAATGTATCGGGACGACGTTCACGAGCGCGCCTCCCCCGATTTGTATCCCACTCATATTCCCGGGGACGTGACCGGCCGCATTGTCGTTCTCGCCGACGATGTCATCGCCAGCGGCCGCAGCGTCAGGGCGGCCATGGACGCGCTCAACGCGTTGGGGCGACCCAAAATCGTCCGCTTGGCGGTCCTGATCGACCGAGGTCGCCGAGAGGTTCCCGTTCAGCCAGACTTCCGGGGCCGCACGGTCAAGACCGGGCCAACGGACCGTGTCGTGGTGAAATGGCTTGCAGAAGACGGCGAAGACGCTGTCTATGTCGTCCCGGCATGAGCTGGACGCGCCCTCACCTTCTCGACATCGAGTCCCTCTCGGCGGACGAGATCCTCTACATCCTCGACACCTCTCGGGAGTTCAAGGCCGTCGGCCAGCGTTCGATCAAGAAGTCGCCGGTTCTTCTCGGCAAAACCGTCGTGAATCTTTTCGCGGAGCCGTCCACCCGCACGCGCATCAGCTTCGAACTGGCGGCGACCCGCCTGAGCGCCGACATCGTCAACTTCACCACCGAAGCCTCGTCCCTGCGCAAGGGCGAAACCCTCAAGGACACCGCGCTCAACCTCGAAGCCCTCAAGGCCGACATCTTCATCGTCCGCCACGAAGCCTGCGGAGCCGCGCACTTTCTCGCCCGCTTCCTCAAAGGCAGCGTGATCAACGCCGGCGACGGCGCCCACGGACACCCCACGCAGGCGCTGCTCGACGTTTTCACCATCCGGGAGCACAAGGGCAAGATCGCCGGTCTCAACGTGACCATTCTCGGAGACATCCTCTACAGCCGCGTCGCCCGCTCCAACATTTGGGCACTCCTGAAACTCGGGGCAAACGTCACGCTTTGCGGCCCGTCGACGCTCGTTCCGAAGGTGTTCGAAAAAATGGGATGCCGCGTCACCTGGGATATCGACGACGCCATCGCATCGGCCGATGTCATCAACCTCCTGCGCATCCAGCACGAACGGCAACGCGCCACGATGTTTCCGGGCATCAACGAATACGCGAAGCTGTTCAGCCTGAATCACGAGCGCCTCGCCAAAACCCGGCCGGACGCGCTGATCATGCATCCGGGCCCGATCAATCGCGGCGTCGAGATCGCCAGCGACATCGCCGACTGCAAGCGATCGGTCATCCTCGATCAGGTCACAAACGGCCTCGCCGTCCGAATGGCCGTCCTCTACCTCGTCAACCAGGCGAACCCGAATTGACCCGCGTCCCGTCAAGCCCGCCCGATCTTCTTGCTTTCGAACGCGAACTGGCCGCGCGGAAGATCGAGCCGGTGGCCGGCATCGACGAAGCGGGCCGGGGGCCTCTGGCGGGTCCGGTCACCGCAGCCGCCGTGGTCCTGCCCCCGAACTGGATTTCATCCGGTCTCCCTCCCGAACTCGCGGAACTCAACGATTCGAAGCAATTGTCGGAGAGCAAACGCGAACGGCTTTTCGCCGCGCTCCATCAGTTTCCGGAAGTCGATTTCGGCATCGCCATCGTCGATGCCGGGGAGATAGATCGCGTCAACATCCTCCAAGCAACCCACGCCGCCATGAACCGCGCCTTGGCCAAACTACGGCAACCGGCCCGCCATGCCCTGGTCGATGGCAATCCGGTCAAGACGCTGACCGTCCAACAAACCGCCATTGTCAAAGGGGACTCGCTCAGCTTCTCGATCGCCGCCGCCAGCATTCTCGCCAAGGTCACGCGCGATCGCCTGATGGTGGACTACGATCGTGAATTTCCGGCCTATGGATTCGCGAAGCACAAGGGATACGGAACGAAACAACATCTGGCCGCCATCGCGGAACACGGTCCCTCCCCCATCCATCGCCTGACCTTCGCGCCTCTCAAGCCTCCGGCCCAGCGTGAGCTGTTTTAACCGTCCGGCTGGTCCAGATACTCGCCCGGCGGCAGATCCTCGTATCCGTCGAACATGTCCGGCCGCAAAGGCGCTTCGATGACGTGATCCTCGTCAAACCACTTTCCAAGATCCACGAGTTTGCAACGGCGCGAACAAAACGGACCGAACTCCGTTTCAAACCATTTGCCCGGCTGCCGACACGTGGGGCACTTGACCGTCGGATTGTTGCTCACACCGATCCCTTCGTTCCCAGCACATGATCCCGGATGATATTGTAAACATCCGTGCTGCGGATCTCGTTGCCCGGAATTCGGAAATGCTTCTGGGAGATCACCACGGGCCAATCCTCCGTCGAGACCGGACAGGCACCATGCGACCCTTTGACCAGATTCGCGTCCAAGGGCACGACATCCATCAGCATCCGAAAACCCAGCTTCTTTTGCAGAAGACGCCAGGCGATTCGCGCTTTGCCGGAACCCAGCTTCGGATCGATAAACAATTCGCAAGGGTCGTAGCCCGGCTTGCGGTGGATGTCCACGGTCCGAGCGAAATCGGGCGCCCGGCGATCGTCCTCCCAGTAATGGTAGGTGAACCACGCGTTCTCCGCCGCCACCGCGACGAAGTCCCCGGCCCGCCCGTGTGAGATGCCCGCGTCCGTTTTTTCCGTGTCCGCCAGAACCCGGGCCACACCCGGCGTCTCCTTCAAGACCGCCAGCACCGCCTTCCTCAACGAACGGTCGTTCAGATAAACGTGCGCCACCTGATGGTCCGCCACCGCGAACACCTTGCTCGCGCCGAAATCGATCAGTTCGCGATCCAGCTCCTCCTTGATCGTCAGCCATCCCTTCCGCCGAAACACACGATTGAGATGCACCGGCGTGTCGACAGCCGTGATGCCGTATTCCGACAGCAACATCACCTGCACCCCCTGTCGCCCGAAGAATGCGACCAGTTCCCCCACGATTTCGTCGATCTCCGTCAGGTCTTTCGTGATTCGCGGATCATCGGGACCGAATCTTTGGAGGTTGTAGTCCAGGTGCGGCAGGTACACCAGATTCAGCGTGGGCCGATGCTCCTCCTCGATCCACATCGCCGCCTTGGCGATCCAACGCGACACGCAGTCCGCCTTGCCTGCGGGCGAATCAACACCCGCCGCGGGCCCCCAGAAACCCGGGAACGGAAACTCGCCGAGATCGCGTTTGATCGCCGGCCGGATCTCGTAGGGCCACGTGTAAATGTCAAACACCTTGCGTCCGTCCGCCGGATACATCGGACGCGGCGTGATCGACCAATCGACCTTTGAGTACATGTTGTACCACCAGAAGACCTTCGCGCAGGTGAAGTCGGGGTCCAGTTTGCGCAACTCATCCCAGATCTTCGGCGATTGCACCAACTGATCCGGCTGCTTCCAAAAATGCACCTCCGACAGCTCGCGGTTGTACCAGCCGTTGGCCACGATTCCGTGATCGGTCGCCGCACGGCCCGTCAGGTAATCGGATTGGGCCGTGCAGGTGACGCCCGGGAAGGCCGGACGGACGTTCGCCAACGCGCCCTGACGGCGAAACGCCCTGATTCGCGGCATTCGATCATCGATCAAACCGCTCGTCAGCCCCACCACATTCAAGACCGCCGTTCGCTGCATCGCCGATAAAACAACCGCTCCTTCCCCACAATGCAAGCCCCGCCCGCGACTACAGCTGCGGCCACAGCTTCGCCAACACCATCGTCGCCAGCAGACCCGTGAATCCCATGATGCTGAGAAGCGGCGTGAAGGACTTCAGTGTCTCCCGTTCCGTGAATCCGCTCATCTTGCACACAACCCAAAAGCCGCTGTCATTGAACCAGGGCAGCATCTTGGAACCGCACCCGATCGCCACCGCCAGATAAACCGGACTGAACCCCAAAGTCTCGGGCGTGGCGACCCCGCCCACAATACCCACCGCCGTGATCATCGCCACCGTGGCCGATCCCTGCGCGACCCGCACCACCGCCGTGATAAACCAGGCCAACGGCAACAGCCCGATCGTCATGCCGCCCGTGACTTCCTGAAGCCGCGGACCGATCCCTGTCTGCTGCAGAATGCCGCCAAACGCACCCCCGGCCGAAGTGATGAGGATGATCACGCCGGCGTCCTTCAACGCGCCCGGGATCGACTCCATCACGTCCCGGGAGCCCCCACGCTTCTGCTGCGCCAACAAAGTCATCGCGAACGCCGCCGCGATCGCCAACGCCACCACCGGATCTCCCAGCGTGCGAAATATCTCCAGCAGGGTCTTCGGCCAATCCCCGCTGATTTCCTTTCCAAACGGACTGCCCAACACCGTCTGAAACGTCACGAACAACACCGGCAGAACAATCGGGGCAAGCGCGCTGACAAGCCCCGGCAACTCCTTCACATCCTTGTCCGCGAGCGCGCGCAACTCGTCCAACTGCCCCGGCGCCGCTTCCCGGACCGGCAGGTCGAAAGTCCGATTGAACCAGCGCGCGTAAAGATACCCGGCCGTTGAGGCGACCCCGCCGATCAGAAAACCGGCGATAATCATGTCCCCCATCGAAACCCCAAGCTCCCCCGCCACCAGCAAGGGCCCCGGCGTGGGCGGCACCAACGAATGACTGATGCTGCCGCCGGCGATGACCGCGAGAATATACAGGCAATAATTCTTGCCCGTGCGCAGCGCCAGACTCTTCGCCAGCGGGATCATCAGGAAGAATACCGTGTCGAAGTAAACGGGGATCCCCAGCAGAAATCCCGCGAGGGCGAACGCCAATCCCGCCCTCGCCTCGCCAAATCCGGAAATAAACCCCCGCACAATCCGATCCGCCGCGCCGCTCTCCAACATGCACTGCCCGATGATCGCGGCCAGCGCGATCAGGATTCCGACCTTCGTCGCCGTGCCCCCCAAAGCCGTAGCCACCCGCTTGCCGATCGTCTGTTTCACGATCGTCTCCGTCTCCTTGTCGGACATCTTTTTCGACTCCGCGAACCGACGAATCCCCGACTCCGGTGTCAACGCAGACACGAGCAGAGCCGCCAGAATGAGCGCGATGAACGGATGCAGACGGAGCAGCAAAATACCGCCCAACACCGAAGCCAGGCCGACGGCCAGCAATACCAAGGGGTCCATGGGCGCGAAAGCTAGCGGGCTCGCAAACACCCGTCGAGCGCGCGCGACAGGTCAGGCGCTCCCGTCGTCATCCGCCTCGGCGTCGCCACCGACCAAATCTTCCTTGCGAAGATAAAGAGTCTGCTGCGTCTCGTCGGTCGGATGAATCAGATCGGGCATCGGCTCACCGGTGATTTTCGCCCGCAGGACCTGATTCGCCAGCTCCGTCTTGTCGTCCTGGCAACCCGGACATTTCAACTCCATCGGCAACTTCATCGACTTTGGCTGGCAATCGATCTTGAACTTCAACCCGCACCGGCAGGTGATCTTCAACGCGATCATCGCCTCGCCGTTGGGTTGACCTTCCATCTGCAGCGGCACCTTCTGTGAGATGAGCAGCGCGTTGGCGGCGGCCGATCCGTTGGCCCCGCAGTTCGGGCATTTGATTCCCTGCGGCACCTTGCCGTTTTCCAAATCAATGTCGAATCGGTAGGGCGTACTGCACTTGCAAATAACTTTGAATTCCATAGCGGTGACGGGCGGCGGAGGGCGCGGCCAAAGGGTCGGTTGCGGGAATGGTGGCAACGTACTCCCTCGCCTCTCGGCGCGAAAGGGAAATGTACGTCAGGCGCAGGACGACACGGCCCCGCCGCTCGTCATTCGCCGGGAACAAACTTCAAGAGCGTCTGGCCTTTGTCGGGAAATGCCGCCAGTGTCTTCGCGAGCTTTTCCCTTGCGGACGCGGCCGTCTTCCCAAGCTTAACCGAGGACAAATCCTTCTCCTCAAGCACATCCTTCAAGAGATCATAGAATCTGCCGTCATCGTAGAGCTTCCAGCGTGTATCACGGGCGAAGCGCACGGGCTTCGTTTTTTCAGGGCGCGGGTTGTAGTAGCAAAACAGGGACTCACGCGGCGTGCCCGGCTCCCCGCGCAACTGGGGCAAGAAGCTTTGTCCGTCAATGTCGCCGGAATGCGGCACGCCGGCGGCGGCCAGCGCGGTCGGAAGAAAGTCGGAAAAATCAACAAGCGTCTCGCTGGTCCGGCCGGCGGGGACCGTCCCGGGCCAGAGCGCGACGAAAGGCACCCGCGTGCCGGCGTCGGTGGTCGATCCCTTGCCGCCCCGGATCTCAAGCCCGTTGAGCCGCGATACGATTGCCTTGTTGGTGCCGTTGTCCCCGGTGAATAGGATGAGCGTGTTTTCCGCGAGACCGAGCGCCCGGACCTTGTCGATGACGTTGCCGACCATGCGGTCCATGTACGCGACCATGTCCTCGAAGTTCTTCTGCTTGTCGCGACTTTTGCGCGAGGCGCTGTCGGGCGTCGGCTCGAAGGGGTTGTGAACCAGGATCATCGGATAGTACACGAAGAAGGGTTCAGCCCGGTTGCGTTCGATGAAGTCCAGCACATGGCGGTTCACGATTGCCGGCCCGTAGTCCTCCTCGCCGAACTGCTTGTTCTCTCCGTCGATGTGGAGCAGCGGATTCCAGAAACGCGATCCAAGCTGATCGACCTGCCACAGGCAGACGCTGTCGAATCCGGCCTTGTCAGGCCACGATCCCTTGCCCCGGAATTCTTTCGAGTAATGACTCGCCCCGAGCAACTGCCACTTGCCCGCGATCGCAGTCCTGTAACCCGCCTCCTTGAAGTAGTGCCCGATCGTGCGCTGGTCGCTGTTCAAAACCGAAAAGCCGGCGTAGTTCCGCACGTTGGAAATCCCGGTCATGATCTTCACCCGACTCGGCGTGCACAGCGGCTGGGAATAGCAATGGGTGAAGCGCGTGCCCTGCTCCGCCATGCGGTCGATGTTCGGGGTCTGATACTGCCTGCTCCCGTACGTGCCGAAACACTCGTAGCCGACATCATCCGCCATGATCAGAATGATGTTGGGCCGCCTCGCCGCGTGGCAGGTGGAAACGCCAAGGAGGATTGCAAGCAGCAGCTTCATGGAAGTTGGTTCAATGTGTAGTAGGCCTCCGGATGCAACAGCGTGTCCCCCGATCGTGAAAGCAGGCGGGTGGCGTCCAGTTCGTGCACGTATCCCGCGCGGAGGCCTCCCATCTTCAAGATCACCGACAGGCCGTCCTCCGCGACGGTCGCGGATTTCACGGGCGGCTTCTTCACGTCGATCTCCTCGCCGCCGTATTTGGAGTGATAGGGATAGGTGTAGCTGGTGAAGGCGTAGGATTCCGGCCGCCCGGCCCGGTCCCCATCCAGCGCTTGCGTGAAGGTCAGGCGAAAACCGTCCTTCAGCGCCTCCATGCTTTTGATTTCAAACGGCGTCTTGCCGCTCCAGACAAGGCGCTGCATTCCGTAGGCCCGTGTGCCCAGGGAATTCCAACCCCGGTTGCTCTGCCCGACAAACATCGAGCCGTCCGGTCCCCACGCCATTCGCAAGGCGGCGCATTGGAGTCCTTCACGAAAGCGAAAACACGCGCCCTGATACTGCCCTTTCACCTTCTCCAGAAAGACGCGGGACACAAAGGACATGGTGAATTCTCCGACAAAGAGCTGCCCGGCAAAAGGACCGAACTTGCCCTCGGTCGTGTCGCAAAGGATGTCGGTCGCACTCATCCCCACCTTCCGATACGGAAACCAGACGGCCGGCAGCTTGTACGGCGCGATCTTCTTCGCGGCCTGCACCACGGTCAGGTTCTCAGGCAGCTTGCCATCAATCTTGAAGGTCGCGCCCGGCAGATCGCAAAACTTCAGCGCGTCCCCATGCCCGTGAAAGGCGCCTTCTTGAACATGCAACAACGGGCAGGTGGGAAACCAATTGCCCTGTTGATCGGTCGCGAAGAGATCGCCTGCGAGGTTGATTCCAATTCCGCTGGGCGACCGAAAACCTCCGGACACCGGTGTCATCCTGCCCTCCGGCGACACCTTCATGCTCCAGCCGCGCCAAGCGTTGTCAGCGGGGTTGGGTCCCTTGCCAATGGCACAGTTCAGCGTGATCCAGGCGTTGCCGGCGGGATCAAACACCGGCCCGTAGGCGTACTCGTGATAACTCCCCGAAACGCCCCAGCCTTTCGCCACGGTCAGATACTCGTCCGCGACATCGTCCTGATCGAAATCGCGAATACTCGTCAGCTCGGTGCGCTGCACGGTGTAGAACACGCCCTGCCTGTAGGCCAACCCGAGCGGTTCATGCAGCCCGGTGGCGAACTGCCGGTAGGTCGCCCTGCCCGGATCGGTCGGGTTTTCAATCAACCAGATCTCCCCCTTCCTGAGCGCCACCGCGAGACGACCGTCCGGCATCATCGCCATGCCGCTGATCTCCAGCTTCAAGTCCGCAGGCGGCTCGTAGGTGACAAGCTCATAGAACGGGGCCTCGCGATCAGATTGCGAAAGCGCCGGCTCCGCGGCGAGGCTGCCGGCAACGAGCGTCAGCGCGCAGACGATAATTCGTTCCATTCTACCAGTCATAATACACGGAAAGGTTGTAGGTCATCGAACGGTTGAGGCTGTTCGGCATCCGAAACTGCAGGTGAGTTCCCGCTGTCGACTTTACGACCCGGCTTTCCACCTGTCCCGGATCCGAACCCGCGTCCGTCGCGGACAGAAAACCAACGGTCAACCTGCCGTCCACAAGCCACAGGCCGCTCGCCTTAAGCTCGATCGATTTCCCGTTCGCGACTTCAAACCAGATCGGCTCGCTTTGACCAACCTTGCCCACGGACCGGATCAATCGGCCGGGCATCCCGGTGGAAGCCGGTTTCATTTGATCCTCAATATTTGAATCACCGATTCGATACAGCAGCTCCGGGGTGTAGTTGCTTCGCCGGACGTAGCCTCGAAACAGAATCTCCCGATCGTCGTGCTTCGGCGAAAGCGGTTGGATCGAAATCACGTTCTCGCCTGCCGGAGCGGCCAGAGGCGTGAAGCGATCGTCCCAGGTGCCTTCCGCGTCCAGAAAGCCGCCTGTCCATCCGGTGGTCCACCGAAGCTCCTTCGAGTCAAAGGCCGCGTGCACCCGCTCGGGATATCCGACCGCGATGCCATGCATGCCCGCCCCTTCCATGAAGGTTCGGAACACCAACGGCCGGTCGCTCGGCGTCAGCAGATAGTTCCCCTTGCTCTCCATGCCCTCCGGCAGGCGCGATTGATCGATCTCATTGAGATAGACCCAGATGCTGTCGATCTGCCGGGACGTGCTGTTGCCGTTACCCTTGCTCAAGGGTTTCCCTTCCGGCCAAAAGGCGGGCATCCGCGTGCCGGGACGAAACCCGGCGGGATCGATCAGGTAATCACGAAACCACTCCGGTCGCAGGCGTTTCGCGGAATGGGCGAGATCAATGGCAGGAATGCCCAACGATTTCCTTCCGCGCAGCTGATGACAGGTGACGCAGCTCAGACCCGTCGTTCCCACCAGGGCGCGACCCCACATGTTCCGGCCCACCTGATTCTCCTCGCCATCCCGCGGCGTGGGCAGTTCGTCGGGATCGGCATCCGCCACGGCGAAACCGTGAGCGAGAAAGGTCGCGTCTTGCTCCGCGAAGGACGGCATGCGGGTGGTCATGTAAGGGCGGACGGGGAATTCGCCCCGGATCGTTTTCAGCAACGCGTCTTCCCGAAGTTTTCTCCCCACACCCGTCAAGGTCGGCGGCACGCGCCCCTCGTCGCCAAGGTCCGCGCCGGAACTGACGAAATACTTCAGGCGCCCGGAATCCGGTCCGCCCACGCCAGCGCGTTGATGACAGGCATAACAGTTCAACGCGACAAGACGACGTTGCAACAGATCGATCGGCTCGGAGTTGGAGGTTCGGCCAAGATTTCGCAAGGCAGCCGTCAGCGCGCGGCGTTGAAAATCATCCAGCGCGAAATGCGGTGCCAGGCCCGCCGGAGCGCCCGAAAGACAAGCGCCCGTCTTGCCCGCAAGCGCGGAAAGCTTGGGCGCTTTCATCTCGCTCGCGATCGCCCTGCCATCCGCCTTCACAACATGACACGAGGCGCAGCCAATCGAGGCGAACAGCTTCCGCCCCTTTAAAATATTCCGATCGGAGGACGGAAATGTCGTGTTGTCCGATACCGGATTCCCGCCCATCAGATAAGCCGCGATGTCCGCCGCCTCCTGTTCGGACAGATTCTGCGACGGCATTCTGCCGGCGGGGCGGACAAGGTGCGGATTCCGAAGAAACCCGCTCAGACCCAAACGGCTGTACTTGGCGGGCACGTGATCCAGGGGCACCGAAACGGATCGAACTTCAGCGACGTCCACTTTCTCGCCGGCCTCGGTTTCCGTAAAATCCACGCGCGGCTGGTGGCAGGCCACACACCCGACCGAGTGATACAGGCTTCGTCCTCGATCGACGTCCCCGTCCAAAGGTTTATCCGTCGTCCTTCCTCCCAGCGATTCGACGAATTCGGCGAGCGCAGCGGCGTTGGATGCCCGCAGCTGCTTTGGAAGTCCCTTCATCAGATCCGGCATTCGGCTCCCGCTCCCGTTCGAGTGAGGATCCTCGAGCCAGGCGCGAAGAAAGCCGCCGCGAAGACGCGACCCCGCCTCCTGCAAATCCGGCCCGGGCATGGCCGGCACACGGCTTCGCAAGGCCGTGTCCGCCTGGTGACAGTTCACGCAATTCAATTCCGACAACAGGATCTCGCCCGCCTCGGCGAGCTTCGCCGGATCAGCGCGATACAACCGATCGACGCTCAGAACAAGCGGCGCGCCGTGGAGCGTGCCGGCCGCGAACAACACCGCGATGCCCAGACGTATCATCCGGCAACCTCGCCCTTTGCCTCGTCGAGCAGTTTCATCCACGGCCCGATGTAGTGCCCGTTGTCCCAGAAAGTACGTCCGCTGATCAGATTGCCGTCGATCACGCAGGGTTCATCCACGAAGGTTCCGCCGCAGATTTCGAGATCGAACTTGCACTTGGCAACCGTCGCCATGCGGCGGCCCCGGACACAATCGGCCCGCGCGGGAATCTCGACGCCGTGACAAACGCTCGCGATCGGGGCGTTCTTCTCAAAGAAATACTTCGTGACGCGGATCAGATCCGGATCTTCGCGAATGTATTCCGGCGCCCGACCGCCGCTGAATAGGATGCCCAGATACTCCTCCGGCTTGATGTCCTTGAACGCGATGTCGGCCTGCATCGCGTAGCCTTCCCACTCCTTGGTGATCGTCCAACCGGGCTTCACCTGATGCATGACCATCTGGTATTCGCGCTTCTCGGGCGCGGCCAACACCGGTTCGTATCCACCCTCGATCAGGCGGAAATACGGATACATCGTGTCAACGGTCTCGGACGCGTCTCCGATGATGATAAGAACTTTTTGTTTCATGGTTCGTGATCAGACGTTCTTCAAAATTCCTTCCAGGTGGGTCCGTGCCCGGTTGATCTCGGCCGTGGTTTCACCCGCAGTTGGCAGGATCGGAATCCCCCTCGGAACGGGATGCATGAAGATCTCGGTGAATCCCCGGAATCGGATCTTCTTCAGGGCCGCAATGGTCGGCGTGAAATCCAGATCCCCCCGACCCGGCATCTGCAACAGCTCCTGCTCCTTCGGCAGCTTGGTCATGCAGCCCATTCCGTGCTGCCAGGCGTAGTAGATCGCGATCGTGTTTCCGAGCTGTTCGATGAGTTTGCCGAAGCCCTTCGCATCCACGCCCAGACTCTCAAGATGATAGGGAGCCAATGCGATCTGCATATTCTCGGCCGACCGGAATTCCATCAGCCATTTGATGGAATCCGCCGAATCGATCAGGTTGTTCGCGTGGTTCTCCACCGCCACCGTGACGCCGTTCTCTCCGGCAATCTCCAAATGCGGTTTCATCTGCTCGGCAAAGGCCTTCACCGCCGCCTTCAGCGGATCACCCGTGAGCTTCTTCGGGCCGCTGCCGCCGCAAACCATGATCGGACAGCCGAACCGCTTCGCCAACGGCATGTCCTTGGCAAGACCGAACGGGCCCAGATCGTAATGCGTCAGGCAACCGAGTTTTACCCGATGCTTCTTGAGCATCGCGCCAAACTTGTCCTGGCCCATTTCCTCGATCTGCTCGCGCTGGTTCCCGTGCTTGCGAGGCCAGATGTCGATATGCGCCGCCCCGGTCTTCCTCACGTCCGGCAAAATCTCGCTCAGCGGCAGCTCTCCATACATCGATGAACCGACGAGATATTTCAGCTTGAAGGAGCCTGGCTGGGCCGCCTCCGCAAAGCGGGTCGAGGTCGCGAACGCGGCCGAACCGAGCGCGAGTCTTTGGGTGAACTGTCTTCTGTTCATAAATTTGATTCAGGTCCGGGGTCAGCGGGAAACTTCTCCCGGCTTCCACCAACTGTCCAACAAGCTTTTAAGTCCGCGAACCCGCCCTTGATGTTCCGCCCGGGCCGCGAGGTTGTTCGCCTCACCCGGATCTTTCACGACATCAAACAGGGCCACGCTCTTCAGATAGCCACCCCACGGCTGTCCGTTGCTCGGCGAATGGGGCACGATCAGTTTGAAAGCGCCTTCACGCACCCAGCGATAGGCGATGTCGCGGGAGGGATTTCCAAGTTCGCTGGCGTCGCCCGGGAAGATTTCACCAAAGACCGGCCTCGCCTTCAAAGGGGCAATCCCTTTGGCGGACACCATCAGATCCACGCCCGGCAAGCCCGGCATCCGATGCTCCACACCCACGGCCGAGAGAATGGTCGGCACAAGATCAATCGAACTGCAAAGGGAGACGTGCGCGCCCGGCTTCACCACGCCGTCCCATCGCAACAGGATCGGCGTGCGCAAACCGTCCTCAAACGGCGAACGCTTGCTCTCGTCGGTGTGATAGAAGAAGGCCTCGTCCGTCTTGTGACGCCGCGTGCCGGGCGTCCATCCGTTGTCCGTCACAAAGACGAAGAGCGTGTCCCTGGCCAGCCCCTTTTTCTCGATGTGATCGACCAGCGCACCCACGGTCTCGTCAAACTGGGAGATCGACGCGTAGTAAGGGACATAATGCTCCGGCACAGCGGGATTGTTCCGATACAGGTCAAAAAATCGTTTCGGTGAATCGTGCGGTTGATGCGGGAGATAGGGCGCGTACCACACGAAGAAGGGATTCTTTCCCGCGCATTCGTCGATGAAATCGTAGATCGGCTTCATGGTTTCGCGCCCGATCTTCAAACCGAAATCACCGTTGCCATGCGCCGCCTTCTCGCCGCTGGCAAGCGTCCTCAATCCGCCGTAGGCCTGACCAATCGGCGCTTCGAAGACCGTCATCCCGTCGGTGAATCCGGCGTTGGAATGGTGTCCCTCCCAAAACTTTCCCGTCTGCAGACAACGGTAACCCTCTGCTGCGAGGACCCGGGGCAATGTCTGTCTTGAGCGGATCAACGAAAAGGATCGGCTCCGCACACGCTCGTATTCCGCCCGCGATCGCATCTTGTTGAACGCGGAGTTTCCCGGCGGCGGATGATTGTAATGAATTCCGTTCTGATGCGGATAAAGTCCGGTCAGCATCGTCGCCAGCGACGGACTGCACACGCTGGTCGGAACATATCCGTTCGGATAGCGCGCGCTCTGCTCGGCCAGACGATCCAGATGCGGCGTCGAGACCTGCCGGTTCCCCATGAAGCCGAAATCGCGATATGTCTGATCATCCGAGATGATCATCACCACGTTCGGTCGCCTCGCCGCCGCCAGGTTCAAGGCGAACAAAGGGACAAACACCAACGCCAAAAGCCGCATCACCATAGTCGTTCTGAAGCGATGCGCGCGCCCTCGGCGAGATTCTTGAACTTGGCCCAGACAATGGACGGATGAATCTCCTGCTCGGTCGCGGCGAAGGAGGCAAATCCACAATCCGCCCCCGCCATGATGTTTTCCTTCCCGACCACACCCGCGAAGCGTTCCAACCTTTGCGCGATGAGTTCCGGATGTTCCACCAAGGGCGTCGAGTGCGAGATGACTCCCGGCACGAGGATCTTGCCGTCCGGCACTTTCGTGTCACGCCAGACCGTCCACTCGTGCTCGTGCCGTGGATTGCCCGCCTCGAACAGATAGGCCCCGGCGTTGACCCGAAGCATGATGTCCACAATGTCCGCCAGATTCATCTCGTGAACGCGCGGCCCGATGTTGATCCCGTAACAGGTGTGAAACCGAACGCGATCCTCCGGCAAGCCGCGCAGCGCATGATTCAGCGCCTCGACCCGCAGCTCCGCCCATCTGCGGCAATCCGCGACGCTCAGGCCGGGACGGGAGATGTAATAGGTCAGCAGCCTCGGATCATCGATCTGTAGAACGATCCCCGCATTCACGATGGCCTGATACTCCTCGCGCATCGCGTCGGCGATGGCGAAAAGGTAGTCCCCTTCGGATTCGTAGAACTCGTTCGGCTGCTGGCCTTCCACATCCGAAGGCGAAACGGCGCTCATGAAAACCTCGGTCGCCCCGCTGCGCCCGGCCGCCGCCTTGACGTTGGCGATGTCACGCTTCACGGCAGCATGCCCCCGATAGCTGACCGGCCCCGTGCAGACCAGTTTGACCGGCTTGGACACCAGACCCTCGCGGGCTTTCCGGTGCGCGTCGTAAAATTCGGGAAAGGCCAGCGTCTCGCGCGAGTCCACCCAAAGGTCTTCTCCCTGGTTTTCGCTGGGGGAGAATCCGTTCAAGCGCTCGGCGATATAGGTGAGGAAACTCGACTTGCTCTGCTCGCCGTCGCAAACCACGTCGATGCCGGCCTCCGCCTGTCGCGCGACAATCTCCGCCACCGCGTCGTGAACGGAGGATTCAAACAAGGCGGCGTCAAACGCGTCCCCGCGCTCCTTGGCCCACAAAAGGTCCAAGACGTTGCGCGGCCGGGCCAGACTGCCGACGTGGGTGGTGAGGATGCGATCCGTGCTGTGCTTCATGAGATGCCTGAACCTAGCCGCTTGCCGGAGTTTGTCTGTGCAGGTATTCTGCACAATTCCTCACGTCTTGCATCAAATGCGAAAACGATCGGACACCATTCCGCGGGTCGCGATTCTGGTCGAAAGCACCCGAACCTACACCCGGGAACTCCTCGCCGGAGTCAAAGGCTACGTGGCCAAGCACGGCCCGTGGAACGCGTTTCTGGAATTGCGCGCCCTGGACTCCACACCGCCGCCGTGGCTACGCACATGGCATGGGGACGGCATCCTTTCGCGCACGTTCACCCAACGGGCGGCCGACCTGATTTCCGCGACCGGCATCCCCACCGTCGAACTTCGCTCCACCCGTCTGAAGCATTCCTTTCCGTTTGTCGGAGTGGACAACAGCCAGGTCGGCCGGATGGTGGCGGAACATTTCCTGGATCGCGGCTATACCTCCTTCGGCGTTTACGCCCTGCCCACGGAGAACTTCTTCGAGGAGCGGGTGGAGAATTTCCGCGCCGCGCTCAAGGCCCGCGGGCATCCGTGCCCGATGTTGACCGAGTCGGGCTCGGATCGGGTCAGTGACTGGGAACGCAACCAGGCCCGTCTGAAAAACTGGCTGAGCGCGCTGCCCAAGCCGGCAGGCGTCTTCGCCGCCAACGATCAGCTCGGGCTGCGCCTGCTCGAAGCCTGCCAGACCGCCGGGATCAAGGTGCCGGACGAAATCGCGGTCGTCGGCTGCGAAAACGAAGAGCTGCTCTGCGCGTTCGCATCGCCAACGCTGACCAGCGTGCAATTCGACGGATTCGCCGTCGGCTACCGGGCCGCAGAGTTGTTGGACACCATGATCCGCAAGCGGCGGACCAAACGAACCCGGATCCTCGTGCCCGCCAAGCAGATCGTGATCCGCGAGTCGTCCGACGTACTGGCAATCAAGGACCAACTCGTGGCCAGGGCGGTTCGCATCATCCGCCAACAGGCCATGGCGGGAATCAACGTCAAACAAGTCTGCGAGCAACTCAACGCCTCGCGCAGCACTTTGGAACGAAGGATGAAGGCCTCGATGGGGCGAAATCCAAAAGAGGAGATTCTCCGACACCGCTGCCGCGAGGTGGAACGTCTTCTTAGGGACACGGACATGACCATCGAGGCGATCGCCGACCAGACCGGTTTCGTCCACGGGCACCACCTGCAACGCGTCTTCAAGCAGCGCTTCCGGCAAACACCCGGACAATTTCGCGGGCACTTCCGCCAGCCGGCCGATTGACCGGCGCGAGGTCAGCGCCCGAAATCGCGCGCTCGTTGATCCTTCACACAACTTTCGTCCGGCTGCATCGCGTCACCGATCTGGTTGACCGGATGCGTAAACAGATATCGCCAGACGTCCTCGTAGGCGAGCGATCCGTCCTTGTTCTTGGGACTGGAGCCGCCGGGCGTCACCGCAGAATGGGCCCGCTTGGCATCGTTTTTCACATCCAAAGACGTGATCAGGCGACGGGAATCACGATAGGGCGGACGGGCTTGATCCACGTTCACGATCGGGCCGAACTCGTGCAGGCCGAGCATTTCCCACGAACGGCAATAGTGATCCGCGGTCCATCCACCATCGAGGACATGACTGAATCCGAAGTAGCGGTTTGCCGGCGTGGCCGAGGGCAGAGCCTGCCATACCTGATAATTGTCGCGCGGACCGCAAAGCATCACCACGCGGGCGACCTTTTGATGCTTCGCGAAGCGGGCCGACGTCGTGGAGCCGTGCGAACTGCCGGCCATGATGACCTTGTCCCACCGCAGGTCTTTGCCGTCGGCGGTCAAAAACTGCGCCCAATTACCGGCCGGATGTTTCTTCACCAGCCAAGCGACAAACTGCCGGGCCCGCTCCTTCATTCCGTCCGGAGGCTGGATATCGACCACCTCCGTGAAGTTCTCCCCCGTGGCGGCTTCGAGTCGCATGTTGCCTCGGCAGTGTTCCCCGACCGGTTTTTCAAGACAGACTTTGGAGAACCACTTGTTCGCATAGTGCGGCTGAATCGCGTGAAGTCCGTAGCTCGCGAGCCGGTCGAAGAGCTGCGAATTATACCCCATCAACCAGATCACCAGCTGCCCGCGCGACGCGACGCCTGTGTCGACCACGGCATGCTGCATGTCCTGCGGCTTGGCGGACGTGCCGAACACGAAGTCAATCTTCGGATACTCGCGAGCTCTCGAATCCAACGCGCTGGCGCGGGCCTCGAAATGATATTTCTTCGGCGCGGGGTCGGAGGCGGCGGCGGACAACGCGCCGGCGATCAGCGCGAGACAGGTCTTGGTCAGGTTCGTTTTCATGTTCGTGATTTCGTTCAACTCTCAGACGGCGGCTTCCCATTCGCGCCTTAAATACTCCGCAGAGCGAGGCAAAACGGTCTCCGCAGGTCCGCTCAGATAACGGCATTCAACCTCGACGAAGCCCGTGTAACCAGAGTCCTTGAGGGACTTGAAACCGGGACGAAATTGCAACGAACCCGGTCCGGGTTCGACCCGCGTGTTCTCGGCCACGTGCACGTGTCGAACCTGATTGCCGGCCTTGCTCAAAGCCTCGTCGATCCGCAGCTCTTCGATCTGCATGTGGAAGAAGTCGGCCGTGCATGCCAGGTTTGGATGGTTCAGCTTGCGGGACACATTCGCGGCGTGCTCGATCGAGTTCAGGTAGTCCGACTCGTACTTGTTGACCGGCTCAAGTAGGAACAGGACATCACGATCACGCGCGGCATCGGCGAGGGCGGGCAGCTGCTCAAACAACAGCGCGTCGCATTCTGCACGATCGGAAAGACGCTCGGGATTGTCATAACTCAGGCAGGGCGGAAAATTGAACATTCCCGCGCCCAACTCCGCGCAAAGATCTAGCAACTCCATCAGCGAATCCCGGCACTGGCGGCGTCGCAACGGGTCCGGCGAAAGCAACGAATGTCTGAAGCCCAGGGAGATGCTCGACATCGGAAGGGGGCTGTCGGCGAGGCATTCCCGCAGGCCCGGCAGCCACCGATCCTTGAAGCGTCCGGGCAACGCGATGGCGTCGAAACCAAATCGCTTCGCGCCCGCCACCTGCTCCGCCACGCTCGTGCCGGGCAGCACCTCGAGACGGATCGAAAGCTTTGGAGTCATGGTTCAGCCGGCGATCCGTTCGGCCAACGCGACGGCCTTGAACATCGCCTTCGCCTTGTTCACGGTCTCCTGATACTCCGCTTCGGGATCGGAATCCGCCACCCAGCCGCCGCCGGCCTGCACGTGCACCTTGCCATCCTTCACCAAGGCCGTGCGGATGGTGATACAGCAATCGAGATTGCCTGTGAAACTGAAGTAACCGACGCAGCCGCCGTAGGGTCCGCGCGCCGTCTGCTCCATCTCGGAAATGATCTGCATCGCCCTGATCTTCGGCGCTCCCGACAAGGTGCCCGCAGGGAAGGTCGCCCGCATCAGATCATAAGGCGTCTTGTCTGCGGCGAGGTTCCCCTCCACCTGGGACACGATGTGCATCACGTGGCTGTAACGCTCGATGATCATCAGGTCCTTCACCTGCACGGACCCGTAATCGCACACGCGTCCGATATCGTTCCTCGCGAGATCGACGAGCATGACATGTTCAGCGCGCTCCTTCGGATCGGCCAGCAGCTCCTTTTCCAAGGCCAGGTCTTCCTCCTCGGTGGTGCCCCGCCTGCGCGTCCCGGCGATCGGGCGGATTTCAACCCGTCCCTCCTCGCTGCGCACATGAATCTCGGGCGACGCGCCCACGAGCGCGAAATCTTCCAGCTCCAGCAGGAACATATAGGGCGACGGATTGATCGTACGCGCCGCGCGGTAGAGGTCCAGCGGGGTTGCTTTCAGCTCGGTTGAAAAGCGTTGCGATCCCACCACTTGGATAATGTCACCCGCCTGAATGTATTCCTTCGCCCGGGCGACGTTCGCAAGAAATCGCTCCTTCGGCATGTTGGAGGCAAAGGCGACATCCGGCACGTCCGCCGGCAATGCCCGGGCCCGCTCCTCGGTCGGTTGTTCGAGAAGGGACACCAGACGTTCGATTTCCTCCACCGCGTCTCCGTACACCTCGTGGGGCAACTGGCCGTCCTCGATGATCGCGTTGACCACGATGGTCAGCGTCTGCGACACGCGGTCAAAAATGAGCAGCTCGTCCGCGATGATGAAATACAAGGTCGGCGTGCCAAGCTCGTCCTCGGGTGTCCTCGGCACAACCGGCTCCACGTCGTGAATGAACTCATGCCCGATGAACCCGACCGCCCCGCCCGTAAACCGCGGCAGCCCCGGCAGGGCCACGGCGCGGTAGCGGCTCAAAACCTTCTCGATCACCTGCAAACCGTCGTTCACACACTGTGAACAATCCGTGCCCTCCTTCACCGGAATCGCGAATTTCTCCGTCACACGACCATTCTCGATCAGTTCGATCCGGTTGCCATTCTGCCGGATGACCGCCCGGGGATTGCAACCAACAAAGGAATATCGTCCCAGATGTTCACCTCCCTCGATCGATTCGAAGAGAAAGGAATCCCCCTGCCCACGGATCTTCTTGTAGGCCGACAACGGCGTCTCAAAATCCGCGAGTATGCGGGCGGCGACGGGAATCAGGTTGCCCTGCCTCGAATAATCCAAAAAATCATCCAGCTTCGGAAAAATCATGTTCATGACGACCCTCAACGGGCCTTCCACAAAGACAAGCAACTATAAAACAGAACGGCAACCGCATATGCCACAAAACCGGCCCCGATCGCGAACGGCACCGACGCCACCCCGCTGAAGGCCAGCAACGCGGCTCCGATCGCCGCCATGAGCAGGGTCTCCCCCAACAAACAGACCAGGAGCAACGAGCGGGGAGTCACGGACATCTGATTCAACATGAACACCAGATATCGGTCCTCCCCCATGGACCGCATCATCCAGGCGCTTTTGAAATTGCGGGCCGCGACCAGAAGGCTCGTCGTGACGACAATGATTCCCGCCAAGGGCCAGAACGCCAAAACGAGACAGGTGCCCCCGTTGACCACAATGCCCAAACGCCAGCCCAGCTTGCGCGCGATGGGATTGCCTTCCAGCACAAGATTCGGCGTCGCCACCCAGGTGCTGAAAAAATCCAGCGCCCGCGCAAGGAGCAATGCCAGCAGCACGATCACGTAATCCCGGTCGCCGAATGAAACGTCCGCTGTCATCGGGACCGAACCGGCACCTACTTGGAAGCGTAAACCTCGTTCGGATCCACCAGCCGCACGTCGTTCAGCTCGACCCCTTCTCCGCCGTCACGAATCGATCGGAAAAAGCAGCTCTTGTATCCCTCGTGACAAGCCGCTCCAGCCTGCTCGACCTGTATCAGCAAGGTGTCGCCGTCGCAATCGAAGGCAAGGTCCTGCACGTTCTGCGTATGACCGCTCGATTCGCCCTTCATCCAGTATTTCTGGCGTGAGCGACTCCAAAACCAGGTCTTGCCGGTCTCGATCGTCTTCTGAAGCGAATCACTGTTCATCCACGCCATCATCAGAACACGGCCGGTTGATTGCTCCTGGATGATGGCCGGGATCAGGCCATCCGCGTTGAACTTCAAGTTTTCCAATGACTTCATATGCAATCCACTCAAACGAGACGCACGGGAATACCCCGTGCCGCCATAAATTTCTTCACGTCACCCACGGTGTGTTCACCGAAATGAAATATGCTCGCGGCCAACACCGCATCGGCCCGGCCCGCGTCCGCCACCTCGGCCATATGCTCAAGCGAGCCGGCGCCGCCGCTGGCCACCACGGGAACACCCACCGCCTCGCTGACCCGCCGCGTGATCACAAGATCAAAGCCCGCCTTGGTGCCATCGGAGTCGATGCTGTTCAGCACAATCTCCCCCGCACCCCGCCTCGTGGCTTCCATCGCCCATTCCACGGCATCCTTGCCGGTCGACTGCCGGCCGCCATGAGAAAAGACCTCCCAACGGTCCCCGGCCACCTTCTTGCAGTCGATTGAAACAACAATGCACTGGCTCCCGAATTTCTCCGCTCCCGTGCTGATCAGCTCCGGCGTCTTAAGGGCCGAAGAATTGATGCTCACCTTGTCCGCCCCGGCCCGCAACATGACCGACATGTCGGACAATTCCCGAATACCGCCCCCGACCGTAAGCGGCATGAAACACTCGCTCGCGGCCCGCTCGATGACGTCCACCATCGTCGCCCGCCCATGTGCGCTGGCCGTGATGTCGAAGAAGACCATTTCGTCCGCGCCCTGATCGTTGTACCGGATCGCCAACTGCACCGGATCCCCGACGTTTCGCAGGCCGCCCTCTTCAGCGCGTCCGAACTGCACGCCGCGGGTCACCTGACCGTCGTGAACGTCCAGACATGGAATAATGCGTTTTGCCAACATGCTGTTGAAGGGCCAACTAACTGACAGAAAAAGCGATCCCGGTCATTCACATTCGAACAACCGGGATCGCGAAACTTGCGAAAGGACGTCAATCCGCGCTCAGGCGGCCTTCCACTTCTTGCCGTCCTTCTTGAAAGCCTTGTTCTGGTAAAGCGTCGCGCTGACAGAATTGAGCACATTGGCCGAGCTGTATCCAGCAGCGGCAACACCGGCGGCGATGTCCTGCCGTGTCAACGACCCCTTGCCCAACACGCTCAGCATCGTCTCCTTCAGAGGCACCGCGCTCTGCGAGCGACGCCCGCTCCTGGGTCCTGCCTTTTTCTTTGCAGCCTTCTTTTTGGTCGCCTTTTTCTTCGGTGCCGCCTTGGGAGCTTTCTCAGCTGCGGCCTGCTTCACCTTGCCCGGAGAACGTCCCCCTTTTCGATTGGCCGGTGCTGCGGACGGAGAATCGTCCAGCGCGGCAACGATCTCGGCATGCCTCGCCTGAAGGGTACCGATCTGCGCTTCCAGCGAAGCTTTTTCATTAACCAGCGCCTCGCGCATCATCACAAACTTTTTAATTTCACTGCTCATAAGCTCGCAAGCTAGAACATCTGGGACACCCCTGACAATATAATTATTTGGAAGAACCTCTCTCACGAACCCTGGGTTGTCATGCTCACGCCACAGTATATATTGGTCCGTCATGCAGTTGCTTCTCCGCCGGATTCCCCGCTTTCTAGCCGTATTATTTTTCGCGCTCACCTGCCCCCGCGCCGAATCGCAGATATTTTCATCCGAAGCGGTCCAAGGGTCCCTTCTGGGCGGTGTCATCGGAGGATTCATCGGTCACAACAGCAATCGGCGCGAGGCGGAGGGAATCGGAATCGGCGCGGGCGCGGGCTTTCTGGCCGGAACCCTCGCGGGCGAACGACGCCACTACGACACCTACATCCCGTCCCGAAGTCGGTCCCGCTACGCAGACGCGCCGTCGGGAACCCGTGGCCCGCGCCCCGCGCTTGCAGGCGCAGCCCTCGGGGCCATGGCTGGCGGGATTGTCGGCCACAACAGCGGTGGCAATACAATGGAGGGTGTCGGCATCGGCGCGACAGGCGGACTTCTTTTGGGCGCGGCGGCGGAGCAATTCCAGCGACGCAGCGCAAATCAACACCATTTCGCCGAACCTGCGCATCCCGGACAATCCGTCGTCTTTCACAGCAACCCGCCCATCGCCAGACCGTCCGCTTTTCCCGAGGCGATCATGACCCGCGAGGTCGGGGAATCCAC
>JADHOF010000289.1 GCA_016779125.1 Verrucomicrobiia bacterium | reverse complement strand
AAACCGCGCGTTCCGCCGCTTTTGGATCACTCAGACTCGTGTGCCCGAAGCAAACAATGGCTCCGCCGGCCGCGTTGTCGCCGTGGCGTCCCGCCGCGACCGTGACCCGTTGTTCCCCGGAAACCGCCACGGGAAATGCCATTCGCCCGATCACAGCCACGCCTCCCGCCGTCCCGCCCATGGGAATCTCCCGAACATTCCGGGTCAGGGCCGAATAGTCCGAAGCCGGATCGGCGAGGACGAGACGGGGCAGGGCGAGGGTGATCCAAAGGAATCGCGGCAGGGAAGGATTCGAAATCAAGGACATGGCGGGGATAGTTCGTGGCGGACTCTATCGTGGGGCCCGTTCAAGCGGGAGCCTGAACTGCCGCCCGCGCCCGTTGGTTTTCGCGTTACCCGGAACGTCGGCTTGCCTACAGTCCCGACCCTTAATTTGACGAACAACACTTTTTCCTCCCTGAATCTGGCGGCTCCGCTGCTTGGCGCCGTTGAACAGTATGAAGCCCCGACGCCTGTGCAGGCGGCGGCCATCCCCTGTGTTCTGAAGGGTGGCGACGTGCTCGCCATCGCCCCGACCGGATCCGGCAAGACGACCGCCTTTGTCCTGCCGTTGCTTGAGCACTGGATCAGCTCGCGGCGGCACACCCCGAGGCGCGTTCACTCGCTGATCCTGGTGCCCACCCGGGAGCTGGCCGCGCAGGTGCGGGATGTCGTGCGACAGCTTTCGCTCCGGGTGCCGGAGCGGATCAAGATCGTCAGCGCCGTGGGCGGGGTCTCGATCAATCCGCAGATGATGGCCTTGCGGGGCGGGGCGGATTTCATCGTCGCGACGCCCGGGCGTCTTCTCGATCTGGTGGAGCGCAACGCGGTGACGCTGTCGCGGGTCAGCTCGCTGGTGTTGGACGAGGCGGACCGCATGCTGGATCTCGGTTTCGCGGAGGAACTCGCCCGCGTTCTCAAGCTCTTGCCGGAGCGGCGTCAGAACCTGCTTTTCTCGGCCACCTTTCCGCCGGCGGTCGAGGCGATGGCCCAGGATTTGTTGCGGGACGCCACGCGGATTGAGATCGAGCCGGATCCGCTGGATGAAACGGCGATTCATCAAAGGGCCATCCGTGTGGACACGGACAAGCGCAATCCCCTGTTGCGGCATCTGATCGGCACGGAAGGCTGGAAGCGGGTGCTGGTGTTTGTCGCCAAGCAATACACGGCCGATCACGTCGCGGAGAAACTTCGGCGTCATGGAATCAACGCGCTTTCGTTTCACGGTGATCTCAGCCAGGGCGCGCGCCGGGACGCGTTGGCGGACTTCAAGAATTCGTCCGTGCAGGTGCTGGTCGCCACCGATCTCGCCGCGCGGGGCATCGACATCATGCGGTTGCCGGTGATTGTGAATTTTGATCTGCCGCGCTCCGCCGTCGATTACACGCATCGCATCGGGCGGACGGGTCGCGCCGGGGAGGCGGGCGTTGCGATCAGCTTTGTCACCGCGGAGTCGCACGCTCATTTCTGTCTGATTGAGAAGCGCCAACAATTGAATCTTCCGCGCGAGCAGATCGCCGGATTCGAGCCGGTTGAGCTTCCCGCCCCGCCGCAGCCTGGAGCCGGCGGGATCAAAGGCCGGCGCAAGAGCAAGAAGGACAAGCTGCGTGAAGCGGCCGCGAGGGAAAAGAGGCTGCGTGGGGAATAAGCAACAGGCTTCCGACCTTTCTCGCTTGCCCTTTGGGACTTCGTCCACCATTTCCATTCGCGGAACCCGATCTCCGATCATGAAACCACGACCTCTCATCTGTCTCCTCGCGGCTCTCGTCTCTCTCCTCAGCCCTTCAATTCTCGAGGCCAAGGCCCCCAGGCCGAACGTCATCCTGATCTTCATCGATGACATGGGATACGGGGACGTGGGATTCAACGGCGCGACCGTCCCCAAAACCCCGAACCTCGACCGAATGGCGGGAGAGGGAATGAAGTTCACCGATTTCTACGTCGGCTGCGCGGTCTGTTCCGGATCGCGCACTGCCTTGATGACGGGCTGCCATTATCAGCGCCTCAGCATGAAGCCGGTCTTGTTTCCGGACAGCACGCAGGGGTTGCACCCGGATGAGGTCACGCTGGCGGACATGTGCCGGGCCGCCGGCTACCGGACCGCCTGCGTCGGCAAGTGGCACCTCGGGCACCTGCCTCCCTGCCTGCCGACGTATCAGGGATTCGAAAGCTACTGGGGCGTTCCCTACAGCAACGACATGTGGCGCGACCCGGCCAATCGACTCGCGGCGGATCTCGTCTTGCGGGATGGCGTCACGCTGGCTGATGTGAGGGCCGGGCATAAATTGAAGAACGGCGTTCCCATCATGCGGAACGAGGAAGTGATCGAGTATCCGGCCGATCAGACCACGATCACAAAGCGGTACACCGAGGAGGCGATCCGTTTCATCAAGCGGAAGAGCGACAAACCGTTCTTTCTTTATCTGCCGCACACCATGGTTCATCTGCCCTTGGCCGTCTCCAAAGCCTTCGATGATCCGAGCAAGGATCTCATCACGAACGCCATTGAGGAGGTTGACTGGTCCGTCGGTGAAATTCTGAAGGCGGTCAGGAAGGCGGGCATCGCCGACAACACGCTGGTTGTTTTCACGAGCGACAACGGGGCTGCGGTCGGTTCCTCGAAGCCCTTGCGCGCGAAAAAGGGCAGCGTCTATGACGGGGGCATCCGTGAACCGACGCTGATGTGGTGGCCGGGCAAGATCCCCGCCGGATCAGTCTGCTCCGAGGTGGCCGCCTCGATCGACGTGATGCCGACCTTGGTTTCGCTTTGCGGTGGAGAAATGCCGAAACGCAAGATCGACGGGAGGAACATCTGGCCGCTGATGAGTGGTGCCGAGGGGGCGCGGAGCCCACACGATGCCTACGTGCTGATGCACGGGCCCGGCACGGTCCGGTCCGGTAAGTGGAAATTTTATCCCTGGCAGGAGGGGAAGGGGAAACAGTCCCGCGACAACGCCACGTGGAAACCCTCGAAGGAGCCGGTGCAACTCTACGACACGGTGGCGGATATCGGGGAAACCACCAACCTCGCGGCGGGTCATCCGGAGGTTGTGAAGCGACTTCAGGCGGCCTATGACGCCCACGTCGCCGAGATCACGGCCAATCAAAGGCCGACCGCGGCGTTGGTGAGGCCGGCGGACGCGCCCTCCCCCAGTCGCCCCGGCTCTCCCAAGAAAAAGGGAGCCAAGGCGAAGGGGAAATGACGCGCGGATTGGCGGGAAAGTTGTTTCAGACCCGTACCACGGAGACTTTGTGGTGCAGGAGGTCGTTGTTCATTTTCTCCGCCCCCGGATCGAGCGTGGGTTTGTCGTCCACGAGGTACCAGTAGTGATGTTCCCCGGGAGGCAGAGGCATTCGAATCTTCCACACGCCGTTCGGCAGGTGTTGCATCGGATGCGCTTCGGGATCCCAGTCGTTGAAATCGCCGCAGAGGAAGACGGACTTCGCGTCCGGAGCCTCGACGGAAAAGTTGACGGTTGGGGGAGTTTGCTGTGCCGGGTAGTGATGCTGGGCATTACCCGGAGAAGGAACGGTCGCATTTGGCATGGTTCTTCTCAGTTGACTTGCGATGAACGGGAGTCGTTCGTCGCGAGGGACACGTAACCACATCGTAACCTTTCCATCAAGGGGCCGGCCTCGTTAAATTTTTTCCGCATGAGCATGACACGTACCGCGTTTTGGCGGCCATTCCGATGAGCACCTTGGAAACAAGACTGGGCCTGGCCGCGGGCAAGGCCGCCGCGCGTCTGCTGTCGGAACGAAACAAGGCCGGACACTGGGAGGGCGAACTGGCCGAAAGCGCGCTCTCGACCGCGACGGCAGTGACCGCCTTGTCGATCTGGAGAAATCACGTTTCGGCGGACGCCGCGAAGGGATTCAAAGCCGGCGCGGTGGATCGCGCGATCACGTCGGGGATCGCATGGCTGGTCGACAATCAGAATGCCGACGGTGGTTGGGGGGACACGACGCGCAGCTTCAGCAACATCAGCACGACGGCGCTGGGTTGGGCGGCATTCGGTGCCGTGGACGGCGCGGACGAACGCCATGCCGGTTCGGTTGCCCGCGCCCGCGCCTGGCTGCGTCGCAAGGCGGGAGGCGTGTCGCCCCGACGATTGGCCGAGGCGATCACAGCGCGATATGGCAAGGACAAGACCTTCTCCGTCCCGATCCTGACCATGTGCACCCTGGCGGGACGGCTGGGCGGCGACGCTTGGCGGCATGTCACGCAATTGCCCTTCGAGCTGGCCGCCTTTCCGCAGGAAATGTTTGCCGCGCTTCGCCTGCCGGTCGTCAGTTATGCCCTGCCGGCCTTGATCGCGATGGGGCAGGCCCGGCACAAGCTGGCACCCTCCGGGAATCCGGTTATGAGAGTCATCCGGAATCTGGCCTTGGGTAGGACGCTCCGGGTCTTGAGGAACATCCAGCCCGCGAGCGGCGGCTATCTGGAGGCGACGCCCTTGACGAGCTTTGTCACCATGACGCTCGCCGCCGCCGGAAACGCGGACCACGCCGTGTCCTTGTCCGCCGTCGAATTCCTGCTGGCATCCATGCGGGAAGACGGCAGCTGGCCCATCGACACGAATCTCGCGACCTGGGTCACGACCCTGTCCGTCAACGCGATGTCTCTAGCCGGGCCGATGGAAGAGCGGAGCGCCGCACCCCTTCGCGAATGGCTCCTGGCACAGCACTACCGTGAGGTGCATCCCTTCACCAACGCGCCACCCGGCGGCTGGGCATGGACCGATCTGAGCGGCGGAGTGCCCGACGCGGACGACACACCCGGCGCCCTGCTTGCCTTGGATCAGTTGGACAACGGCGACCCTCGCGTCAGCGCCGCCGCGCGCGCCGGCGTTCGTTGGTTGTTGAATCTCCAGAACAGCGACGGCGGCATTCCGACCTTCTGTCGAGGTTGGACAAATCTTCCGTTTGATCGCAGCAGTCCGGACCTGACGGCGCACACGCTCAGAGCCTGGGTGGTGTGGCGTGATCGGATGCCCCCGGGCGTGCGGGCGGATCTGGACCGCGCCACGGAAGACGCCCTGAACTATCTCGCCGCGACGCAACGCGCTTGCGGCTCCTGGCTGCCGTTGTGGTTTGGAAACCAGCACTCGAACGATGATGAGAATCCCACCTACGGAACCGCTCAGGTGCTGAAGGCATTGAACCTGATGCCGGACGCGTATCGTGTCCGCACGGAGGAGATGATCGCGCGGGCCGCAGCCTGGTTGATCCGCGCGCAAAAGGCCGACGGCAGTTGGAGCGGTGGAGGAGACTGGCCTTCGTCCATTGAGGAAAGCGCCCTGGCATTGGACGCGTTGGCGGGGTGT
>JADHOF010000288.1 GCA_016779125.1 Verrucomicrobiia bacterium | reverse complement strand
CTCAGCCGCACTTTTCGGGCGGCGTTTTTTCAACCGGCAGAAGGGCTTTGCATGGACGGCGGTTAGCTTGCAATCGGCGGAACTCAAACTTGCCATAGGACGGGAATTCGTCCAATTGACAGCAGTGCAAGCAATGCTAGCGTCACGTCATGAGCACGACATAGACCATCCGGAATCTGGACAAAGGAGTGAAACAGAAACTGCGCGAGCAGGCAGAGCGGAACCGGAGTTCGATGGAGGCCGAGGCACGGGACCTTCTGGCGCGAGCTCTGGAGCAAGGCGGGGTGATCCCGCCGCCGCGGAATGCGGCGGAGATGCGGAAACGGCTGGAGGCGGTGCGCGGGATTTGGAAGGATCGCTATGGCAGCAAGTCCACGGAAGAATGGATGAAGGAAATCCGTGGCGACGATTGAGGCGATGCAGGTGCTCGTAGACACGAACGTGATCGTCGATATCACCGGAGATTCGAATGAATGGCTAACTTGGTCGATATCCCAGGTGGAGAAGCACGTCGGTTGCTTGCTGATCAATCCCATCATCTACGCCGAGCTCTGTATCCCGTTGGATTCAGCGGATGAGGTGGATCGATTGGTCGCGGTCTTTGGTTTGGAGTATCTGGAGCTTCCGAAGGCGGCCTTGTTCCTGGCAGCCCGGGCCTTCCGACGGTATCGGCAGTGCGGCGGCACGAAATCGGCCCCGCTCCCTGATTTCTTCATCGGTGCCCATGCCGCCGCGTTGGAGATTCCGATCCTGACCCGCGACGTGGGGCGCTACGCAACCTATTTCCCCGAAGTAACGCTGATCACCCCCTGAACGGCGGCGCTGCCCCCATGATCACCGACATCCGCCGGCGTCACCACCCGGTAAAAGCTCGTAATCCTGCTCCTGCTCGGAATCGTCATCCGCGGTTTAAGAATTTCCCTCGAGCAACTCGCCGGTGTAACCGCAGATTCCACAGATGAACGCAGATTCACAGAGAGACCCCGAAACCTATGCCATCATTGGCGCGGCCATGGAGGTTCACCGGCAACTTGGAAACGGATTTCTGGAGGCCGTCTATCAGGACGCGATCGAGGTGGAATTTCAAGAACGTGGGATTCCGTATTCCAGGGAGCATTCGATCCCTGTTGAATACAAGGGCCAAACCTTGGGCGCACCCTATCGCGCCGATTTTGCCTGTCATGGCGCGATCATTGTCGAACTGAAGGCGATCAAGGTTCTGACCGATATCGAATCCGCCCATGTGCTCCATTGCCTTAAAGCCACCGGATTCCAGCGGGCATTGCTCATCAACTTCGGTGCTCCAAAACTTGAATACAAACGGTTCATCGACAGCAAAAGCCATCTGCTTTCAAAGCAACAATCGGAGGGAGACCGACCTGACCTTGATTAACCGGAGCCCAACCGCAGCGTTCGCAGATGGACGCAGATGCAGACATTCAAGAAGTAGATCTGCGTTCATCTGAGTCATCTGCGGTTAAAATCTCCGGTCAACAGGATCGTTTGCAGGCCGCAGGCACGACGCCCTGTTTCAATCGGAACGCCCCATCGTTCGGCATGGCCGGTATCGGCGCCAATCCCTTTTTCTTTTCCAATCCCGGGTGGCGGTCTATCACCGCGCCGAATCGACGAGCACCGACCCGTTCCTCCACTTATGAATCTTGATCTTTCGCAAATCCAGATGACGCCTGTTCGGCAATGCTTCCCGGAGTCTCCGGAGATCGACATCGAAACGACGGTCGCCGAACAGGTGTCGCCTTTGTTCGCCACGCTGAAGCCGGGGGCCTCGGTGGCGGTGGGCGTGGGTTCGCGCGGAATCACGCATCATGGCCGGATTGTGAAGGCGGTGATCGAACAACTGCTCCGGGCGGGAGCGAAGCCCTTCATCACACCGGCGATGGGCAGCCACGGCGGCGGGACCCCGGAGGGACAGACACAGGTGCTCGCCGATTTCGGGATCAGCGAGGAGGCATTCGGCGTTCCCATTCGAGCCGACATGGCGGCTTCCGTCATCGGCCGAACCGCCTCCGGCTACGACATCTGGTTCAGCGACGTCGCCAAGTCTGCGGATCACGTTTTCGTGATCAACCGCATCAAGCCGCACACCGACTTTTCGGGCAATCTGGGCAGCGGCTGCCTGAAGATGCTGACCATCGGTCTCGGCAAGCGGGACGGCGCGGCGAATTACCATCAAACCTCCGTGCGGGACGGATTCGAGAAGGCGCTGCGCGAAATCGGGTCCGCGATCCTGCAACAACTTCCCGTGCTCGGCGGACTCGCGATCGTGGAGGATCAACGCCATCAACCGGCGGCGTTTGAATTGATAGAGCGCGCGACCTGGATTGAGCAGGAGGAACGGCTCTTTCAAAAGGCCACGGCGCTGATGCCAAAGATCCCGTTCACCGACATTGATCTGCTGATCGTCGACCGCATCGGCAAGAACATCAGCGGCACCGGCTTTGACACCAACGTCATCGGGCGCAGCGTCCATGGCTATTCCACGCTGATGGGACGCGAACAGACCCCGCCGCCGCACATCAAACGCCTTTACGTCCGCGATCTCACCCCGGAAACCCACGGCAACGCCATCGGGGTCGGCAAGGCGGACTTTGTACATCGAAGACTCGTCGAACAGATTGATCGCAAGGCCACCTACCTGAACGCCCTGACCTCGCTCACGCCCCACTCCGCCAAGATCCCGATCACCTGCGATACCGATGAGGAGGCAATCCAACTCGCCCTTGTTTCCGCCGGCGTGAAGGACACCGCGCAGGCCCGCATCGTCCGCATCAAGGACACCCTGAATCTGACCACCGTCTCGGCCAGCGAACCGTTTCTCCCAGACTCCCATCCCATGCTGGAATTCCGGCGAAACGAAAGCCGGCCACTCGTGGATTCGCTTGCAGATTCGCTGTAGCAATCACGGATTGAGTCCCCGGCCGAATCAGGCAACCGTCGGGCCGTGGAGCAAAAGATCGAACTCAAAGGCCCTGCCGGCATCGTCGCAGTACTTGTGATCGCGGTGGGTTTACTCGTCTGGAAAGGCCCGTCCGGTGTGATTGACATGATTCGAAGCGGCGGTGTCCGTCCGGGACTTTCCGAAGAAACCCTCAACACCAAAGGCCGTGAAGAGATTCGCGCGGAACTCCAGCACGACTATCGAAAACGTTATGTGGAACCGCTGATGAAGACGATCGGCGACAATCCCTCCGGGCATCCTGCGGAGGCCGCTGAACTGGTGAAGATCGTCAGCACGATTGATTCCCTGAAGCTCACCCGGCTGACTTCGAGCTTTCGTCATCGCCTCGACACCGGGGACCGCCTGGAACTTCACATCGACGTCCAATACACCATGGAACCCGCCCCTCCCGATGGTGTCGGCAGTCGAAAATATTCCGTCGATGTCTACAAACGCGGCCGCGGACGCTGGGAAATCCGCAGTGCGGATTAGGCCCGGTAAAAGTCGTCAAGCGTTCAAGCCAAGCGCCTTGTCCATGTTCGCCGAGACTTCCTTGAGGCGCGTCAAATCACCGCCGCCGACTTCGGCCGCGCACCAGCCTTGAAACCGGATATCGAGCAGGGCCTGGCTGACATCCTCCCAGTCGACGTCGCCCTCGCCGATCTTGGTGAACTTGTTCGTCTTGCGGGAGAAGCCCTTGATATCGAGTTTCACGATGCGTTTGCCCAGCATGCGGACCCAGTCGCCGGTCGGCCCGTATTTCCAGTGATTTCCGAGATCGTATTGCATTCCGACCCACGGGGACGCGAACTCATCAACAAAGCGCGTCAGCTTGTAGGCGGTCTGATTGGCGTCACCGTCGTGATCATAACAAAATTGATTCCAGACATTCTCGATCGCAATGATCACGCCCAGTTCGGCCGCCAGCGGAACCGCCTTTGAAATGTTTTCAACAGAGCGTTTCCAGACATCCTCCTCGGAGCCGTCCTTGCCGTGCCCCACGACCAGCAACAGCGTGTGTCCACCCACCGCCTTGGTCTGCCGCAAGCCTTCCTTCAAACTCTCCAACGCCTGCCCACGCACCTTGGGATCGGGATCTGAATGACGAACACCCCAATGGGTTCCGTTGACGTTTCCATCGACAGGCAGCCCTGTCGCCTTGATCGCGGCAAGGGTTTCCTTGATATCGATCCCGGGAGCATTCAACTCCACCCCGTCAAAGCCGGCCGCCTTGGCGGTCGCGAACTTCTCCGTCAGCGAACCCTTGCCGGCGATCATTCCGATCTTGAGCGTCTTGAGAATGCGCCCCTTCAGTTTCGCTCGGGCCTGAAGCGGTGACGGGAGAAAACAAGCTGCGGAAAGAGCGGCACCGGCGCGCAGAAAGGCGCGGCGATCGGAAGAAACGGCGTGGTTCATGGCGCGGAAAATGGCAAAGGCACCGGCAAACTCCAATCCAGAAGTTCAAGCCCGCAATCGCAACCAGAATCCCATAGCCATCAAGACGCTGAGGCCGCTCAACATCGCGCCGATCTGAAAGCCTCGATCGACATATTCCATCACAATCTCGCTGTCGCCGGCGGGAACGGCCAAGGCCTGAAACGCTCCATTGGCCAGATGAATCGGAACAGGCGCGCCGTTCAGAGTCGCACGCCAACAATGGTAGTGTGACTGCGCGATGGTCGCCATCGTGGGCACGGCGGCGTTCACACGGAAGCGGATCCGATGAGCAACCCATTGCAGATTCGTCACCGTGGCGGATCGGTCCCGCACAGGACCAGAGATCGGCGTCTCCAGCAGAACATTTTCCGCCGGATTGAATTGAGGCGTCGGCAAAGCCGCTTGGATCTCGGCAAAACTCATCACCACCGGAGCTTGCCCGGCGGTCACCAGTGGACGCGCCGTGTTCCGGGTCATCCATTCGATCGGACTCCTGGAGCTGGTCACGTGCCGAATCCCGAGAAAATCCGCGAAGCCCTGACGCAATTCATGGGGACCGTCATACAACAAGTGCTGCACCTCTCCAAAACGCGGCAACCACAGCGAATAGAAACCATTCACCTTCGCAACTTCATCCAACAGATTCATGTCCGAATACAGCCCCGCCCGTTTCTCCCGAAAATGTTCCGTCAACGGTTTTGAAGGTCCTGAAAGAAAATAGTTCTGCGCGGCGTCCGACGGCAACGCCCGGCCGACCCCCATCCGGGCATCCGCCAATGAGGTCTCCGCGATGTTTTTCTCCGCGTAAACACTCCGCGAAATCGTGGGGGCAAGATTCGGCTGATGCGTCGTCAAATCCACCCAAACGAAGAGAACAAGGATCATCCAAATCCGACGGCGAAAACCTCCCCTGGCTCGAACCCCAAACACCAGCAACGCCCCCAAAATTATCAACATGAGCAAACGGCCCTTGGC
>JADHOF010000287.1 GCA_016779125.1 Verrucomicrobiia bacterium | reverse complement strand
TCGACAAAAGTCCGATGCCGTCCGCCGAGTCGGCAGAACGGATGCAGCGCCTTCACGACACCCGCCCCTTGAGTCCAGCGGCTGCCGGCTCCGGCCGCGAGGGTCACGACGCCAACCTCGCCGTTTCGCAGCAGTTCGACACCGGCCGTCCGCTCGGATTCCCCCCCGTCACCGGCAAACCATCCCCGGCTGTCGGTGACATCGGAGTCCCTGACATCCTCGATTCGGCTATCGGCTCGAAGGCGGTTCTGCGCCAACCCGATCACGCCTTCACGCAAATCCGATCGGATCCGCTCGTGCTGCGCGCGATCGAAACCGAGTTCGGAAAGCAGCTCCCGAAGGCCCCGGCCGTCCTCATCGGCGCTGTCCGCCCGAGGCAGCATCACGTCAAAAAGCCGCTGCACCATGCCACCGAGGGCGGGGGTTGTCCGGCAGGCCTTCGCGAACTTGTCGAGCTCCGCGCGTTCCCGGGCCGGCAGATCGCGGGCGGATCGTCTCAGCAAATCTGGCACACGGGCGGTGTAATAATCCGAGGGCATCAACGCCGCGTCATCGACCATCAAATCTGCGGAGGTGCCGTTCTCATTGATTGAGAAGTCATAGACAACCGGCTCCATCGCGAAGGGCAAGGCGTGTCGCATATCCCTTTTGGCTGCCGACATGATCTCCTGCATTCGCGCCTGCGCCTCGCGCTTTCGGGACGGTTCAAAAATGAACCCCATGCCGCCGCCACTCATTCCGCCCAGCATCCAGAAGCCGTGAAAATCCTTCCCAAACGACTTCTCCGCCTCCGCGATCAAGTGCTCGGTAAAGGCGTTCGTCGCCCACGGTATGATCGACTGGATCGGGCCACGAAAATTATTCGTGGTGAGTTCACCGATCCGGGCGACATCGCCGGATCGCAGTGCGGCCAGAATTTCATCCAACACCCCCAGCGATTCCTGGCGGGCCGTCCATTCCGACGCGCACCGGAGCAGATATTTCTCCGTCACCATTTCCAAAATCGGCCCCACATTCTGGGCCATGCCGCCATGAACGAGCACCAGACTATCCTGCAATTTGCGTCGTGTTTCAGGGCTGCAATCCGCCTGATCAAGAATCCGATGCCGCGGCATCAGCCTTCCCCGGCTGATACCGAATTCCGGATCCCCTTCCGAGGCCTCGACGCCGGTGATCAGTTTCATGCCCGGCCAGACGCCGCCGCTGTCCTGCCATCCTCCGCCCGATCCCCCCAGCCATTCGCCCAGCAACGCCCTGGCCAACACCACCCTTCGTTCGGATTCCTCAAGAGGCCCGGTGAGCTCACGCGTCTGCCCGGTCGCGCGCATGCAGACGCTCACCAAGGCGGCCAGAAGATTTGTCGAGACAGCGAGCCGCGATCCTTTTGGGATGTTGTTGACGCTGGAAACCAGTTCGATTCCGCGCCCCGGACCCACGAGACCTTCCAACAACTCCGCAAGCCGCGCACCGCTCCCTTCAATGCCCGGGGGAATCATCCCGCTCGCGATGACAGCCGCTTTCAACAACCCAAGATAATCCCGCGCAAAATCGAACACCTCTGATAACTGCCCGATGTCCGCCTTGGCGCCCAGATCAACACTGGTCAGGCGAAGCACAGGCTCGTCGATGACCCGAAGATACGCCTCAACCGGTGGGCGCGGTTCCAGATCCCGGCCGTGGACCGCGAGATCGATCGAAATGTTCAGAACCCGAGCCCCGTCGGGATAATCCATCCCGAGAAAGAAAATATCGCTCCACCCGCAATGACTCAGGTCCATCCGCACGGGCGTGCGCTCCCGAAGAATCGGATAGGTGCCGTCACCCGACGACTGAAACAACTCATCCCGGACACGCAAGGGATGGTCATCCGGATGTCCCATGCGAAACATCCATTGATTGCCGCTGACGCTACGAACACTGCGACGCACCTGATTCGCCAAGGTCTGAAAGGCGAGCTGATGATAGGCCGACGCCAGCGCGGAACTGACCCCGTCGCCAGCCCCCTCCCTCTCCTGCATTGCCAAGAACGATTCGATCGCCTCCTCGAATCGCCGGTTCAACAAGTGTTCATAGCCCCGAAACGGAATGCTGCCTCCGCGCGTTCCCTCCGGAATCCGCTTCGGCAGGTGAAACCGATGAATGGCATGGAGGAAGAAGATCGCCCGCACCCTTTCATAGAGATTTTCACTTTTCCGTCGGAACGCCTCGAGTTCGCGGCACTCCCTGAGAAGGCCTTCCAAATCAAGGCCGTCACAGATTGAGTCAAGGGACCTGTTCCGAACGGCGGGATCGTCCGCGACGATGATTTCCGTCAGCGATGGAGCCATGTCAGAGTTTCTCCGTGGCCAGGAGTTCGAGCAGCTTCACCAGCACCTCGTCGCGATCCTTGCCATCCATGGCCAAGGCAAGCTGCGCGATCAGCAATCCGTATTTTTGTCCGATATCGTATCTCCTGCCGGACACCTCGAAGGCCAGGTAGCGTTCCCGATCACTCAGCTTTCGCAGGGCCGCAGACAAATGGACGCCGCTCCTTCCCTCCGCCGATCTGACCTCCTCGTCCAACAACTGCATCACCATCGGAGACATCGCGTGCATTCCAAAAAAGCACAGGTAGTGCCCCGCCCGCATGCCCGGAACCATCAGCCGCTGTTCCGCCTGGGTCGGGGTGGGCTTCTCCATCACCTCCGAGATCTCGTAGAGTCCCGATCGCCCCGCGACCAGACGACCGCCGATCGCGCCGTAATTGGGCAGCGTGTTCTCGCGGGTCGCCTGCACGGCCGACACGGAGCAATCCTCGGCCCTCGCCTGTTCCACCAATTGCCGGGCGCAACCGCGCTCGTCGGTGCTGACATAAAGATGGTCGCTGACCAGAAGCAGAAAACCTTCGCCCGCGGTGAACTCCCTCGCGCACCAGACTGCGTGCCCGAATCCGAGGGGACTGCGTTGCTCAATGAAATGAAGCCGACGCGCGTGCCTGCCCGCCGCCGTCACAAAGGCCTCCTCATCCCCCGGCATGATGACAAGTCCGATCTCCTCAATGCCGGCATCGACGACGTCTTCAATGATCACCGCCAGCGCCGTCTTGTTCTCCCCATCCCGATCAACAATGGATTGCAACGGAAGCGTCCGCTGATTCTTTCCCGCTGCGGTGATTATGGCGCGTTTGATATCCACGATCTGTTTTCTAATTGAAAATTGGACTAACGCGAATAGCTCGATTCCGGGGTCGGCAGTTCACGATTCACCTGGTCTTCGAAATAGCTGAACCCGTTCCCCGTAAGACTCATCAGATCAACCTCGCCGCCACGCCTTTGATAGATCCCCGGATGCACGCTCATCTCCGGACGCGAGGCTTCAGGATAGAACTGCATCGCGTTGGTCTCGACTCCCATGATCGTGCCGACATGCGCCGCAAGGAGACAGTGCGGAGCCTGTGCCAGCATGGGATTTGTCAGGTCTTGCACCATCAATGTCATCCCATGGGCCTTCGCCCAGCACGCCGACAGGATCGCCCCGGTCTGGGTCTTGCACGTCTTCAACGCGACACCCGTCCAACCCAGTTCGCGTCCCAGCCGAACGTGTTCCCAATCGTGCGCGCTTTCATCCAAAAACAACGGCTTCCGGGCGGACACGCTGTGCACATCGATCCGATTCTTCTCCAACTCATAGGGAAAAGGCTGCTCGACATAGAGCATCATGCCGTAAACCCGGGGATGCTCCAGGCACAGACGGTCGAGAATCTCGTTCACGTAATCCGGATTGGTCACCGTGCAATTGAAATCCGCCGTCAACCATTCGACCTTTTTCGCGATCGCGATTTCGCCGATTTTGACAATGCGCTGATAATCCCAATCCGAATCGTTGCCGCGCAGTTTGATCTTCAGGCACTTCAATCCGTCCACGTCGATCCAGTCTGGCAGAAACACCGGATAGCCGTCCGCGGGATCTTCCGCCGTCCCCTCGGATCGATCGATCTTGTCCACACCGCCGACCAGGTGCCAGGCCCTCAGATTTCGGCTCAAGGGTTTCCGGCTCACAAAGTCGTTTGGATACCGACCGGAAAACGAAACAGATGTCCCTTTCGCCGGTTCCAAAAAGTCCCCAAGACCGCGATTCATGAAATCCGCGTTGTAGGTGCTGTATATGGGACGCCGGACAAGCCGTCCGTAGGCGTCATGCATCGCGATATCAAACAGCGAGTTGCAGACAAGCGCCGCAAGCCAGGGCATCGGCTCCATTCCCGGCCGGCCACGATTCAGCTCCTGCACCAATTTTGGAAGCGTGTGCTTGTTGAAATCATGCCCCACCTCCAGCGGATGCCCCTGCCCGTCAAAGTGCGTCCACTCCTTCGCCAGACGTCCGCAGAAATTCTTCAGAACGCCATGCCGCACCTCGTAGCCCATGGCGCTCGGCCACACCCAGGTCACACTGAGCGGCGTCTCGCCCCACCCGATCGCCCGCCGTCCGTCCCGACTCTCGACCGTCACCTTCACCCGGGCGCAGGTGACATAGCTCACGGTCTCGCGACCAAACTTGAGTGGCACCCGCGTATGAACGGGAAGGAAATAGAGTTCGGCGCCAACGCAGCGGATATCGTTCGGATTCATGGTCTGTCTGGAAGTGGATTCGAAAACTGGAAACTGATCCGGGAGCTATTCGCCTTTGACCCGCAGCAAACTGGCATGCACCCGGGCGCAATCCCCCATATAGCCGGCCGTGTCGGCAAGTTTCTCGGCGGCGAAAATATGCTCCCGGGCACGGACAGCGTCTCCGATCGAATCAAAGTAGAGGCCCACATAATACCGGGCGTAGAACTCATGCCGCTTTTGCGATCCCGGATCCCCTTTCCTCGCGGCCGCTAGCACCGCGTCGGCGTCGAGTTTGCCTTGGAAGAGCTGATGGATCTCCGCCATCGGCACGCGTTCGTCGCCGGTGATGGGAATGAGTTCCATTCGGGCGCGTTCCAGCCCCTTCGCCCGGGCATTGCAGATGAAGTGAAAGACGGCGTTTTCCACATCTCGGGGATTGACCTTCTGATGCAACAGGAACTGCTTACGGCCTTCCTCAAACCTCCCCGCGTAGTAGAACGCGATACCCCGCTGCCAATGATACGGCTCGCGACTCGGATCCAGCCGAATCACCTCGTTCCAGTCCTTGATCGCCAGTCCGAAACGCCCGAGCCGGAAATGCGCCGCCCCGCGCTCATGCCAGGCAAACAGGTGCAACGGATCCAGGGCAAGTGTCCGATCGAAATCCCCCACGGCGCGATCGATCCGTCCGAGGGCAATCAGTATTTGACCCCGGAAAAACCACGATCCGGATTCCTTCGGAAACTCCTTAACGGCCGTTTCAGCAATCTCCAACGCCCGCGCCGTGTCTTTGCGCT
>JADHOF010000286.1 GCA_016779125.1 Verrucomicrobiia bacterium | reverse complement strand
TGTTGAGGCGGAAAGGTGTGGATGACGCGGTGGTGCCGGTAGGGATCGGTGTCGCGGATGTAGCGCAACATGTCGACGATTTCGCCCGTGCTCTGGGTGTTCTCCTCGCCGATGTTCCAGTTCAACGCGAGCGCGTGCCCGAAGCGGGAGATGATTTCCCGGCAATAAAGTTTTCGTTCCCGACCCAGTTTCCCGCCGTCGAGAGATTCCGGCACCGTGCCCGGCCCGCTCCGTGCATTCAGGCGGTCGTCGTCCATCTCGTTCTCCTGCAGCTTGAAGTGAAGGTAGAGGCCGAGGGTGGTGGCGTGGTCGAAGACGATCCCCCACTGGCCCAGCTTGGAACAATCGTAATGCAGCTTCTCCTCCCGCCGGACGAAGGGCCAGATGTTGTCTCCGTCCCCGGCGGCGTTGTAGGTGAGGAAGGAGAAGGCGTTCACGCCTTTTCCGGCGAGGTAGTTCAAAGCGCCGACCAAGCCCTTGCCTTTGCCATTCTTCCAGGTGGGATCGCCCGCCTTCCAATCCGCGACATGCGGCTGCCAGCTCTTCAACGGCACCTTTCCGGGCTTGCCGGCGACCGTGTTGTCGAAGTCCTCGTAAGCCAGCATCGTCTCCGGCGCGTCGGGTCCGGCTTTCAGGAAGAATTCCTTGTTGCCGGCGAACTGAAGGTAACGTTGCCCCACATATTGCAGGCGTCCCTTCGAGCGGAAATCTCTGCCTGCCTTGTCGCTCACCGCGATCTGAAAGCTGCCGCTTCGACCATCGAAGGGTTTTCGGGCCTCCCCTCCTCCATTAAGCGCGGCGTCTTTTCCTTCCTTGAAACTGACCAGATAATCCCAGCGGCCGGTCTTGTCCGGCGAAAGATGGGCGAACCACGTCGTGCCGGAGTCCGCCCCGCTCTCGGCGGCGTTGCCATCTGCGGCGAAGTGACCGGGCACGACGTATTTCGGCGACCCGCTCTCGTGCGTGAACGTCACGTTGAAGGCGAGATCGGTGAAGGGATTCGGGCGCTGGTCCCGCTCGCGGGCAAACGGACCGTCGAGCGCGAGGGTGACCTTGTGCCATTGCTTCAACTCGCCGCTGATCCGCACGGTGCCTTTGCCGTCCGGTTCACGCGCTTGGGCCGGGCGGTTGTTGGCAAACGGGTCAGCGGCAGGTGTCGAAACGCAGGCCGCGAGCAGAAGGATGAATGTGAGGGTTCGCATTTTGAGGATGTGTTAAGAGACACTGAGACGACTGACAGTATCGGTGAGCGCGGACAGGCCGCCGACGTTTCCAGGGAAGACAATATAGGGCATTCCGGGAAAGCGGGTTTCCTCGCCCAGCCGCCATGTCGGGACACCGGGAAGGATCTGGCCGGCCACGATGCCCCGCTTCAGGCCGAGACCCTTTGTCGCGACGTCGCTGGAGGTGATGCCCCCTTTCGCGACAAGATATCGCGGACGTACGGCAAGGCGGCGGACGATTTCGACCAGCGCGTCCGAGACGCGGCCGCCAATTTGAAGATTGCGCGCGTCGTCGTCGCCGGTCACGAGATCGCGGCTGGTGTAAAGCACGACATCGTGATTCGCCCGCAATGCCGCGTGAACCCGACTCAACGCGTCGGCAACGCACGCCGGGCGGCCGGACTCTTCCAACAACGCGGGCACGGACAACTCCACCCGGTCTATGGACGTGTGCTCCAACAGGTGGACGAGCTGGCCCGTGGTCTTGGGCACGTAGCTGCCGACGACCAGCAGACCGCCGCCGGCGACGCCCGCGTTCAGATCACGCCCGTCCAGCAAGGGTTTTTCATCGAGTCCCAGCCGGGCCGAGACGATCTGCGCAGCACTCCGCAGAAGAAAACGTCGATCGTTCTGCTCCGCCATGAGCAAGCCCAGAGCGAACACGTCCATGTCCGTCAAGTCGGCGGCGTTGACGACGCAGACACGTCCCTTCTCCAACTTCATCAACAGGTCGCAAACGGATTCGGCGCCCCCGACGCGAATCCTGTCCAGTGACACGGAAGCCACCTGATCAGCCGGGACACGACCGCGGGTCTTTTCCTCCACCCATTCGCGAAGGTTCGAGCGGGTGTAGCCAAACACGGCGTCCCGCGCGAAGGGAGTCGTCGCCGCCGGTGTGAGCATTCCACCCTCGGCCACGTAGTGGACATCATCGATGGTGTAACGCCCCCCGGCCTCGAAGTAGGGAATGATCAACGTCGCGTCAAAGGGGCCGAGGGCTTCGTCGAGCACGTCGGTTTCCAAGGGATAATGTCCGCGCAGGGTGGAATCGCTGCGACTGACCACGGTGAACGGACGCCCCTTCGCGGCGGCGCGCAGATTCGTCGCGATCTCCAGATTCAGCGCCTTGGCGTCGGCGGGAAGGAGACTGCGCGAGTTTGTGAGAATGTAGAAGCAGTGGCCCGGCAGATCGAACTCCGCGCCGAGCGCGGCCGCGTCCCATGTCGTGAGCACAGGCACCTCGTGCACCGTCTGTGTCCCCGTGGGATCATCATCCAGCACCACGAGCTTGTGACCGGGGCGCGCCGCCAGCAGATCGCGGATGCGGGCCTTGAAATCCCCGGCGGGAATCGGAGGCAGCGCCGCGAAGACCGCGGATTTTTCGAGCGGCGACTCCACTTATTTGCCCGTGATCTCGACCTGGACGCCCTGCGTTGCGCCGTTCTGAAAGAACAAGGCCCGCTTGCCCTGCGTGCCCTCGTGCGGCGTCGATCTCGTCGGAACGGGCGCGTTTGCCATCGCCTCGTCCACATCGTCCACCTTCAGGCAAAAATGATGCAGGCCCGGACCGTTGTTCGCAATCCAGGCCTGGAGGGGATGATCCGGCGTGAGGGGCTCCACGAGCTGCAGATGCGTGTTGCCCAGATCAAGATGCGTGAGCCGCACGGTCCCTTCGTTCACGACCTCGCTGTAGAGGAAGGGCAGGCCGAGCTGATCGCGCCAGATTTTCAGCGCGGCGTCCGTGTCCGGCACGGCGATGGCAAGGTGGTCAAGTCCCTGATGTTTCATGGTTGGTTTGCTGATTTGAATTTGAATCCCCTTCCCGCCGCCTTCGCGCGACGGAGCAGTTCATCATGGATGCGCTTCGAGCTTTCGCGGAACTTCTGCTCGTTAGCGGCTTCGACTGCGGGCGGATTGGTTCCGTCGCTTGCGATGTCATTTAGGCTCACGCCGTAGTTGCCCAGCAGCACCCAATAAGTTGCGGAGTCGGAGTGGTCCACGTTGCCATGGACGAACTTGCCCTCGACGAAAATCGTCCCGAGTCGGCCGGCCTTGAAGGCATCGAAATACGCGCGTCCCTTCGGTCCGCCGCCGACGATGCCGGATTGTCCGATCGCCCCGCACTCGATGTAGCGGATGATGCCGTCGCGCGCGCTCTTCTTCATGTATGCGCAGGCCGCAGCGTCCTCACGGCAGTTCGCCACATTCTCTGGATGCTCGGGCGTGCCTTGATTGCGCGACGAATCCGTCCAGTGCGCGATGAAGCGGAGTTTCTTCAGCACGTCCATGCGCTTGGTTGCGACGCAATGGTTCACGAGAATCGCCGGCTCGGTGAGCGATCCCCAGCACAGCACATTGATGAGCGCGCCGTCCGGTTGCTTTGTCGCGGTGTCGAGCAGCGACTGCACGGTCGGGTATTTGGTGAGATCCTCGTAAACTTTACCAGTGGCGTAGCGTTCGCTGGACTCTTTGATGCACGACTGAGTGAAGCGGATTTCCGCCGGATAGCCGCCGATGTTCTTGTTTAATGCGGCGACTTCAGCGCGGTAGGCCTCCCCAAAGTGTCGGTTCGCCCACGCAGCCTGGTCCGGGGTTTCGCGGTGCTCCTTGCGGTGCGTGCTGGCGACTACAATCCCGAGCGTCTCAAACTCGTTCGCCATCAGAAGATAGCCGGCCATCGCGGAAATGTCGTCCGGATCATTCACGGTGCCCATGTGCGTCGGGCCCTTCAGCGTACCGTCGCTCATGTCGGAGTAGATCCACACTTTCGGCTTAGGCTCCCCGGCTCCCGCATGGGGTGCAGCATTGAGGGAGAAGGCGACGGCGAGTGTTGTGATGAAAGGCAGCAATTTCATGTCATGAAGCGAGGTTCACCGGGAAACGGTTTTCTGCGGATTGATAGATGGCTTCCTGCACAGCGGTTGTGATGAGGTAGTCCTCGCCGCTGGTCTCGAATGGCTGGCCGTCGAGAAGTCGGTCGATGAAATGGCGTTGCGTCGCATACACGCAGTCTCCAGCAAAGCCCCGACGGTCGCGTGTGTATTCCACCTCCGTCTCCACGCCGCCGAGTTTCTTCAGCATGATGCGTCCATCGAGATGTAGACGCAGGCTGCCCGCACTTCCTTCCACGAGGAACTCCCCGAAGGTGTATCGCGCCTCGGGCAGCGGACAGGCGGGTTCGTTGTAGCGATTCGCGTCCCACTGGCCGATGGCACCGTTGGCGAATTCGAACACGAGCAGGCCGCAGTCTTCGCCTTTGATGACGGGATTGAGCCGACGCAACCACGCGGTCACGCGAGCGATGTCGCCAGCGAGATAGCGGAATGTATCGATGAAGTGCAGGCCGGTTTCATAGACGAGTAGCCGTGGGTAATCGCGGAAGTATGGCTGGCGCGGGATGTAGGCTTTCTCGCCCCAGCCATCGCCCATGCGCGAACGGAAGTTCAGCGAGAACAACTCGCCAATCGCGCCTGCATCGAGCAGCCGCTTGATCTCCCGATGCCACGGCTGGAAACGAAAGTTCTCGTGCACCATCAGTCGCACGCCCGCCTCAGCCGCATCGGTCACGATAGCGCGCGCCTCATCGAGCGTGGGCGCGAGCGGTTTCTGGCACATGATGTGGATGCCGCGCTTCGCCGCCTCGGCGCAAATCTCCGCGTGCGCGGGCGGTGGCGTGATGATGTCCACAAAGTCCGGCTTCTCCGCGTCGAACATCTCGCGCCAGTCGGCATAGCACTTCGCGATACCGAACTTGTCGGTGATTTCCTTCGCGCGTGCCTCATCGCGATTGCTGAAGGCGACGATCTCGACCTCGGGAATCCGCTGCCAGGCCTCGTATTGAAAGTGGCTGAAATAGCCTGCCCCGATGCACACGCCCTTGAGTCGACTGCTGCTGCTCATGTCAGTTCGCCCTTTCCAATTCAAGCGGCTTGTCGGACTTCATCCGCATCCACAGCACAATGGCGAGCGCGTTCAACCCGGCTGCCACGTAGAAGAAAGGCGTCGTCGATCCCGTCCACTTGAGCAGATAAGGGAAGGCCAGCGAGGTGACGAGGCTGCCGATGTTGCCCGCCATGTTCATTGTCCCGGAGACGGCCCCGGCGTTCTTCCGGCCGATGTCCGTGCAGAAACTCCACGAAGGGCTGAGGGTCATGTCCGCTCCGAA
>JADHOF010000285.1 GCA_016779125.1 Verrucomicrobiia bacterium | reverse complement strand
CATCGCGTGCATCTGATCGGTGATCGATTGCGAGAGGACGGCCAAGGCGTAGCGGGTCTTCTGTTCCGTGCGGGACAGATTCTTGTTGCGGGCCAGCAGGTCGATGCGTTCCTCGGCGATCTGGAGTACATCCAGACTTCGTTGCAGCCGCTCCGCGAAGGATTCGCCGTCTGCGGGGACGGTCATCAAAAAATCCAGGATTTCGTCATGCAGGTCGTCGGTGAATGATTCGGTGATGGCAAGATCCTCGGATGATTCGAGGAGCTTTTTGATGTCTTCCTGATGTTCCAAGAGGAAAGCACCAAGATCCACGTCCAGCGCGGCGACCGTGGCGCGCATGTGCGTTTCCGAATTTGAGATCACGGAATCTTCCAAATTTTGCCGATATTTCGGCATTTCAGAAAGGAAGTGATCCGGGAGCTTGGTGATCATGCCGGGGATGCCGCTCTTGATTTCGGCGGCGATCAGGTCGGATTTCCCCTGGACCTGATCGGCGATAAATATGGTCGTCATGCGGGCGGCCTCGTCTGGAGCGAGATACTTGCCCAACTCGCGGGCGAGAAATCCCATGTAAAGGGCCACGCCGCAGGTGAGAATGATTCCGAACATCCGGCTGCGACGCAGCGAGTCGTGGGCGCGGAGTATCTCCTCGTCGAGGAAATCGGTGAGAATTTCCTTGGTGCGGTCGGGCGCGGTGGAGCCGGAAGATTTGTTTTCTTCAGTCATGGGAAAAGCCTTTTGGAACTATTTTTGGTCTGCGGCTGTCGGATTCGCCGAAGGAGGAGTCTCGGTTTCCGCGATGGGTGCCGGATGGACCTCGTCGAATTCGGAGCGAAGAATGTCGAATACCAGCAGAGCCATTTCCCAGGAAGCCAGCTCGTCGTCGGGGCGGATTGTCTCGGATTTTCTGATGGCCTCGAGGTCGTCTATGATGTTGTTGATGCTGATGAGATGCCGTTCGAACAGTTTCGTGCTCAAGGTATCGGTTTGATTTTCCGCGAGCACGACCAGTCTTTCTATGAGGGTGTGGACGTTCTCCTTGGTGACTTCGGGAAACATCTCGGCGATCTTGTCCTCTTGCTTGGCCAGTGATTCCGCGAGCACGTCCGACAACTGCTCCTGCGTGCGCATCGGGATGTTCTCCACAAGTGTTTCGACCTCCTTGTACATGGCTTCCGAGAATTCCGGAGTCCGCTCGCTGATCTTTTGCAGCTCGTCTTGGACGGCCGATTTGGTGGATTGGAAGGTCTGATAGGCCACGTGGCGCACGATCGGGACAACATCCTCGTTCATCCCTTGCTGAACCCTGCTGACGAATTCATCTCTTGTTGGGCCGGGGCGGGCGAGGTTGCCTCCTGCCGTGTAGATGGACATCAGCGCGAACACGACGACGACGATGATCGCTATGGGGGTTCCCATGCGCCATCGGGAGATGCGGGATCGCAGGGCGTGAAGCTCCGCGATTTTTCGGGTTGTAACATCAGGAGTCATGGAGGGAGGGGCTCTGACAGGTCTTGTTGGGGGTCAAGGGGATCGGGAAAAATGCTTACGGTGAATACGGCATGGTGTCAAACAGGGAAACGTAGCGGTTGACAAGGATCGGTGCCTCCCAAAACCATTCCGCGCATGTCAGAAGATCAGGCGATAATTTTCCCGAGGAGCCCGCTCGAAAGGATGAACGGTTGGCGGCATCTCCCGCGGTTGGTGGACAAAATTCGATTGAACGAGAGCGGTCGGCTTGGTGCGGACTACCTTGGCAATTTGCTGGTCAAAGGATTCGACAGGCAATGGCTGGACGCGGCGGGGATCGAAGGCGAGGCGTTGGTCAAGGTGGTCAAGGCGTCTTTGACGGATGGCGAGGTTTGCGATTGGGTTGCTCGCAACGTCCGCAAGGCGGAGGGCGAAAAAGAGCGCTTCAATGAGTTTCTTTCCAACTTCGGGCGCGAGGGGGAGGAATTGAGAAAGCGACTGCAAGAACGCAAAGTGGAGGTCGGAATGGGCGATCGCGGTGACATCCAATGCTTCGTGGATCTGATCGACGCGGAGGAGGGGCGTATTTGAGCGGGATTTCGGGACGCAAATATTCTCGTAAAAAAGGGACGGGCGTTTGCCCGTCCCTTTTGTTCGAATTCCCAAGGGAACTGTCTCAGATATTCTCCGGAACGACGTACGGTTTCCGGTAATCCCGGGTCAGCAGAGCGTTCGCGGCTTCGTTGCCGGGAAAGCGTTCCGTCTTCGGGTTCATCTCCAGCGCGGGCCCGAGGACGAGCTTTTCTTTGGAGATATCGACCTCGTTCTTCGCGAGGTGTTCGAGTGTGCGTTCGAGCGTTTCGGAGCCGCCTCGTTCGCCTTTCACGAATTCCGCGAGCGCTTGAGGGGAGGCTTGTTTGCCGAGGCGGTACGAGATGTTTCCCGTGTGGCAAAGGGCGCTCGAAATGTGCCCATCCTCGATGTCGGCATTGAGATCCTGATGTTTTCGGCTGCGCACGGCGTCGATGAAATTCGCGAAGTGGGCGTCCGTTCCCTGAATCTTGCTCTTGAACTCGCGGATTGGTTTGCCCGCCTTGTCGAAAACGTTGGCCGAAGTGTAGCTGGGGATGGACACGTATCCGTCTTCACAATGCAGAATCACGCCGACTCCCGCTCCCATATACTTGGGCATGTCTTTGCCTCCCTTCGTCTCGGGTAGTCCCCGAACCTCGAAAATCAAGGGGGCGGATTTGTAATCGTGGTAGACGATTTGCGTGTTTGGGGTCTCGCCGTCGTCGACGTATCCAACCCGGCCACCGAGACTCCACACACGCGGCGAAAGTCTCTTCTCGCCGAGGAACCAGCGGGCGATGTCCATCTGATGAATCCCCTGATTGCCGAGATCCCCGTTCCCGTAGTTCCAAATCCAGTGCCAATCGTAGTGCACCGGGCCCTTTTTGGGATTGTTGCGAGTGGACGGCACAAGCGGCGCGGGACCGCTCCACAGGTCGTAGTCGATGTACTCCGGGATGGGAACGGGTGCGTCAACGTGGCCGATGCTGGGACGGCTCTTGTAGCAAAGGCCTCGTGCGATTTCGATTTTGCCCAATCCGCCTTCGTGAATCCATTTGACGGCGGCCTGCAATCCGTCGCTGCTGCGGCTTTGTGTGCCGGTCTGAACAATGCGTTTGTATTTGCGGGCCGCCTTCACCAATTGGCGTCCTTCCCACACGTTGTGAGAAACAGGCTTTTCGCAGTAGACATCCTTGCCCGCCTGCACGGCCCAGATGGCGGCCAGTGAATGCCAGTGGTTCGGTGTCGCGACCGTGATGATGTCGATGTCCTTGTTTTCGAACAGTTTTCGCATGTCCGAGTAGGTGGTGACATCGACCTTGCGCTTCTTGAGGTCGGCGGCGCGTTGAGACAGGACCTTCGCGTCCACATCGCAAATGGCCGACAGCCGGACGCTCTTGTGCTTGTTTGAAAGAGTGGCGTCAATGTGGCTGCGCCCGCGTCCGTTGACTCCGATGACCGCCGTGTTCAACGTGTCGCCGGGGCTGCTTTGGGCCCAGGAGGTTTTGGCGATGTAGAAGGCGCTGACGCCAAAGCCCGAGGTTTTAAGGAATGATCGACGATCGAATCGCGTTGTTTTCATGTTTGTCTGGTATGGCTGTTCGTTGGAATTGGCCCGTCGTGTTATCTGGTCCAGGCCGTGTATTCGGCTGCCACCTTGGCGGCGAGGTGGTCGCCTTTGTGGAAAAGAAACCGATATTTTTGTTTGAGAGTTTTTCCCGAAGGAATGGTGTGCTTGCCCGCCGCCGGGTCTTCGAGTTTTTCGAAGTAACGTTTTCCGAAGGGGTTGGCGGCAAAGAGGCCGTAGTCGCGAACGTGCCACCAGGTCGGGTGCCGGAGGTTGGAAGGGTGGTCGAAAATGGCGACGCCGACGGTTTCACCATCGACCGGGCCGTGGTAGTCGACCCATGCCGCGCGCTGCCCCCATGTCGCAGCGTCGGTGACACCCTCGCTGGTCACGATGTGTCCGGCTCCGGGTTTTTTGTCCGGCGTGCGGAGCCGCATGGAGGTGGCGAGACGGATCGCCATGCAGCCTTCCTTGGTGTCACCCATGACGAGGTCCCCGTTTGAAGCCAGGATTTCCACGTCGAAATCGATGTAACGGCGTTCCTTGTTTGAGTGAAAACGTATTGTGAAGATTTCCGTTCCGATCACTTCGCCGCCCGGGGCGACGAGCTTGTTTCGCGTCTTGAGCAGGCCGACCGGCCCGCTTTTGGTTTCAAGGATCGCTTCATGAACGGTCTTGCCCGGGGTGACATTCTTGTGCGGCGTTTCCGCCCAGAAATCGACACCGTTGATGTCACCATGGGCAAACCAGAGGGAGCGGTGATGGACGTGGTCTCTCGCCTCGCCGGGAACCTCCCTCATCGGGTAGTTGCGCGTAACGCTCTGGCCGGTGGGGCCGATCACGGGATAGAGGAAAGGGCGGGAAACATCCTTGTAGTGGTATTCGGTGAATGGTTTTCCATTCTCCGTGATTGTCACGGTGTCGCCGGTTTTCTCGACGCGCACGTCGGAACTGGCTGACTGGGCGATCAGGAAAGAGGTGGCGAGTAGAAACGGTTTAAGGCGGGACATGGTGGGAATGTGGAGAAGTGACGCCGGAGCGGTCAAATTATTTAGAAAATGACCGATGTCGATCCGGGTGTTTCGTTGAAATTATTTTATTGAAAATCGGGCTGATGGTGATTCTTTGGCCTGTTTTGCGCTTGCGGCGCGGGAAATTGAAGTGCTACAAGCTCGCCGTCTATGGCAGCGATCGGCCGATTTCAGAAAGGCGACGAAATATTCCATGCGAAGGTGGTCGACGGGGAACTGTTCAAATTGAACGGTGACGTGTTCGGCTCCCCGTCGTTCGCAAAAAAACCGCTGCCCCGAAAAGGAATCAAGACGCTTGTTCCCGTCGTTCCGTCAAAAGTGATCGGTGTGGGGCTGAATTACGCCGACCACGCCCGTGAGACGGGAAAACCATTGCCGAAGGAGCCCCTGTTCTGGCTGAAGGCCCCGACCAGTCTCATTCCCGATGGCGGCAAGATCGACATCCCGTTTGCCGATCATCGCACCGATTTTGAGGCGGAGCTGGCCGTGGTGATCGGCCGGCGGATGCGCAATGTCACGCCTGCCGCTGCGGCTCGCTATATCTTTGGTTACACGGCCGCGCAGGATATCAGTGACCGCACGATCCAGAATTCGGAGAGTCAGTGGGCCCGGGCAAAATCGTTCGACACCTTCACCCCGATCGGGCCGTGCATTGAAACCAAGATCGATCCGCACACCCTGACCATTCAACTCTTTCAGAACGGGCAATTGCGGCAAAACTCGAACACGGCCCAGCTGATCTTCAACT
>JADHOF010000284.1 GCA_016779125.1 Verrucomicrobiia bacterium | reverse complement strand
GAAGTAGTCCAACCAATGGACGTAGGAACGGAAAAAGCGATGGCGCGAATCCTCGTTCGGCTCGATGGAATGGTTCGCGAAGAACTCCCGGAGAATCCCCCGATCCGTGCTCCCGGCGAAGTTGATCTGCCGTGTCGCGTTTTCGACACCAAACTCCAAGGCCAACGCGCGATCGAAGGCACGGATGCCGGCTCCGCCGGTGCGGATCAAAGTGCCGTCAATATCGAAGAGCGCGAGCCGGATCATGCGACGCCCTCAATGGCCGCCTTGTGGTCGGGCCAGTAATCGATGGTGTGATCCAGAAAGTCGTGGATTTTGTCGAACATGGTCGCCTCGTCGAAAGCTTCTATGACCTCCGCCTGTCCCGTTGAGGCCAGCTCGTGTCGGGCGTTTCCGTCCTGCATCAGCTCCAGCATCCGACCGGCGAGCAGACCGACGTCGCCGGAGTCGAAGAACAGGCAGTTTCTGCGATGCTCGTAAAATCGCTGCCTTTCGAATGCCCTGTTGATGATGACGGGCAGGCCTGCGGCCATCGCTTGAAGGGGCGCGGGCATCCAGGGCTCCGCGTTTTCGGTGGCGAAGATAAACGCGTGGTGTTCACGGTAGATCTTGGGCAGGTCGTTGGCGGGATTGAGCACCTTCCGGATCTCGACCGGAAGTTCATCCGCCAGAATCCGGTTGCGAATTTTCGCGGTGAAATCGCTGTCACCCTGGCCGTAGACGGTGAGGGAGGCCTTGTGTCCGGCGGCCTTCAGCGCGTGCATCGCGTCGAGCACCTCCATGACGCGGCTGGCCTCGTTCAACTCGTTCACGAAAAGGAATTTTGAGGCGGTTTCCGCAGCCGGCAGGACTTGGCCTGTGAAGATCTTTGATGAAACAGCCGAGGGAATGACCTCCGCGTGATCGACGTTGAAGCCCTGTTCGGCGGCGGTGGATTTCAGCGGTTCCGTGCAGAAATAAACGCGAGGAAGGATGAATGCCCGCGTGTTTGTGGTTTTGCCGTCGGCGTCGAAGAGGTTCTTGATCTCTTTTTTGCCCCGATAAACGGTGGTCGGAATCTTTCGGCCGGTGCCCGCGATGGACAATCCCATGCGCAGCATCTTCTTTGCGAACGAGACGTTGCCGCTGTTCCAATAGACCAGCCAGGGATCGCGCGGAAACTCATGTCGCAACCAAGGGTCGGAGACATCAACCGCGAAGGGGATGTCCGATTCCGAAACCTGAAGCAGGAGAGATTTGCCAAGACCGTGCAGGCTCCAGATATGGATCAGATCCGGTTCGAAATCGTGGATGAGCTGGCCGAGTGCGTCATTGTTGTGCTTTTCAATTTCCTGGAGTTCATCAATCTCCGTGATGAGAGGACGGTCGTAAACGCCGTTCAGCCGCAATGTTCGGGCGATGTTGCCGTCGTCGTACTCCTTTCCCATCCCACGGTTCGACGTGATGACCCGCACCTTGTCCCCCCGCTGTTTGAAGGCGTCGCATACGGTCTGCACGCGGACGTCCGAAGGATCAATGATGTGCGGCGGATAGAGATTCGTCAGGCAAAGGAGCTTCATCGATAAGGTCGGTTCCCGGAAACCTTGGGTCCGACGATTGTTCCGTTTTAGGGCGGCTTGGCAAGCAATCGTGGGCGGGTATTGGGGCGTGATTGAATTTCCTGAACGCCGTCCATAGTCTGACTCCCGTTCGCGGTATTTTGGCACAAATATCAAAATTTGAATTGGTAGGATCGTCACCGTTGGCGCTGGCGGTCTTGCTCGTCTTTCTTCTGTGTGGAAGCGGCTGCCAGACCTATGTGGAATCGAACCGCTCGGCTGCGGGAGCTTGGCAGCGAGGCGATATGGCCGGCGCGGCGGCCGGGTTCTCCGGCGCGGCGGATCGTTCCAAGGAGAAGGACAAGGTGATTCACCGTCTGGAGGAGGGGGCCGCGCTGCGGGCCGCAGGGCGGTTTCAGGAAAGCAATCGCGCTTTTGCCGACGCGGAATCCCAGATGGACGCCTATGAACGCCGCGCCAAGGTGAGCCTTACGGACGAGGCGGGCGCCCTCCTCTCAAACCAGGCCCAACTGCCCTATGAGGGGCGAATCTACGACAAGGTGATGCTGAACGCCTATCGCGCCTTGAATTTCCTTCAGTTGAACGATCCGGCCGCCGCCCGCGTGGAGATGAATCGCGTGCTTCGCCGGCAGGATGACGCGGTGAACAGCAAGCGGAAACGGATTGCAAGGGAGCAGGATCGTCTCGAAGCCGAGAAGAGGCGCGATCCCAAGGTGAATGGCATGGAGAAGGATCCGAGTGTGAAACGGAAGATGGATGCCCTCTACGGCTTTCTGGATCAATATCGGGCCGAAGGCTCCTACCGAAATCCTTTCGCGGTCTATCTGCGAGGACTGTTTTTCGCGACGCACGCGACCGGTTCGGCCGATCTTGAGATTGCCCGTCATGACTTGACCGAAGCTGCCGGAATGGTTCCGAACGGGGATGTGATTCAGGCGGAGCTTTCGCGAATCGAGGCGCGTTTCAGTGGAAAACCATTGAGCCCGAGAGTGCATGTGATCTTCGAGACAGGTCGCGCGCCGGTACGTGATCAGGAACGCATCGACCTGCCGATAGCCCTCTATGTCGGGAACGGGGATGTACCCTATGTCGGCGCGGCATTTCCGGTCCTCCGTCCACAGTACGACTACCTGAGCGCGTTGAACGTGAGCGCCGGCGGGCGCACCGCCCAGACGACGCTGCTGGCGGATATGGATGCGATTGTGGGCCGTGAATTCGCCGACGAGCTGCCGGGCGTCATCGCCAAGACCCTGCTCGCGAGCGCGAGCAAGGCGGCGGTCGGTTACACGGTCAACCGGGCGACCCGCAAGAAGGACGACTTAGGCGGACTGTTGGCGCAGATCGCCACCACCCTTTATCAGGCGGCGGTGAACGTGGCGGACACGCGCACGTGGACAACTTTGCCGAAGCAGATCCAGATGGCCGCCGTCGAACTGCCTGCGGATCGCAAGGTGAGACTCAGCGGTGGCAATGTGAACACCGAGATCCTCCTGCAACCGGGCAATGAAATTCTCCTGTATGTCAAATCCATCAGTCCCCACGCTCCCCTGCTGGTGACACAGACAACCCTGAACTGAACATGAAAAGACGACGAAAAATCGGCCCCACACTGGCGGTGCTGGTGGCGATTGCGGCCACGGGCTGCCAATCTGTCAACACGGTGCAACCCGCCGACCGGGTGAATCCTCCCCGCATCATCAGCGACGAAAGGGTCATCACGGACCCCAGTCTTGAACGCCGCGTGGCCGTGGTGGAAGTGCACGAGGCAGAGAGCGAGGGCGGACATCTCCGCGTCCAGGTGCGCGTGCAGAACACAACCCGCCGGTATCGCACCTTCAACTACCGATTCGAATGGTTTGACAAGGACGGGATCCTGATCGAAACGCCGGCGAGCGGTTATCGTTCCCGGCACATCGAGGGCGGAGAAAGCCTGATGCTGGTGGGCGTGGCCCCGACAGCGACCTCCAAGGACTTCAGACTGAAACTGATCGAAGACGTGCGGTGATCGCGCGGAAAGCAAAACAACTCATGAAAATCAAAGAATGCATTGCGAGTGGGATCTTGGCTGCGGGTTGCGTGGCCTTTACGGGATGTTCGACCAAGGCGAAATACGTCGATTCCACGGGGCCTCGCACACTGGTCACGGTGGATGCCATCAACATTCAGGATTACGCGGCGGCGGCCGACACGATGATCGATTCGTTGATCACCTCGGTGATCAACGGCGGCCGTCTGAAATCGGCGAATGGAGAGCCGGCGATTCTCGGCATCAGCCGGATCATCAACAACACAAGCCAGCATGTGGATACCGATCTCCTGACAAAAAAGATCCGGGTGGCGCTGAACAAAACCGGGCGCGTGGTCACCACCACGACCTACGGACTCGGTGGACAGGGCGAGGATCCGCTCGCACAACAGATCCTCAAGGACCGCGAAAAGGTTGAAAACAAGCCGTTGACGCGGCTTCCGGACTATTCCCTTTCGGGCAAATTGATTGAACAGCGGGTCCGATCGGGCAACACCCAGCAGGCCTCCTACGTGTTTCAGTTGACGCTCACCAGCCAGGACGGCCTGGCTGTCTGGGAGGAGGAAAAGACCATCACGAAACAGGCGCGACGGAGCGCTTTGGGGTTCTAAAACCGGCGTTGTCAGTCGTCTGAAAAAATTTCAAAAATATTCGTGACTAAGGCAAGGGCCGTGACGTCAATACGCACACCTCGCCCCATATCGTTTGGAATCGAGGATCACTATAAGTCAGTTCTGACAACAGTATGAAGTATACCAAGATCATCGCCGCCCTCGTTCTCGCGGGCGTTTTCGCGTTCAGCCCCGCCCTCCTCGCAGCCGAGAAGAAGGGCAAGAAGAAGCCCGAGTCCGCTGAAAGGGCCAAGGGCAAGGGCAATCCGATGCTCGAAAAGCTCGGTCTGAGCGCCGAACAGAAGAAAGCCTTCGTGGCGCTCCAGAAGGAAACCGGCGAGAAGCGCAAGGAAGCCGGCAAGGACAGGGACGCTCAGAAGGCTGTCAACGCCGAGTTCGAAGGCAAACTCAAGGAAATCCTCTCCGAAGAGCAGATGGCGACCTTCAAAAAGCTCCAAGCCGAAGCTCGCAAGGGCAAGGGCGGCGACAAGAAGGGCAAAGGCAAGAAGTAAGCTTTTCCCTCTCGAAGCATTCAAAACGGCGGCCGGAAACGGTCGCCGTTTTTTATGCCAACGCGGCCGGATCGCCTTTCCAGATCAAGCGAACGGAATCGAGGCGGAGTCGCGCTTTGCCGATTCCACCGACGATCTTCGTGCGTTCCGAGTCGGCCCGTTCCAGTTCATCCCGGCGCACGTGATCGTTCACCCGCGCCAGCTTTTCGAGGCGGGAATACTCGTGCCCGAGTTGATGCTCGGCCTGACGGCGACATTCTTTCGTGATCGCTTCGGCGGCTGTTTCAGCCCACCGGGTCGCGTTCGCAAGGAGTTCCGGGAAGATTTCCCGCGAGACTTTCGGGCTGTCGATGAGCTTGTAGGGATGCGCCTTTTGGAGAACCTGATCCAAGAGTTCCGGCGGCGTTTCGGCCGCGATAGACTCGCCCTTGTGATTCACGAGGGCCCGGATCGGTGTCGGAGGCAGAAAGCGATCCACATGCAGTCGGCTGTCGGCCACGGTTTCGAGAATGAAGACGGCTTCCAGCAAAAGGGTGCGATCTGCCGGCACTGGCCAGCAGGCGAACCCGGAATTTCCCTTTTCCCCGGATAGCAGCAGATCAATCGCTCCGGTGACCATCGGGTGATCCCGGTTCAGAAAGGCGACGTCTTCTCTCCCCAAGGCGCGGGCTCGGTCAAAAGTGGCGATCATTCCC
>JADHOF010000021.1 GCA_016779125.1 Verrucomicrobiia bacterium | reverse complement strand
CAGGTCACGATTACCAACTTGCTGTCAGGAACAAATGTCTTTGCCAATCCTTTGTCCGGGTTGATTGTCAATACCACCGCCATTTCAATCTCTGGAACGGCGGTGGATCCGAATCCGAACCGATCAGAAATCGAGTCCGTTCAGATAACAGTGAACACGAACTCGCCCATTTTGGCCACCGGAACCAATTTGTGGAACGCCTCGCTTGTATTGCAGCCTGGTTCGAATCTATTGCAGATTGTTGCAATCGACACCGCCAAAAATCGGAGCATCCCGTTGACATTTCAGTTGACGGTGAGGGCCTTTGATCCTGTGAACGACATTTTTGCCAACGCTTCGAACCTTTCCGGATCCAATGGCAGGGTCGATTTTAGCAGCCTCAACGCCACTTTCGAGGGCAATGAACCGAATCACGCGGGGAAGATTGGAGGGCATTCCGTGTGGTTCCAATTCACGCCGTCCACTGATGGATTGTTGTCGTTGTCGACCACGAATTCCGCGATTGACACCTTATTGGCTATCTATTCAGGGGAACGAATCAATGAACTTGTTCAAATCGGCGCAAATGACGATGCGGGTGACGGTTTGGTTCACAGTGCAATTTCTGTCGGAGTGCTTGGAGGTCGAAAATACAGTATCGCAGTGGATGGACTAGGTGGGGCGAAGGGAGCAGTCGCTCTTCATTACGCGTTCCAAACGACAACGAACCGGTTGGTAAGCGTTTCGAGCACGTCTGGCGGGGTTGTTGAACCCGGGGGGGGACTTTTTCAGCAGGGAAGCGTGCTGACATTCACCGCCAGAACAAACAGCGGCTTTGATTTTGTCACATGGACCGGGAGTGTGGTGTCGGTTGACAATCCGATTAGTTTTACGGTGGGACAATCCAATCTGAGCATTACTGCCATTTTCGGGCGCCGTCGCATATCTGACGACTTTGAAACGGGTACATTTGGCTTGGAATTGGGTTGGTCGAACCAGATTGGGGGGAATTGGGCGGTTCAGGCTGCAGTTGGAGAGCTCACCAACACTCCATTCGGAGGCACCTACTACCTACGGACAGGTTTGACACCTGACAGTTCCACCAATGAAATTCGGGTTGTTCGTGAACTACGTGCCGGGCCGGGTGGCTTCGATTTCAAGGTGACAAGCGAGGATAGCTTTGGGGATCGGTTCGAGTTTCTTGTTGATGACGTAGTTTATCTTAGCCGGCAAGGGCGAAGGGATTGGGAGGAATTTCGTACAAATTTTCCGGCCGGCTTGCATGTTCTGCGTTGGCGCTACATCAAGGACATCGCTAATTCAGTGCCGTTTGATTCGGTGTATCTCGACAATGTCGATTTACCGGTTATCGAGCAGGTCAATTTCGCCCTTGAATCCATCACCGACCCATTGCTTCAAAGCGTTACCGGACGCAGCACAAGGACATTTTCGGAAGCGGTAATCAACCCACGGTTCAACAGGCATACGACGAATGAATTCAAGATCCGAATCGAAGGGCAGGCCAATCAACTGTATGTCATTCAGGGTTCAAGTGATCTGGCCAATTGGGTTTCGTTCTCGACCAATTACGCGCCCCACGGTTTGATTGAGTACAGCGACACGAACGTGATCACACTTCCATTTCGATATTACCGGGCAATAATACCCTACGCGACCAACTCTTCAGGGAGGGTTGTCCCGACCTCGTTTTAAGAGGAGAACGATGGGGCAGCTGCGTTTCCGAAGGAACTGCGGAGACTTTTAGATTAGTCCAAAATGCGAATCTGGTAGGGGACTGAGAGGACACTGTTCGCGCTCGGTTCCGGAATCGAGTTATAGTCAAAATCAACCTTGATCCTGTAGTTGATCAACTTCTGATCCTTTGAAACCGGTATGAGACTCTCCCAGCGATCTTTGACCACCGAAGTCTGTCGCATCAGATAATTTTCGTTTCCAATCTGAACGTAGGGTTTGATCGTGTCCCGTCGGATCGCCCGCAGATTGCTGTTGAAATTGATTTCAACAGGATAAACGTTCTGTTCGTTTCGCTGGTGTGTGCGGGGAGTGAGATTTGTGATGGAAGTTGAGGCGCAGCCCGCGAGAAGGGCGGCGGAAACCACTGCAAACAAGGCTTTTTCAATCCGCATCCGTGGAAGATCTCATGCCGGAACTTGAAATGTAAAGTTGCTTTTCGATCGTGCTTTTCACCTGGCATTTCGGTTTGGCGAGGGGGGCGTCCATGGCCTCAGGTGAATGAAAAATTCGGGAAACCGAATTAATCCGAGCTGGTTGAATGCATTGGTTTGTTTCAGCAGCAGCTGGCCAATCGATCGAGTGAATCTTGCAACCGACGGCTTGGTGGTGCATTCAAAATCGCGTTGCGGTCTGCTTTCGAGGACCATAGAATGGGTCTGACGTAGATGGGTAATTGATGTGACTTATGGCTTATCTTAACGAAAATTTCCTCAAACTAAAGGCGGGATATCTCTTCCCTGAGATTGCTCGACGGGTAAAGGCGTTTGTGGACCAAAGCGGCGGGTCGGTGGACGGTTTGATTCGCTGTGGAATCGGTGATGTGACGGAACCGCTTCCTTCTGTTGTCCGGGAGGCGATGCACAAGGCGGTTGATGAGATGGGCAAGCGGGAGACGTTTCGAGGGTATGGCCCGGAACAGGGGTATGAGTTTCTGCGTTCGGCAATCGCGGAGGGAGATTATCGCAGCAGAGGAATTCAAATATCCCCCGATGAGATCTTTGTTTCGGATGGTTCGAAGTGCGATACGGCAAACTTTTTGGATATTCTCGGAGGAACCAATCGAATCGCCATGATGGATCCCGTGTATCCGGTTTACGTCGATACGAACGTGATGAACGGTAACGCCGGGGATGCCGGTGTGGATGGTCGATTTGGAAACTTAGTGTATCTCAACTGCAATCCTGAAAACGGTTTTTGCCCAGAACTGCCCAAGGAAAAGGTGGACGTGATCTACCTCTGTTACCCGAACAACCCGACTGGAACGGTGGCCTCCCGGTCACAATTGGAGAGATGGGTTTCTTATGCACGTGGATGTGGTGCCATTATTCTTTTTGACGCGGCATATGCGGCCTATGTGAGTGATTCCGATGTGCCACGGTCGATATTTGAAATCGATGGCGCCCGGGAGTGTGCAGTTGAATTTCAAAGCTTTTCAAAAAACGGTGGTTTTACCGGGACGCGTTGCGCGTTCACGGTTGTGCCCAAGAGCCTTGAGTTTACAACCAGAGCGGGAGAGCGACATTCTGTTTCGGCGCTTTGGAGTCGACGTCAGAGCACAAAGTTCAACGGCGTCAGTTACATCATTCAGCGGGCTGCGGAATCTCTTTACACGACCGACGGGCGTCGCCAAGTGGCTGAACTCATAGAGCACTACATGGGCAACGCGGCCATCCTTTGCGATGGGGCCCGCAAGGCGGGATTGACCGTTTTCGGAGGGACAAACGCGCCGTATATATGGGTTCGGAATCCCGATGGTATCTCAAGTTGGACCGTATTTGATCGTATCTTGCATGAGGCGCGGGTTGTGGTGACACCGGGTGTCGGTTTCGGATTACAGGGGGAGGGGTATTTTCGGATTTCGGCTTTCAACAGCAGGGCGAACGCGGAGGAAGTTGCGGAACGGCTGCAAAGAATGATTTGGTGAAGGGCTATCCGATAGAGATTTGAGCAACGAACGAACGTCAAAATTTTGGCTGTCTGCGTTCTGTAATTCTGATTAGCATCTTCGGACATTTGATTGCCATGAAAACAAGACATCCATCCCTCAGCGCGATGAAGCTGTTTGCCGTATCCACCGTGTTGCTGGCACTTGCTGCTGGCTGCGTGACGCGTCGTGAGGCCCGCACGTATACCTTTGAATCGACCGGGCATGCCGGTAAGAAGCATGTTTTTGCTGCTGATTCGTCCACCCAAACAGTTCATCAGCCGGTCGCGGTGACCGAAACCCGAGCGGTCCAAAGCGAAGCGATCAGCGCCAATCATTTCGACTTGCGAACCCAGTTGGTGGAAGTAACCAAGCATTCGCCTGCAACCGCTTCTGTCGGGCAGACCCTGGAAAACACGATTGAAGTGAATCCTTTGGCGCATGTAGGCGATGTCGTGTTGACCCACTACGTGGCTGCCAATGCCGAGTTCGTTAAGTCTGATCCTCCGCCGATGTCTGTTTCCGGGCAGAAGCTGGTGTGGAGCTGGAATGAGCTGGAGCGCGGAGATCGGCGGGTTATCAAGGTCTGGACCCGTCCTATGGCAGAGGGATCTCTTCGAAGCTGCTCGACAATCCACGCACTGCCGTTCGGATGCGTGGTCACCAAGGTGGGCAAACCTTCCCTCAGTGTTGAAAAGTCCGGTCCCGCGATCGCCTCCCTCGGGGATCGGGTCACCTACGATATTGTCGTGCGCAACACGGGAACGTCGATTGCGGAACGGGTTGAAGTGAAGGACACGATTCCGCCTGGAATGAGTCATGAGTCCGGTAAGCGTGAATTGGTGTTCGACGCGGGGGACTTGAAACCGGGTGACGCCAAGCAGGCGACGGTTACTTTGACGGCAAATGAGCGCGGTGAGCACGTGAACGTCGTGACAGCTTCGTCGCCGAATGCGGGGAGTGCATCTGCAAAGGCGATTACCAAGGTGGTTCAACCGGGTTTGAAGATAGTGAAGACCGGTCCTCCGCAACAATTCCTTGGAAAGACGGCCAACTACGAGATCAAGGCTTCGAATATTGGAGATACTACGCTTACCGGCGTGACGGTTACGGATCAGGCTCCGCCCTCGACGACGATTGATGGGGCTCCCGGAGCTGTTGTGTCGGGTAACAACGCGACGTGGACTGTGGGCACATTGGAATCAGGTGCCAGCAAGTCCTTTACGCTCGGATTGCGTGCAACCGAAGCTGGTGTGACCGTCAATACCGCCACGGTGAGTTCTGCAGAAGGGCTCTCCGATCGGGCTGAGGCAAAAACTTTGTGGCGGGGATTCGCGGCTGTGCTGGTCGAGATGGTGGATAGTCCAGACCCTCTGTTGGTTGGCGAATCAACCACCTACACCCTGAAAGTAACGAATCAGGGAACAGCTGCCGACCGCGATGTCAGCATCGTGGTGAACTTTCCGCCGCAGATTTCTCCAACCGATGTCGCGGGTGCCACGCAAGGCACAATTACCGGCAATCGGGTGGTCTTCGCGCCGCTGGCAAGCATTGGGCCAAAGCAGGAAGCCATTTGGACGATCAAGGCCAAGGCGGCTGCAGTTGGTGACGGTCGGGTAGCCGCTGAGATCACAACGGAACTGCTCAAGGGACGCCCTGTGACTGAAGTGGAAGCGACCCAAGTCTACTGATATTGCTCGAATACAATTGTCGAAGCCCGGTCAACCTTGTTGGCCGGGCTTTTTCGTCGTCCTGATCGTTTGCGCACCGAGGCGGCGATGTCACGATTGTCGCATGCCGCAAGTCCCTTTGGCTTTGTGACTTGCGGAGCGGATTACATTGCTGCTAAATGAATGGCGCATGGCATTGGCCTTCTTAAATCGCTTTAAGCGCAAGCGTGACCAGGTCGTCGTCGTGGATCTTGGCAGCAAGGTTTCAAAGGCTGTCCATTTGGCCCGCTCGAGCGGGGTCTATCACTTGAAGGGTTTTGCCACCTTGGACGTGCCCGGTGAAAACCCTGCCCACTACGTCGATGTGTTCGGTGAGCATGTCAGGGAATTGGTGGATCGGACCGGTGGGCGCGGGATGCAACTCTGCGTGGCGATCAGTGTCGGAGATTCACTCCTCCGCCACGCGGAAATGCCTGTGGTTCCGCTGCATGACATGCGCACGATGCTTCGCTTCAGCAGCAAGAATTATCTCCAGCAGGACCTTTCTGATTTCGTGTTCGACTGCCACTTGTTGCCGCCGAAACAGGGAGAGATTGAGGCACGCAAACCTTCCGGGAAATGCCGTGTGCTCGTTGGGGCGGCCAAACGGCAGCTGGTTACGGATCTGAACGAAGGGGCCAAGAAGGCGGGAATGCAGTTGGTGCATGTGATTCCGAACTTTGTCGGCCCGCCGAACGCGTTCGAGCGAGCCAATTCGGAGGCGTTTACGGGTGAGGTTGTCGCGTTGGTGGAGCTGGGACATCGAAACACCACGATTACCATTTTGGACCGCGGGGAAATTGCGCTCAGTCGCGTCGTCAATTTCGGCAGTGAACGCCTGACCCGCGGAATCGCCGAGGCATTGGGTATTTCCGATGACGAAGCTGAGGGGGCGAAGCTGACGATGCCGCCGGATGTTGAAAGCTACTTGAGCGCTCTGCTTATGCCGTTGGGCCGGGAACTTCGGGCATCAATCGACTTTTTTGATCACCAGCACGATCGGGCGGTCAGCCAGGCCTTCTTCAGCGGCGGTGCCGCGCGCAGTCGCCAAATTATTGAAAACCTTCAAAGTGAAATGATGATTCCGTGTCAGCAGTGGGATCCGTTGGCTCCGCTCCAACTGAAGTTGCCCCCTGAGCAGATGGGCGAGGTGGAGCAGTTTGCGCCGCAGCTTGCCGTGGCAATCGGGGCCGGATACGCGGCTTTGGATTAGTATTCCGCCATGCCGATTCGCATCAATTTACTGGCAGAAGAACTGCACGCCGCAGAGGTTCGCCGCCGCGATCCGGTCAAACGGGCTGTGGTGATTGCGGTTGTCGTGGTCGGCTCGGCGATCACTTGGTATTTCTCCCTGCTCGCCCAGAAAGGAATGGGGAACGCTTCTGTAACACGGAACAAGGAACAGTTGGCGGCGATTGCTGAGGACGCGGAACGGGCGCGCGCCGCGTTGAACGGGGTGACGAAACTGGAGAAGCGAATCAACCAGTTGAACAGCCTCGGTACGAATCGGGTGCTTTGGGGGACGTTCATGAACGCGATGCAGCGCGTGGTGATGCCGGATGTGCCTTTGACGCAATTGCGGGTTAGTCAGTCCTACGAGATTGAGACCCCGGCGCCGACTGGTCGCGTTCCGTTGCCGGCAACGGCCACCGAGGTTATCAACGTTTCCATCACGGCCCGCGACTACGGAAAGGCCTCGGACCAGCTGTATGACCGCTTCCGCAAGCAGGTGATGGCTGACGACTGGATGAGACAGCTCCTTGCGGATGAGAAAGGGATCGTATTCGATTCGTTCGGCGGGCCAACTCCGGATAGAAACTCTCCGGACAAGTCCTACGTGCCGTTCACAATGCGGATGAATTTTAAGCGCGTGGAACGCCGCTAAGACCCGGGAAATCATGGCGAAGTTGACGAGAGAAAAACGCGACCAATTGATCCTGACAGCGCTCATGTCGGCGATGATTCTCGTCGCCGTCTGGATGCTGCTTATTTCACCCACGCGCGAGGCTCTGGTCAAACTCGCGGCCGAGGTGTCAGCTACGGACGATCAGCTGACGGATGCCCGTCGGGTCGTGGCGCGGGTTGCCCAGATCGAAGTTGAGATGAAAGCAACGGCCAAGTTCCTCTCGGTGATGGAGCAGGACATGGTTGAAGGGGATCCGAATCTCTGGATCCGCCGCGCTTTGAACGATTTTTACGGTCAGGCAAAACGATCCATAGTGTTGCCGTCGATCGGGGTTCCGTCCCCTGGTGAGATTGGTGTGTTGCCCGACTTTCCTTACAAGGCGATGGCGTTTCGCCTTTCGGGCAAGGGCTACTATCACGAAATAGGCAAGTTTATCAGCGATTTTGAAAATCGTTATCCTTACATTCGCGTGCAGAATCTGGATTTGAAACCGAGCGAGACCGGTGGCCGATTCGGCCCCTCGGCCGAGATTCTGGCATACTCATTTGAGATCGTTGTGCCGGTCAAACCTGAGGAGAAGGAGAAGAAGTCGTGATCAACTGGAGAACGATTTGTGTTTTTCTTGCTGTGCTTCTCCCGATGCTGCCAGGCATGGGGAAGGTGAATGGCGCTGAGGTGAAGGTTGAACTTCCGGCGTCCGCTGCCGTGTTGACAAACGCGGTTCTTCAAAAAGTGGAATACCCGAAATCCGAGTTCAGCATTGAGCCGGGATACGGCAGGGACCCGTTTTTCCCGGCGAGTACGAGACGCACCGCAGTCGCCGAGCCCCCGGTCGAAACGTCTCCGCCCCCTGCTGCGATAGCGCCGCCGAAAAAGGAGCCATCAGCGATGGCGAATACCTTCGATCCGGCGAAAGTTGTTCAGCCTGCGGCGGACAATGATCTGGCGTTTTTGTCGGTCAAAGGCATCATCGCGACGACCTCGAGTCGCGTCATCACACTCCATACATCCGTGAGAAGCTACATCTTCCGAACGGGTGACGCGATGAGCGTCAGGGTGCCTGATGGCCGTATGCGCGTCCGGTGTCTGGAAATCCGGGGGCGGTCGGGTGTTTTTCAGATTGACGGGCATTCGGAACCGATTGAGTTGCAGTTATCCGAGAAATAGCAGATTCGCCTTTCGACCGCGCGGGTATCGGCGGCGAGAACAAGACATGATGAAGAGTCCAGTTTTTATCCTGTGCGCGTGCGTTGCCGCCGGGCAATGGCATGGCGTGGCACAGAGCGCCGGCGATGCCGGCGGCTTGGTGAATCCGCCCGAGCCGATCACCACAAACGTTCCGGCGCGGCCGATGACGGCTGCACCCAAGGTTGTGGCCAAGCCGACCGGCTCCACGAACGCGAACACGTCCGCGCCTTCGTCGAGCAGGCCCAAGGGCTTCATGAAGCCGGGTTCTTCCAACGAGGAAAAAGCACCTGCGGCAAAAAACACCGAAACCAAACCCGCCGCGCAGTCGCCACAGCAATCGGTTCCGACGATGAATTCCATCGAGGTGGTTGGCGACTCAGGCACGTCGTCGGCGGTGAACCCGGACGTCGTTGCGAGACAGAATCCGGCCGCGATCGCCCCGGCAGTTGGCGGCGCTGAGGAAAAGAATTCGAATCAACAGGATCTCGACCCGGCTCCCACAAATACCAGCCAGGTCAAGACGTCACCGGAGGCTCTACCGGTGCAGCCGGTGATACCAGGATTTGATCCGGCACCGTTTTTGGCCGCCGAAAAAGCCGTTGTTGAAACGATCACGAACACAGCCCCTGCGGACGAAGTCATTTTGGAGCTAAAATACGATGACATTGAGCTGTTGGATTTGATCAAGAGTCTGGCGCTACAGGCCGAGTTGAACATTCTATTCGACCCGACCTTGGTGAATCCGACAGGTGCGGATGGTTTGGTGGCCCCGCAGCCGATTGTTCCCGCCTTTCGGATGACCAACGTAACCGCCAAGCAGGCTTTGGAGGCGATCTTGGACAATTACAGCTACCAAATGATTCACGATCCGAAAACGAAGACTTTTCGAATCACCACCAAGACCGGGCCGATTCCCGAGCCGATGTTTACCCGCATCATCACCCTTCGGTACACGAATCCGACAAACTTGGTTCAAGTCTTGCAGGCCGTCGTGACGGAGAAGGGGTCTGTGACTCCTTATTCCCGGACGCAGCAGTTGATTATCAGCGCGACCGACGATCATTGGAAATTGGTAAACGAATTGCTCGATCAGCTGGACAAGCCCGTCAAACAGGTCTTGATCGAGGCAAACATCATGGAAACGGCCCGAAATCCCCAGTCGATTCGCGGGGTTGACTGGACAGGCACCCTTCAGGCTCAAAGTTTTGGGTTCGGCAACGGTTCCGTTTCGGGAACCGTGACCCAGAACAGGCCCGGCACGACGACGACCGCCACCGAGACACTTCCGAGCGGCAGGACGGTCACGACCAGCTCGACGGCGGGGTCTTCGACGACGGAATCGATCGCTGGAGCCGTTGGTGGAGCCGTTGGTGGAGCCGTTGGTGGGCTTGTTCCGGGCTTGTCATTGAATACGCGGGATGGGCTCTTTCCGACGGTCGCTTTTCTGAACGCGGACGGTGTTCGCGGGATCCTTTCGTTTTTGAATTCGGATTCCCAAACCGAAGTGATCGCGACTCCCCGGGCCGTGATGATGGACGGACAGCTGGCCAGGTTGGAGGTGACGCGCGCGTTTCCGATCTTTCTGATTACGCCTGGCAGCGCGAATTCACCGGCTGGAGCCTCGATATCTTACACCAACATGGGAACGATACTCGAAGTGACTCCGACTGTGGTTGCGGATGATCACGTCCAATTGCGGGTGACGCCGGAGGTATCCAATATTGACGGCAAGGACGTGCAGACGATCAACGGGGAGATCAATGAGGCGAATATTTACGCGATCCGGCGCATTGAAACCAATGTGCGGGTGCCCAGTGGACACACGCTCGTGATGGGTGGCTTGATCAACGAGACGAAAACTCAGGCCGACACGAAGGTGCCTATACTTGGTGATATTCCCGGACTTGGATGGGCGTTTCGGCGTCAGCAGAATCTACGTCGAAAGCAGAATCTGCTGATTTTTATCACTCCGACCATTCTGGATTCCGAGCACTTCCAACCTCCTCAAACGGACTTTCTGAACGGTGCCAATCAGCCAACCGCAGACGATTTCTTGAGAACGCGAGTACCGGAACGCAAGCCCGAGACAGAAAACTTTATGGATTCGGCACAGCCGCATGATTTCAAGAAAAAGAAGAGCGGCTTTTTCAAATGGGGCGACGGCAGGTAATCTGCTCTTGCTAAAAGCGCAATGGTCTCGGGAAAACAAATTGTCCGGTTCTTAGGTCCGCCCACATGGCTGGTCGGTCTGTTTTCCGTTCTGGTTTTAGGTGGTGCGAGCTCCGCCCTTGCCCAGACGACGGTTGCCACGTTGGGCGGTGGTCCAACGGACGCCAACCCGACTGGATTTTCTGGAAACGCCGATGGAGTCACGCTACAGCAGGCGCAATTCAACTCTCCCGGGGGGATGGCATTGGATTTGGCGGGCGGAGTTTTGTATGTCGCCGATACCGCAAACGGATCGGTTCGCCGGTTGGTTCTGACGGATGGCGTCACAGGCACGTTTGTGACGGGACTGCCGACGCCCGTGGATGTCTATGTGGACCCGGTGACGAATGTATTTGTGCTTACCTCCGGGGACGGGCTGATTCGGCGTTACGATGCCTTCGGGAATCTTAGCGGAATTCGCAGTGGGATCGTGAACGGGACTGCTTTGACGGTTCCGACCGCATTGGTGGGGGATTCCAATGGAAATCTTTTCGTCGCGGAAGCAGGAGGAGGAATAAAGAAGGTATCCGTCGATTCCGGTGCCGTTTCCGCAGTGCCGGTGCCGGCTGGCACGATTGGGAGCGCTCGGGGCATTGCCTTGTTGGAGACTGGAAACCTCGCAGTCAGCGACGGAGCAAAACACGTGGTCTGGTCGATCGCACCGAGCAGCGGCGCGGCTGTGGTCTTGGCCGGCGTGAACGGCGTGGCGGGTGGTGCTGACGGGCTCGCCGGAGTGGGGCGCTTGAACGCGCCGCTTCATCTGGCGCAAGGTGGCGGGGACGTTCTTGTTGTAGCCGATTCTGGAAACCACGCGTTGCGTCTGATTGGGGCTGACGGGACGCTGACTCGTCTGTACGGCGTTCCTCCGAACTTTTGGTCCAGCAACTATCCCGGTTGGGAAGATGGTCTCGCCACTGTGGCGGAGGCGAGGTTGCCTGTCGGCGTTGCCGTTGACGGGTCGGGAAATGTTTTTGTCAGCGAACAATTCTACCATTTGATTCGCACGGCGACAGGCAGCGGATTGACCGGACCAAGCGGAACAGGTGGGGGGGGCGGCACCGTTACGTTAAATCCGCCCACGTTGAGTTTCAGCCCGTCCAGCGGCTACTTTCCGCTTGGACAGACGATCACTGTGCAAAGTTCGGGCACGCAAGTCTATTACACGACTGACGGAACGGAACCCACGACCAACAGCATACCGGTGACCATAATCGGTGGAACCGGATCGATTCGATGGAAGAACTCAACGAATGACCTGAGTGGATTGCGTGTGGCCTCATTTCTTGTCAGCGGCACAAACGTGGTGTCCACCAATCTTGCCGGCACCTCGGTGCTCACAAACAGCATCGGAGTCCCACCGGGATTGAACACCAATCTGGTGGGCGGTGTTGGATCGACGGTGCTGGCTCCGGTGGTTGTCAATCTGCCGCCTGGAATCCAGCTCAAAACCTTAGGGTTTCGCCTCGAAGTTTCGGCGAACGGTGCCGCGCCGATTGTCGGAGCCGCGTTTACCGCCGTGTCCGTAACCACCAACGACTTTATTCCCCTGGTCACGGGCGACGGAAACGCTACCGGGACAGCCAGTTTCACTGTTACGCCATACGCCTTCGGTACAACCAGAGGACTCAGCATCAATTTCATTGGAACGAATGCGAATTTGTCAGTTAGCGGTCATGCGGTTGTCGCCATGGTTGGCATTCCGATTCCGGGCACGGCGACAGAGGGATCGAGCTATACAATTCGGGTCATCAATCCCGCCGGGACGTCGGATACGGCTGGAACCGATGTGTTGCTCAACGCGGCGCCCCCGCGAACGCTTGTTGTCAAGAACGTGCCGTATCTGGTAGGCGACAGTTCTCCGGCGGGATGGTATAACGCTGGAGATTTCGGTAATTCGCCGGACGGCACAGGAGCCGGGCAGCTGCTCCTGAGTGACGTGAACAATGCTTTCAACGCCTCCGTCGGGATTCGCCCGCCATATCCCTTTACGGACGCGTTCAACGCGATGGACGTGTTCCCGGAGGATGCTGTGGGTGCCGCAGGCGGCGACGGGCAGATTCGGTTTCTTGACTGGCAAATCATCCTCTTGCGGCAACAACACCTGAACACCAATCCGGTCTTTGGGATTAGTCCGACAAATTGGTTTCGCTCATGGAGTGCGGGCGGTCAGCTCACGACGGGAACCACGAATCTAAATGTCAGCCGAGTGGCGACCTCTCTATCGACGTTGGCATTGGCGCAGGACCCGCTGCCGGGGCGGATCTGGGAACGACAGGCGCTGATCTTGGCTGGAAACGCCGAGAATGTCCTTTCTGGCGAAGCGGTAACAGTGCCGGTACATCTGAAGCTTTCGTCCGCCGCGACCGTGAAAGGACTTCAATTTCGGGCGGTGGTTTATCCCGAATTCGGGGGGCCGAACCTGACGATTCCAGTTGAATTCATTTCGTTGATGCCGGGTGAACGACGGGTCAATTCCGGGGCTTCCGAGATCGCGGTCGCCTGGGACATCGGCCAGATAAATCTGGTGCCCGGATCCAGCAACCTGCTGGGGCATGTGCGCTTTGTTGTTCCTGATGCCGCGGCACGGGGACATTGCTACCGGATCCGAATCGAATCTGCGGACGGAGCGCCCGATTTCGTGACTCAGTATGAATTTGAAACCCGAACGGGTTGTGTGTGGGTGAGTGGTCCGGCTGTCGAGCCGTTCAGCATGGCGTCCGACGAATGGCGATCGACGTTCTTCTCCACCCCTGGTTTTACGGGGGACGACCAAGACGCCGACGGGGACGGTTTTTCAAATCTGTTGGAGTATCTTGCCGGTACCAATCCGACCAACGCGCAGTCTCTTTTGCGACTCGATCTTTCCGCCGCAGTTGGAGACTCCTTTGAACTCCTGAGCGCGCCCGGGAAAAGATACGTTCTCGAATGCCGAGACGGTCTGGAAGGGAGCGGCTGGATAGCCGTCTCGACGAATTGGGGAACGGGCAGGTCGGTTCAGCTGCCGTTTAACCGGGGTGCGGCAAGTTCGCGCTTCTATCGACTGAGGGTGAATCCCTGAGTCTCGTGACGATGATGGACATGACCAACCACTATTTGAGACGACTTGGGAAATTGAGGGTTCGATTCCTGTCGATCGTGGCGCTTCTGTTCGCGGGGACGTGCGGGATCGGACAGACACTCAGCACGGTGGTGAGCCATTCGGCGTCGGCGGAACTCCCCATCGTCGAGCCCCACAGCATCACGGTGGCGACCAATGGTCTGGTCTATTTCACGGATGCGGGAGGGATTCCTGGACTTGGCGAATCGGCGCATCGTGTCATGAGCTACGACACGACAAAGTCCAAACTGTCGGTTTTGGCCGGTGACTTGTTGGGCGGCAGAGGGACGAACTCCGGGACTGGAATCAACGCTCAATTCAACATTCCGGCCGGGATCGTGGCGGCGCGAGGAGGACTGGTCGTGGCCGATTCCGGGAACCAGCTGATCCGTTTTGTCGGTTTCGACGGCACGGTGACAAATATTGCCGGAGCACCCTTGTCGCGAGGCCTCGTGGACGGCGTTGGCAGCAACGCCCGATTCAACACACCATTGGGGCTCGCGGTGGATTCTGCCGGCAACATTTACGTCGCCGACTCGATCAACAACGTGATTCGTCGAATCGCCCCGGACGATACGGTGAGCACGTATGCGACCGGATTCAATCAGCCGAACGGCTTGGCTGTGGGGGACGGCGGCGAGCTCTGGGTTGCGGACACTCTGAACCATCAGATCAAGGCGGTGCAACCGGGAGGCGCGGTCGTGGTTCGCGCGGGGCAGGGAATTCCCGGATTCACAGACGCATTTCCGAATGCTCTTGGTGCCTTGCTGACATCGCCGAGAGCGGTTTTCTGGATGGGTGACGCGGGGCTGCTTGTCTCCGATTCCGGGAATGGAATCGTGCGGCGTCTTTTCCCGAACACCTCGTCGGGCACCTACACGATTGAGACTTCGGTCGGCGTGGCGGGTGAGAAAGGTTTCGTCAATGGCGACAAGGCAACGGCTCGCCTCGACACCCCTCTGGGAATAGCCGGCGACACTTTGAATGGGGCTTTTCTGGTGGTGGATGTCGGCAATCGCGCGATTCGAAGGGTGCAGCAGACGGAGGCGCTTCCTCCCGTGTCCAAACCCCGTGTCGGATACGTGTTTTTGGCGGAGGACTCCTTGGGGAATCTCACGGCGCGACTACAGGAGGTGACCCACTCGGTTTTCAACAACGAGGTTCCGATTCAGATCGTGGCTGAAAACGGCGTGGACACATTTTTCACATTTGGAAGCACTCCAACAAACGTGTTTATAGACACATTGCCCGACCCGTCCGCCGCTGGCTCAACCGCCGTTTCCTTCACGGAGGGAGGATCGGTGCTACCGGGATCGATTATTCAGGACGTCGTACCGGACATGACGATCAAGGTTCAGAGTTCTCAGGCAGGTCGGGTCTCAAGTGCCATCGCGTCTGCACGTTTTCAGTTTACCACGGGAAATCCGGAGATCATCGGGGACAATGCAGCAAACTTTGTTTTGGGGAACATAACAACGAACGCGCAGATGTACTACACGATCGATGGGAGTGAACCGACGAACGGAGCGCCGAGTCGCGGTCCTGTTTCCAGCGGTACGGCATTGTCATTTGATGTGACGGCCGGCAGTTTGCTTTTCAAGGCCAGGGCTTTCAAAACCGGTTTCAAGCCGAGCGCGACCGTTTCCAACCTTTTTTCAGCGACGGACTTCAAAGCCAACAAGATCACGTTCGGTTTTGAGGACGGAACGGCGTCCAGTGCATTCAAGGCGTCAGCGGGATCTACCTTTTACGCCCCGGTCACACTCTCCTTGGTGGACACCAGGCAGGTGATGTACTCGCTTCAATTCGGACTTTTGGTAACCAACACCGCCGGTTTCGCAATTCCTGCGGGAGCTGTCGGTTTCCATTCGACCCTCACTGAACTTGTCGATGGGTTCTACAGGCAAATCGCGCCCTCTGCTTTTTCCCACATTCAGACAAACATCACCCTGGTTGGCGGAAATTCTGTAACCAACCTGACGCCCGTATTCACAAATCTGGTTGTCACGAACCCTGCCATCAATTTGCTCTCTGTCGGGTGGCTGGAAATCAACGGTGATGCAACCAAGGCACCGATACCGGGTGCCAATCTGTTCAATACGACTCTTCAAAACCTGATCACGTATTCATTGGCCCACGACGTCGTGCTCGGAGCGGCCGGGGGGCAGGTGGTCGTTGGCGGATATGCGATACAGATTCCGACGGACGCACCTCCGGGCCAAGAATACAGGATCAGGATCATTCGGCCGTCTGCAACCACCGACGGGCAGTTTATAGACTCGTTTATCGATGCCCCGACAGGCGGCAATGCCACGGGCCCGAGTCCGATCAACGCCGTGAAAGTCGTGACCGTGGGGTCGCCCAACTACATTGTGGGAGATGTTCACCCCTTTCGATGGTGGAACGCCGGAGACTTCGGGGACACCAATATTCTGAACGTCGATGTGGTTCAGGTATTCCGGTCCGTCGTTTACTCGCTGAACCGCCCCCTGCCCGGCAGCGACATGGAGGACGCGATGGATTCGTGCTGCAATACAGCAACCCTAGACACGTCGAACGGGCTGCTGACCAACAATGCCGGACGGATCTCGACGGCGACGATTTCGCAAGGTGGCGACGCTGCGATTAACAATTCGGTGTTCGGTGACGGAACCTTGGATATCGCCGACATCTGGGTGACTTTCAGACGTTCGCTGGATCCCACGCTCACGAATTATCTTCGCTTTCGCTCCAATGGAGTGCATTACGCGACGCCTACCTCGAATCTGTTCCGTGGCGTGCCAACGTCTCTGGGGGCGGGACAAGCAAGCGCTTCCGCTGTTCCGCCAGAGCGTAGTGTGTCGTCGCTGGACGCAGTGGCCCAACCTTCCAAAGTTTTTTACGCGGCCGACTCAATTGTCGGATCAGCCGGCCAAATCGTATCCGTGCCCGTGAGGGCGAGTGTGCTGGGTGGAAATCCGATGCGCCTCCTGGCGCTCAATATCACCGTCGTGCCGGTGTTCGGTTCCGATCCGCTTGTGCCCGCGCTGGATGCACCGGTGGAATTCATCGCTTCCGCCTCCATGGGCGATCCAACCACCACAAGCTCCTTGGCGCTCAACAACGTCGCGATGGCCTGGCTGAATCCGGGGGTGGCTGGAATCTCGGGAGACGGCATCATCGGTCACGTACGTTTTCGAGTTCCATCGACTGCGGGAGATTCGGCTGCTTACGCCGTCAGGATTGAAAAAGCCTCCGCGTCGAGCTTTGGAGTGGACCGCATGGCGGGCGAGACCGTTTCCGGTTTGGTGTCCCTGATCGATCGCAGTGGGACGAACACCTTGGATGGGATCCCAGATGAATGGCGAATACGCCATTTTCAAGTGGCTTCTGTCTCCCAGAATCTCCTTTCGGCCGGATCTGCGGATGCGGACGGGGACGGGTTTTCCAACTGGCAGGAATTCAAAGCCGGGACAAATCCGAACGAACGTGGATCGCTATTGGATTTAAGGGCGACGGGTGAAGGCTCGGGCAATGTTCGCCTGCGGTGGCCGAGTCGAGCGAATCGGCGCTATCTCGTAGAATATTCTGAATCTTTGGTGTCCCCTGTCTGGAAGCCTTTGGGTTCGGAGATGGCTGGGGATGGAACCGATCTGGAGATCTCCGCCCCGTCCGGCGGAGTTCCCCGTTTCTATCGGGTCCGGCTGGCGGAACAGTAGACGACACCTTGCGTCGTTGTAAGAGGGGGATAGCAACAAGTGCGGGTGCCCATCTTGTAGGTGTTTTTCGGACTTTGTGAAAAAAATCACAAATTCACTTGCCTCCGATTTTGGGCCTGTCTAGGTTGCCCTCTCCCGGAATTCCGGGCTCTGTTTTATGGACTCCCGCGAGATTGGTTACAACTCCAAGATCGAAGGCAACGTGGTCGTGACCAAGGTGGACGCGGCCATTGATTGGTGCCGCAAGCAGTCTCTGTGGCCGATGCCGATGGGCCTCGCCTGCTGCGCGATCGAGTTGATGGCGGCTGGGGCCTCAAAGTTTGATATCGCCCGTTTCGGTGCCGAGGTGATGCGTTTTTCCCCCCGTCAGTCTGATGTCATGATCGTGGCCGGCACGGTCACCTACAAGATGGCGCTCGCGGTTCGCCGCGTTTACGACCAGATGCCCGCGCCCAAGTGGGTGATTGCCATGGGGGCCTGCGCATCCACGGGGGGCATGTATCGGAGTTACGCCGTGCTACAGGGTGTCGACAATATCATTCCTGTTGATGTGTATGTGGCTGGCTGCCCGCCCCGACCTGAAGCCCTCCTTGACGCATTGATTAAATTGCAGGGCAAGGTGCAGAACGAACCCTCACTGTCGCAAGGCGCGGCAGCCTGATTTCTTTGATTGCACACGTGAGCGCTCTGGAATTGGCCAACAAGATTCGAGAAAAGTTTGGAGAGGTAATCTCCGAACCAATCGAGTTTCGTGGGGAGATCACGATTGATCTGTCGGATCCGGCGAAGATCGAAAAGGTCTGCCAGTTCGCGAAATCCAAGCTCGGCTTCGACATGCTTCTGGATGCGACCAGTTTGGACAATTACGGCGACGATCCGCGTTGGACACTGGTCTACGAGCTCTATGGGACAGTGCATGCGAGTCACCTTCGGATAAAGACCTCCGTCGGGGAGGAGGCGGGAGAATTGCCTTCCATTTCCGGTGTCTGGGCGACCGCCGACTGGCATGAACGCGAAATATTCGACATGATGGGGATTCGCTTCAAGGGGCATCCGGATCTGCGCCGGATTCTCATGTGGGACGGGTATCCTCATCATCCGTTGCGGAAGGATTTTCCGCTCGCCGGCAAGGCGACCGACGTTCCCGAGGTGGCCTTTACGGATCGCGCTCCTTTGGAAGGCGGCCCGTTTGTAACCAGTGCAGGGGGCTCCGACAGTATTGCCCGCGAACCGCGTGTCAGGGACCCGGAGGCCGATCGGTAATGGCGACGACCCGGGAAATTGAAATCGGCGATTCCGTCGCCAGCGTGGCCGCCTCCCTCGCGGAAGGGCACGGGATTCGTGAGATCGACGGTGACCGGATGGTGTTGAACATGGGGCCATCCCATCCCTCGACCCACGGTGTTTTACGAATCGTCTTGGAGCTCGACGGCGAGGTGATCACCAAGGCGACACCGGATATTGGTTATCTTCACCGAGGCGATGAAAAAATCGCTGAAAACATGACTTACACCCAGTTCATCCCGTATACGGATCGACTGGATTATCTTGCGCCGCTCGCCAACAACGTCGCGTATTCATTGGCGGTGGAGAAACTGCTGGATGTGCACGACAAGCTTCCGCTTCGGTGCCAATACATCCGCGTGATCTGTTGTGAACTGGCGCGTATTTCAGCTCACCTGCTCGGACTCGGCGCATTTGCAATGGATGTGGGGGCTTTGACCGTGTTTCTCCACACGTTCACCGAACGAGAAAAGATCTACTCCTTGTGTGAATCCCTCACCGGAGCCCGCTTCACCACCAGTTATACGCGCATCGGCGGCGTGGCTCGCGACACCCCGGCTGGATGGATTGATGCCCTAGAAAAATTTCTTCTCGAAGTGGAGGTGAATTTTGATGAATCCGAGAAGTTGCTGACCCGCAACCGCATCTGGGTGGATCGAACCCGGAATGTTGGAGTCATCAGTCGGGAGGACGCCATAGATTACGGCATCACGGGTCCGAATCTGCGCGGCAGCGGGGTTGATTACGATGTTCGGAAAGCGCATCCGTATCTGATCTACGACCAGTTGGAGTTCGACGTTCCGCTGGGGTCGGTGGGTGACTGCTATGATCGTTATCTCGTGCGGATGGAGGAAATGCGGCAGAGCGTCCGCATCATTCGGCAGTGTATCAAGGGGTTGCCGGGAGGGCGCGACAATCAAGGCGGGGAAGCGGTCAATCTGGACGACGGAAAGATCGTGTTGCCACCCAAGGCGAAGGTCCTCACAAGCATGGAGGAGTTGATACATCAATTCATGTTGGTGACGCAGGGGGTGAATGCGCCGAAAGGAGAGATCTATTTCGGGGCTGAAAACCCGAAAGGTGAGTTGGGCTTTTACATCAACAGCCTCGGTGGAGGAACACCCAATCGGCTGAAAATAAGAGCTCCCTCATTTGTGAACCTCAGCATCTTGCCCGAGCTGCTGAAGGGGTGTCTCATCAGTGATGTGGTGGCAATTTTGGGATCAATTGACTTCGTGATGGGGGAGTGTGACCGATGAGTTTCAAGGTGCCCAAAAAGCTCGGCGACGAGATCGACGAGCGGATTACCCATTATCCAGTCAAGCGGAGCGCGACTCTGATGCTGCTGCACGCGATTCAGGAGCATTTTGGTTACGTGTCGCAGGAGGCCATCGAATGGATTGCCGCCAAGTTGGAGCTCCAGCCGTTGAATGTTTACGAGGTGGTGACCTTTTATCCGATGTTTCGGCAGGAGCCGGCCGGGAAGTATGTGATCAAGGTTTGTCGCACGCTCAGCTGCATGCTGGGTGGTTCGCATGACCTTTTCAAAGACCTTTGCAAGAGCCTGAAACTTGATCCGAACAAACACGGGTTGCAGACCACCAAGGATGGGCGGTTCTCAATTGAATTTGTGGAATGCCTTGCGAGTTGCGGTACGGCTCCGGTGATGATGATCAATGAAGACTTCCATGAGGCGGTCACCACCGAGCACGCGAAAGGGTTGCTGTCGAAATGCAAGTGAAGACGCAATCTCGAATGGCTGGCCGACTAGGATTCGAACCTAGACATACAGAGTCAGAGTCTGCAGTGCTACCGTTACACCATCGGCCAACGACGGGCCGAGGAGAGTAGAAAATTTTTAACGCGAGTCAAGCGCGATGCCGGAAGAATATCGTCTCATTTTAAAGAACGCCGACGCCGACGGATACACGCCGGATATCAAGTGCTATTTGAAGCACGGCGGCTATGAGGCGTTGGCGAAGGTGCTGAAAATGCGCGGGCGGACCGTGGACGACAAAAAGTTCACCGCGCAGGAATATCTGCGCGAAGAGGTCAAGCGTTCCGGGCTGCGCGGGCGAGGGGGAGCCGGATTTTCGTGCGGACTGAAGTGGTCGTTTGTGGATCGCCGGAGCGGGAAGCCGATCTATCTGATCTGCAACGCAGACGAATCCGAGCCTGGAACCTTCAAGGACCGTCAGATCATCCACAAGGATCCGCATCAACTCATCGAGGGGATGATCATCTCCTGCTGGGCGAACGACGTCAATTTGGCCTACATCTACATCCGAGGGGAGTTTCCCGAGGGGGCGCGGATTCTCGAGAATGCGCTCGCCGAGGCCCGTAAGAAGAATTTTCTCGGCAAGAACATCTGCGATTCCGGCTACGATCTCGAGATCCACGTTCACCGGGGAGCGGGCGCCTATATCTGCGGTGAGGAAACCGGTTTGATCGAGTCGCTCGAGGGCAAGCGGGCTTATCCCAGAATCAAGCCGCCTTATTTCCCGGCGGTTCTCGGACTCTATATGTGTCCGACGATCGTGAACAACGTGGAGACGCTTTGCGGGGTCAAGCACATCGTGGAAATGGGAGCGGACAAGTTCGCCACTCTCGGCACGCCGAACAACACGGGAACCCGGATCGTCAGCCTCAGCGGCCACGTGAAACGTCCTGGCTATTACGAGATTGAGGTCGGGAAGGCGACGCTTGGCGAGTTGATCTATCACGAGAATTTCGGGGGCGGCCTGCGCGAGGGTAGGACGCTGAAGGCGATCGTGCCCGGAGGCTCGTCGGCGAAGGTTTTCAAGGCGGGGGAGAAGTTCAAACTCAAGAAGCGCCTTCCGGACGGTAAGATGGAGGAGAACGAGGTGGATCTGCTGGATCTGCCCTATGATTTCGATTCGCTTATGAGCGCGGGTTCGATGTCTGGTTCCGGCGCGATCATCGTCATGGACGATTCAACGGATATCGTGGCGGCGCTTGCGAATCTGTCCGAATTTTACGCCCACGAGAGTTGCGGTCAGTGTACGCCTTGCCGCGAGGGCTCTTTGTGGATGTCGAAGGCGCTGCATCGCCTTTCCCACGGCGAGGGGCGCAAGGCGGACGCGGACTACCTGACCGGGATCGCCAAAAACATTCAGGGCCGGACGATTTGCGCGTTCGGCGAGGCCTGCTCCTGGCCGGTGCTGAGTTTTGTCGGAAAATTCAAAGATGAATTTGAAGCGCGTGGCGAGGCGGACGAAAAAGCGCGTGACAGTGGCGCGGCATAACTGATTTCCCCGAGACATGGCAGCCAAGAAAGCAGCGAAAAAAAAGACGATCGAGAAGGCTGAGACAGCCGGCGTTGCGGATGCACCGCCGATTGAGATGGTCAAGCTCAAGGTCGACGGCGTTGAGGTCGAGGTGCCGAAGATGTCCAGGGACTGGGAAGGCAACCTACGTCCGACCACGATGCTGGAGGCTTGTCAGATTGCGGGCCGGGAGGTGCCGCATTATTGCTATCACAAGAATCTTCCCGTCGCTGGTAACTGCCGGATGTGCCTGGTCGAGTTTGGCATGCCGATGATGGGGCCGGACCGCAAACCGGTGCTCAACGAAGATGGCTCGGTCAAGGTCGCGCCGATGCGGCTTCCATATGATCCGTCATTGCCGCGCGGTGCCATCGCCTGCGCGACTCCGATCGCGCCCGGCATGGAGATTTACCCCGGTTCTGACGCCACCCGGCAGATGCGGGAGGGCGTTTTGGAGTCCCTGTTGATCAATCATCCGTTGGACTGCCCGATCTGTGATCAGGCCGGTGAATGCAAACTTCAGGAGTATTCCATCGAGCACGGTCAGGCCGAAAGCCGCTTCGTCGAGCCGAAGGTTCACAAGCCCAAGGCGCAGGAGATCGGACCGCGAATCTTGCTGGACGCGGAGCGCTGCGTTTTGTGCACCCGTTGTGTTCGGTTCACGCGGGACATTGCGGGCGACGACGCCTTGGGCATCGTGAATCGCGGAAGCTACAACACGATCGCCACCTTCCCGGGGCAGCCGTTTGACAACAATTACACGCTCAACACGGTCGATCTCTGTCCCGTGGGCGCACTGACTTCAAAAGACTTCCGTTTTCAGATGCGGGTTTGGTTTCTGAAGGAAACCAAGAGCATCTGCACCAGTTGCGGCACCGGCTGCAACATCCTTGTGGGATCACGTGAGGAAAAGATCCGACGCTTCGAGCCGAGGGAAAACGACGCCGTCAACGCGACTTGGATGTGCGACTCAGGTCGCTTGAATTACAAATGGATCCATCGTGAAGATCGATTGACCCGTGTGACCGGCAAGCGATTCACCGAGCGCAATCAGCTGGGTGCTTGGCCTTTGGCGTTGAAGGAGATCTCGGAAATCTTGCGCGATGCTGAGAAGGGGAGCGTGGCGATCATCGGGTCGGCCCGGCTCACCAACGAGGAACTCTATCTGCTGAAAAAGCTCGCTGATCGAACCGGCGCGCTGACCGATTCCGTTGCGAACCTGGGCGAGGGAGATGATTTCCTGGTGAGTGACGATAAGAATCCCAACAGCAACGGATGCCGGCTCACCAAATTCTGCAACACCGAGCTTGGAATCCACACCACGAAAATCGCCGAGGGAATCCGTGCGAATAAGATCAAGACGCTTTTGGTCTTTGGTGAGGATGTGACCAAAGCCGGTATTTCCACCGATTTGTTGGATCAGTTGACGCATTTGATTGTCAGCGATGTCCTGCCGAACGACACGACCCAGCGGGCTGACTATCTGCTGCCCGGTTGCGCGGTGGTTGAAAAGCGGGGCTCGATGATCAACGTGAAGGGGCGGCTTCAGAAATTCATGAAAGCGGTTGAAGCACCGGGCGATGCGCGGGCGGAATGGGAGATCCTCCGCGAGATCGTGCGAGAGGTTGAAGGCCGAGTCGGATTTGAAACCATCGAAGGGCTCTTCAATCAGATGGCCGGAGAGGTGGTCCCGTTTGATGGGCTGGAATGGGCGTCGATCGGAGACACGGGCGTGGAGGTGGAGATCTGAATATGGACGCCGGGCTGCTTTCATTTTTGATCTTCAGCGCCGTCAAGATTGGTGTCGTCTTTGGCGCAGTGATGACGATGTTCGCCTATGCAGTCTTGGCGGAGCGTAAAATCTCTGCGGCGATTCAAGATCGTGTCGGGCCCAACCGGGTGTCGTTTCCGCTGATTGGCTCAATTCCTGTGATCGGACCCTTTCTCACCCGGCTCGGAATCTGGCAGCCCCTTGTGGACGGCGTGAAGGCGTTCACGAAAGAGGACTACACGCCGGAGCACGTGCGCAAAGGGTGGTTCTGGCTGGCCCCCATGGTGGCGATGGTGCCGTCTGTTCTTGTTTTGGCGGTGATCCCATTCGGGTCGTCGATGGATTTCGGCAAGGTGTTCGGTCTGGACTTCGGGCGGCAGGCGATGGTGATCGCGGATCTGAACGTGGGCATCCTTTACACCTTTGGAATCGTCTCGTTGTCGGTTTATGGGATCGTGCTGGCGGGTTATGCGTCCAATTCCAAGTTTCCTTTTCTGGGGGGCATTCGCGCGAGCGCCCAGATGATTTCCTATGAAATCGCAATGGGAATGTCCGTCGTTCCGGTCTTCATGATCATCGGCGAATTGAATCTATCGGACATCATTGCGTATCAGGCGGAAAACGGCTGGCTGGCTTTTCCCTTGTTTGCTTCAAAAATGAACACGGACGCCTTCGTGTTGCTTCCCTGCATGGTTGTGTCTTTCTTGATTTTTACCGTATCCGCCTTCGCGGAGACAAACCGGCTTCCGTTCGATCTGCCCGAGGCGGAAACAGAGCTGGTCTCGGGATACAACACCGAATATGGGTCCATGAAGTTCGCCTTCTTTTTCATGGGGGAATACATCGCGATGATCGCCGGAAGCGCGATGATTGTCGTCCTGTTCTTCGGAGGCTGGACGCTCCCTTTCTGGGGATTGGATCAGACCGCAGACACGCTGGTGAAGGGCGTGCTGCAGATCTTGATCTTTGTCGGCAAGCTGTCCGTTTTCCTCGGCATGATGATCTGGGTGCGCTGGATGTTGCCGCGTTTCCGGTATGATCAGTTGATGGATCTCGGATGGCGTCGCATCCTGCCGCTCGCCCTCGCGAACATTGTGCTCACGGCGGTGCTCATTTACTGGAACCACGCGTCATGATCGTTGATCGCAAAGAACTGAACTTCTGGGAGAGGACCTACGCGCCGGCCTTGCTGGGTGGTCTGAAGGTGACACTGAGGCATTTCATCGATCACGTCACAGGACGCAAGAAGGTGACGCAGCAGTATCCCGAAGAGCCGACGGTCGTGCCGGAGGGCTATCGGGGAGCTCCGTATCTTGTCAAAGACACGGACGGAAACACGAAGTGTGTCTCCTGCCAGCTTTGCGAATTCGTTTGTCCGCCGAAGGCCATCAAGATCACGCCTCCGGGACCGGATGGCAAACCGGCCGACCGCGCCAACGCGGAAAAGATGCCGGAAGAATTTGAGATCAACATGCTTCGCTGCATTTTCTGTGGATTTTGTCAGGAAGTGTGTCCGGAGGAGGCGATTTTTCTCCAAAACGATTTCTCCCTCACCGGACTGAGTCGTGCCGAGATGATCTACGACAAGGAGAAATTGTTGTCATTGGGCGGCGTGAACAAAAGCCCCATCAAGAAATGGGAACACAAGAAGAAGGAAGCGGAGGCGCAAGATAGCTTCCCCGTGAAAGCGTAAGGCAATGCACGACGCACTCTTTTACATATTCTCCTTTCTCACGCTGCTATTCGGCTTTCTGGTCGTACTGAATCCGTTCAGTCGCAATCCCGTGACCAGCGCGATGTTTTTGGTGCTGATGATGATCGGGATCTCGGGGCTCTTTGTTCTGCTGAACGCCTACTTTCTGGCCGCCGTTCAGATTCTGGTTTATGCGGGCGCTGTGATGGTTTTGTTCCTGTTTGTCATCATGCTTTTAAACATCGGCGAGGAGGAAAAGCGGAGGGTGAACCTTTTCGCCGGGGTGACCGGATCGGCCGCAGTGGCGGGACTCCTGCTGATTTTGGGCAAGACTCTCACGAGCGGACATCTACCTCCGTCCGCAGCGGAAGGGGCCGTGGGTTCCACGAAGGCGCTGGGGACGCTGTTGTTCACCCAGGGGCAATATCTGCTGCCGTTTGAAGTCGTGTCGCTGTTGCTTCTGTCCGCGATGATGGGAGTTGTACTCCTGAGCAAAAAGGACATCAAATGAACGTCGGACTCGAACATTTTCAGATTGTTAGCGCGGTATTGTTCGGGATCGGACTTCTCGGGGTTCTGATTCGCCGGAACATCTTCGTGATCTACATGGGGTTGGAGATGATGCTGAACGCGGCCAACCTGAGCCTGGTTTCATTTTCACGCTTTAACAACG
>JADHOF010000283.1 GCA_016779125.1 Verrucomicrobiia bacterium | reverse complement strand
TGACGGGCGCGCGGTAGCGGTTGGTTGCGTTCATCTGTTGTGTTCCGTGAGAGCGGCAAGTGTGAACCGTGTGGGCAGGCGGGACGAACCCGAAATTGGGCGAAACCAACAGGTCTCGAGCAGGCAGGAGAACTTTCCCGTTACCTTTCCCGACCAGCCGACGTTTCCCCACGTTCACATGGGAATTCTGCGAAATTTTTCTCTCCTCATTCTATGGCTGATCGGATGCCCGCACCACAACGGACAGGCCGGCGAGAAGGCAACCATCGACTCCGCACAAAGCCGAATCGCCACGGTGGATGCCCGCACCCTCAAGGGCAAGGTGATGTGCGGCTATCAAGGCTGGTTCAACACCCCGGACGACGGCATGGATCTCGGCTGGACCCACTGGACAAAAAGCCGGCGGCGCAACTTTCAGCCGGGCAACATTTCCATCGATCTTTGGCCCGACGTCGCCGAACTCGCCCCGGCCGATCGCGTCGCGACCGGTTTCACGCACGCTGACGGCAGCATCGCCGAAGTTTTCAGCAGCGCCAATCGAGCGGTTGTCCGGCGGCACTTCGAGTGGATGCGCGACTACGAAATCGACGGCGTCTTTCTGCAACGTTTTGCGCACAGCATCGGCGACACCAAGGCCATGCGGCACAAGAATGTCGTGCTCGAAAACGTCCGCGAGGGCGCCCGCCAGACAGGCCGGATCTACGCGGTGATGTATGACCTGACCGGACTGCCGAAGGGGGGAGTCGGCCGGATCCACCAGGATTGGACCAGACTCCGCCAGGACCGGCGCATCACGACCGATTCCGGCTACCTGCATCACGAGGGCAGGCCCCTCGTGGCCGTCTGGGGAATCGGCTTCAACGATCGTAACAAGGCCCGCGCCTACACCCTCGAAGAATGCCGCACGCTCGTGAAGTTTTTGAAGGAGTCCGGCTGCGCGATCCTGCTCGGTGTGCCAAGCGGATGGCGTACACAGGATCGCGACGCCACGACCGATCCAAGATTCCATGCGATCCTGAAACTCGCCGACGTCCTCAGCCCATGGACTCCCGGCCGCTACAAGAACCCGAAGGAAGTCGAACGCCACGCCCGTCAAACCTGGACACCGGACGTGACGTGGTGCCAGACCGCAGGCCTCGACTACCTGCCCGTCGTCTTCCCCGGATTCAGCTGGCACAATCATCAGGGCGGCGAGCTGGACCAGATTCCACGCCTGAAAGGACAATTCCTCTGGTCCCAAATGACCGCCGCCAAACGCGCCGGAGCGGGGATGATCTACGTCGCCATGTTTGACGAAGTCGACGAGGGCACCGCCATCTTCAAAGTCACCGACAACCCGCCCGTCGGTGAAAACGTAAAGTTGTTGGCCAACGAGGGTCTGCCAAGCGACCACTACCTCTGGCTCACGGGCGAAGGCGGCCGCATGCTGCGGGGCGACCCGCCGGTTTCGGATACTATGCCTGCGCGACAGAAATGAATTTCCCCCGCCCGGATCAGTCCTTCACACCCCGTTCAACGAACGGGAAATCACCGCCCCTCAGGCTGAAAACCCACGCTTCGGCGATTCAGGCAAGATCGTCGGCATGTTTGCAGCGTCTTCCATCGACTGATGCGAGACGCCCCGCTCTTTGAACAACGCGGCGAACTATTCCCGTTACCTTTCTCACCTCGAAGTCGTTTTCAATGCAACGAAAGATCGATCATGCCCGAGACAAGACCTTCCCAAGCGAAATCTGAATATGACGTCGCCATCGTCGGCTCCGGTGCCGGCGGCGGCCAGATGGCCTACACGTTGACCTTGGCCGGACTCAAATGCGTCCTGCTCGAAGCCGGCCGCGCGTACCATCCCGACACGGAAACCGCGATGTTCCAGCGAAGAGACCAGGCCCCACTGATGGGAGTGTCCACCCCGGACAAAGATTTCGGATTTCATGACGCAACCGTCGATGGCGGATGGGACGTGCCGAACGAGCCCTACACGCAGGCGAGCAAAAAGGACGAGGAACAGTTCTGGTGGTGGCGGGCGCGCATGCTGGGCGGCCGCACGAATCATTGGGGTCGCATCTCGTTGCGAAACGGCCCTTACGATTTCAAACCACACGCACGCGACGGTCTCGGCTTCGACTGGCCGTTGGACTACGAAACGGTCGAGCCTTACTACACCAAGGTGGAACGCCTGATCGGCGTTTATGGGACCAACGAAGGTTTGGAGAACACACCCGATTCGCCCGACGGTGTCCTGCTCCCGGCGCCCAAAGGTCGCGCGGCCGAACTGTTGGCGCAAAAGCACGCCAAGAAAGTCGGCGTCCCCATCATCCCCATTCACCGGGCGGTGCTCACGAAGGCCCTGGACGCCGAAACCATCCCGGCCAAACTGCATCCAGGTAACCAGCGGGCACAGAAAATCGTGGCCGCCTCCATGCGAGCACGGGCTGCCTGCTTTTGGGCGACCGACTGCGGGAGGGGTTGCAATATCCGGGCGAACTACCAGAGCACCACCGTGCATCTCCCTCCGGCCCTGGCGACGGGCAATCTTGACATCATTCCAGACGCTCACGCCCGGGAGATCCTCATGGGCAGGGATGACAAGGCCACCGGCGTGTTGTTCATCGACAAGACCACCGGCCGGGAGGAACGCGTGAAGGCCAAGGCCGTTGTGATCGCCGCCAGCAGTGGCGAGACCGTCCGTATTCTCCTCAACTCCCGAAGCAACCGATCCCCGAACGGCCTCGCCAACAGCTCCGGCCTCGTCGGCAAATACATCATGGACACGGTTGGCGCGGACGTCCGCGGTCACATCCCGGCCTTGGAGAATCTGCCACCTCACAACGAGGACGGCGCGGGTGGTTCGCACTTCTACGCGCCCTGGTGGCTTTACCAGCAACAGCTCGCGGGCAAGCTCGACTTCGCCCGGGGATACCACATCGAGATGGGTGGCACCCGACGCATGCCGGGGGGCGGCCTGCCGGTTGCCGCAGATCTCGTGCGCGGCGCATACGGCACCCGGCTCAAGGAAGACGCCCGCAGATACTACGGAGCGTCCTTCGGACTGGCCTGCCGGGGGGAAATGATCCCGAATGAACACTCGTTCGCGGAACTCGATCCGAACGTTAAGGACAAATGGGGCATCCCGGTCGTCCGCTGGCACTGGCGCTGGAGCGATCAGGAACTGAACATGGCCACCCATGCCGTGAAGACCTTCACCTCGATCATCGAGGCGATGGGAGGCCACGTGACCCACAACGCCAAAATGACCGGCCAGGACGCGATCATGAACGGCGGCAAAATCATCCACGAGGTCGGCGGCGCGTTGATGGGCGCCGATTCCAGGAAGTCCGTCTGCAACGAATGGAACCGGACCTGGGATGTGAAAAATCTCTTCCTCAACGACGGGTCCCCCTTCCCATCGAACGCGGATAAAAATCCAACCCTCACGATCATGGCGCTCGCGTGGCGCACGGCGGACCACATCATCGCCGAGGCACGGAAAGGAAACCTTTGAGCATGAAGATCAACACCGAAAGCCGCCTTCCACGGCGGGACGTTCTGAAATGGTTCGCGTCGGTGACCGCGGCGACGCAGCTGAATCCCGTCGGCGGCCTGACGCTGACAGCCGCCACCTCAACGCCCGGGACAAAGGGCTACGGTACGGATCCCGACCTTGCAGGACACTATCAGCCGGGCGACTTCTGGCCCCTCACACTCACGGAAAACCAGCGTCGAATCGCGATCGCCCTCGCCGATCTGATCCTGCCACAAGACCATCTCGGCCCCGCTGCCAGCGAGCTTCGCGTCGTCGACTACCTTGATGAGTGGATCAGCGCGCCGTATCCGCGGCAGGTGAACGATCGCCGGGAAATTCTACCCGGCCTCGACTGGCTGGAGAAGGAATCGCAACGTCGATTTACCAAAGGTTTCTCCGCGCTGAATGCCGAACAGATGCGGCAGGTCGTCGACGACATTTGCTGGCCACCGGATGCCAGGCCACAACACAAACAAGCCGCCGCCTTCTTCCAGACCTTTCGCAGCATCGCCGCCGGAGCCTACTACGCCACCGAGCCCGGCTGGAAAGCCATCGGCTACGTCGGCAACGAGGCACTCATCAGCTTCAACGGCCCACCGCAGGAGGTATTGGATCAACTCGGTGTGGAGCAGACCGTGAAATCAGGTCCGATCATTCAGACCGGGGGATTCGAGTAACACCGGGCGAATCGACGAACCGGTGATTCGGAGCGTGACGAGGGATCGCATTCCTCCGAGTCCGCCTACACTGTCCAGCGCCCCGCCCAGAAGACCTGCCGGTTTCGGACCCCATACCCGCGCGGAAGAAATGGATTCCCGCCGACCGTATCCGTCCGGTGCCAACCCTTTTTACCAACGGGAAGTCATTGACCCCTCAGGTTGAAAATCCATTCTTCGACGATTCAGGCGAGATCGTCTGGATGATTTCCACGTGATCCATCAAGCGATGCAATACACCCTGCTCCTCCTGCTCACCGCACTTTCCGCCACCGCCGCCCCCCGAAGTTTCGCCTACCTTCTGCAGGCGGACGCGAAATACAAGACCCGGCCGGAGGCCGTTGCCGCCCTCCGCGACAGCGGCCGTGATTGGTACGTAATCGACCCAGTCTTCGGCGGCGATCGCGGGGAGCGATGGAGTACCGCCGACCTGCGTACAATCCGGGCGAATCGACCCGAACGCCGCGTGCTGGCCTATCTCTCCATCGGTGAAGCCGAGGACTACAGGCCTTACTGGCAAAAGTCCTGGAATCAAAAACCACCGGCATGGCTCAAGCAGGAAAACCCCGATTGGAAAGGCAACTTCAAGGTCGCCTACTGGCATCCGGAATGGCAGCAGCACATTCTCGCCGAAATCGACCGCATCGTCGCAGCCGGTTTTGACGGCCTTTACCTCGATATCGTCGATGGGTTCGAATACTTCGAACAGGACGGAAAAAAATTCATCGATCACCGCAAGAACCCCGAAACCGGCCGAACCTTCCGACAGGACATGATCGCGTGGATCGACCGCATCGCCAGACACGGGCGATCCCGCACTCCGACTTTCCTGATCATCCCCCAAAACGCCGCGCAGCTCCTGGAATCCGCACCCTATCGGGAACAGATTTCCGGCATCGGCGTCGAGGACCTGTTCACGAACGGAAAGAAGCCGCGCCCGAAAAAGGAAGCCGCTTACACATTGGGTTTCCTCAAACTTCTGCAACCCTCCGGCAAAACGGTTCTGATCATCGACTACGCCAAGAAGACCGATCTGGCCAACCAAGCCCGCGCCGAAGCCCAGCAACAAGGCTTCGTCTTCCTCAACACCGACCGCCCCCTCAAAACACTCGGCTCGCCTTGAGCCTCCACCTTCGTGACCGCAACAGCCCGTTCCGGGCGTCCGCCAGATACCTT
>JADHOF010000282.1 GCA_016779125.1 Verrucomicrobiia bacterium | reverse complement strand
AACAGGATCTGGCTGCAAGCTATCGTGCCGGAGCGAATGCCTATATCGTTAAACCTGTCGACTTCGAAAAATTTGTGAAGGCGGTAAAAGAGATCGGATCTTTTTGGGCTGCGACGAACGAGCCGCCGCCCGTGGTCTGCGCTTCCGGCTAGGCCGGATTCCCTCTCGCCAACCTGACGAATTTATTACGATCACGCACGAAATGACGGACCCCAAAACCAAGCCAGCTTTGCGAGTGTTGTATCTGGAGGACAGCCTCGCCGACCAGGAGCTGGTGGAGGAGCTGTTGCGGTCGGAGGAACTCGCGTCGGAGTTCGTGATGGTCGATGACCAACCCGGATTTGAGAAGGCCATCGAGGCGGGTTCGATCGATCTGATCCTTTCGGATTATTCCCTGCCTTCCTTTGATGGACTTAGCGCGTTGGCAATTGCCCGGGAGCGCTGCCCGGAGCTGCCGTTTATTCTGATGTCCGGCGTGATGGGCGAGGAGCGGGCCGTCGAGAGCCTCAAGCAAGGCGCGACGGACTACGTTCTGAAGCAACGGATTGAACGCCTGGTGCCCGCAATTCGGAGGGCGGTCCGCGAGGTTGCGGAGCGGGAGCGACTGCGGCTGGCGGAGGAGCAGCTGCGTTTGAACGAGGAACAGTTGCGGCAGATCACGGACAACGTGGGCGACCTGATCGTGCAGCTGGATCTGCGCGGGGATTGGCAGTATTGCAGCCCGTCCTATCGTCGGCTTCACGGGGAGACGGCGGCCTTGCCTTCCGCCCGGTTCTTCGAGCAGGTGCACGAGGCCGACCGCCAGGCGGTGCAGGATATGTTCGCCATGGCGATCCGAACCGGGGTGGGGCAACGGCGTGAGTTCCGATTGGTCTTGCCCAGCGGTTCCATCCGTTATCTTGAGGCGCAGTTCAATGTGGTGTGCGACGAGCGCGGTTCGGTGCAGAGTGTGATTGCGGTGTCCCGGGACATTACCGACCGGCGGCATTCCGAAGAGCAGATTCGCGCGCAGGCCGCGTTGCTCGACAAGGCTCAGGACGCGATCACGGTCTGCGACATGGATGACCAGGTCGTTTATTGGAACAAGGGGGCCGAGGCGCTCTACGGTTGGACCTGCGACGAGGCCTTGGGCCGCAATCTGCACGAACTCCTGCACGGCGAGATTTCCGCGCCGATCGAGGAAGCCCGGCAGGTGGTGCGAAATCGCGGCGAATGGAACGGGGAATTGCGCCAGAAGACGAAGGGGGATGAAAACAGCCGTCGTCAGGTGGCGGTGCAAAGTCGTTGGACGCTCGTGACGGACGACGACGGGAATCCGAAATCGCAGTTGATCATCAACACGGACGTCACCGACCGAAATCTCAGTGAGAGTCATTTTCTGAGGGCTCAACGTCTGGAAAGTCTGGGGGCGCTGGCCAGTGGGATCGCCCACGACCTCAACAACATGCTGGCTCCGATCGTTCTCGCCTCCCAGCTGTTGCGACTGCGGGTGGATGACAGCGAGGGACAGGGGTGGCTTGACACCTTGGAGGGGTCCACCCAGCGCGGGGCCAATCTCGTTCGTCAGGTCTTGACCTTCGCCAAAGGGGAGGAGGGGGACCGGGTCGAGTTGTCGGTTGGTCATATTCTGAGCGAGGTGTCGGCAATCCTTCGACAGACGCTTGATCGATCGATCGAGGTCAAGATGACGAAGGAGGACAAACTCTGGCCGGTCAAAGGGGATCCGACCCTGCTGCATCAGGTCGTGATGAATCTCTGCGTCAACGCCCGCGACGTGATGCCGCAGGGAGGGCGACTGCACATTTCTGCTGAAAACGTGATGCTGCGGGAGACAGACCGCGAGGTTTCGCGCGGAGGTCGTCCTGGAGTGCACGTGCTGATCACCGTGGCGGATTCCGGTCCGGGAATTCCGCCGGAGTTGCAGGATCGAATTTTTGAGCCGTTTTTCACCACCAAGGAGCGTGGCAGGGGTTCCGGGTTGGGGCTGACCACGGTGCAGACGATCGTGAAGAATCACGGCGGATTTGTTTTCGTCGAGAGCGAGCGAAACAAGGGGTGCCGATTCAAGGTCTATCTTCCCGCGTTGACGTCGGCTCCGATCACGAGGCCCACCCAGTCCGCCCGACCGACGGTTCCGAGGGGAAACGGGGAGACGGTGCTTCTTGTGGACGACGAAGCCCCCTTTCGGGAGATCAGCCAGGCCACGCTCGAAAAGTACGGCTATCGCGTGCTGACCGCCGCGGATGGCACGGAAGCTCTCACGGTGTTCATGCGTCATCGGAACGAGGTTTCGCTGGTGATGACGGACATCATGATGCCGGTCATGGACGGCGCGGAACTCATCCGCTCGCTGTACAAGATGGATCTGAAAGTCCGCTTCGTCGCGATCAGCGGTTTGCTTGAAAGCGAAAAGGCCGTCGTCGAACGAGTCGCTCCGGGGGTGCGAGTTGATTTCCTGGCGAAACCGTTTTCGACGGACAACCTGCTGATCACCGTAAACGAGGCCTTGAATCGCGAAGACGACGCCTAGGGCCCGAACAGGGTTCGCCGGCGAGAATCGGGCGGCGGAGCCCCGAAGAATCATCTGTCCGAATGCCTGCCGACACTCCAATGAGCCGCGCGACTCCGCGCATTTCATGCCACCAATCCTGATCGCATGACACTTCCGAACATCACCGGCAGGGTCGCGGTCTATGGCGGATGGACCGCCGTTCTTCTGGGACTGGCGGTGGTGACAGGTTGGTGGGCGGATATCGAGGGATTGCGAAGCCTTCATCTTGGAGGCGGTCAGATCCGGGCAAACAGCGCGCTGTTGTTCGCGATGTTGGGAGGAGCGATTCTCTTGATTCCGGGGCCGGGATTCACCGGGGGACGGCGGCGGACGTGGGGGCTATTGGGACTCTCCATCCTCCTTGCGGGAGGCACGCTCCTTGAATATTGGATCGGCCGGGGCTTCGGCATTGACGAGCTGGTGTCGTCCGCGCCGATGGCTGGCGAGGAACCTGTCCGGATGTCGGACAAGAGCGCGATCGGCTTTCTCCTGATCACGATCGCCTTGTTTGCGCTGCACACGCCGGCTCGATCCGCTTGGCGGCCGATGTTCGCGGGTTTGGTGTCGTCTCTGGCGGGAAGTCTTGCCGCCTTTTCCGTGGCCGGTTGGTTTTTGCAGCTCCCGAGCGAGTTTCCGATGGAGGACGTCGGGCCGATGCCTTTGCCTGCCGCTCTCGGGCAGGCGGTTTTGGCGGTCAGCGTGATGGCTCTGGCGCACGCGCGCAGCCGGCTGACGGGGGACGCCGTGGTGAGGTGGCTGCCGTTGGGGGTCGCGATCGGGGTGGTGACATTGTCGTGCATGTTGTGGTTGGGCATCCGGCTGGGCGAGCGACGGCAGATCCGCGGGATGATCTATCGGGCTGCCGTGAACGTGGAACGGCTGATCGAGGCGGAAGTGCAGGCGCGAATCCTGACCCTCGTGCGGGTCGCGAAACGGTGGGAGAAGCGCGGCAGCGATTTGCGGTCCGATTGGGAATTCGACGCCGGACTGTATTTGAGTCACTACCCGGACATGAAGGCCGTGGAGTGGGCCGACACGAATCTGCTCGTCCAATGGGTGACCCCGCAGTCCGGCAACGAGGCCGAGCTGGGGCGGGATTTGTCGGAGACCTTCCCGCGCGAAATAGCGGATGGACATCATCGGGACGAAACCGGAGTCGAGGTGGGGCCGGTGATGGAGGTCGAGGGGGCAACGGTGGGGTTTTTGGTCAAAGTGCCCGTGATCCAACAGGAGAAAGTGGCGGGCCACGTGGTGGGTGTGTTTCGGATCGAACCCTTGTTGAAAAGCCTTCTGACGGAGGTGACGGCCGGATTCAATTGCACTGTTACTGCTGCTGGTCGCGAGATTTACGCGAGTGTGGCGCAGGAGGAGGATCCTTCATTGTGGGGGCGCGAGGGTCTCATTCGATTGCCGGGGCGAACCTGGGAGATGCGTGTTTGGCCGCGCGCGGACACCCTGCAGGAATTGAGGTCTCCGTTGGGGACGGCCGCCGTCGGGGGCGGCGGGATATTGGCTGTATTGTTGGGGCTCTCGATTCATCTGGCCCAGACCGCACGGCAGAAGGAGAGGGACGCAGTGGCGGTGAACCGCTCGTTGGCGGAGGAAGTGAAGGAACGGCGACAGATTCAGGATGCCTTGAGGGAAAGCCAGCAGCGGCTTCAGGCGATCTTGGACAACACGTCCGCAGTCATTTATCTGAAGGACACGGAGGGGCGCTTCCTCCTGATCAACCAGCAGTATGAGCGACTGTTTCACGTGAAGAACGACGACATCGTGGGGCGTGGTGATTTTGAAGTGTTCCCAAAGCAGATGGCGGAGTCCTTTCGCTTCAACGACCGGCGGGTGGTCTCCGAGGGGTGTCCTCTGGTGATCGAGGAGATCGCGCCGCACGACGACGGTTTGCACACCTACATCTCGGTCAAATTTCCGATGCGCGATGACGCGGGGGCGGTCTCTGGCGTCTGCGGTATTTCGACCGATATTACCGAGCGCAAACAGGCGGAGGCACGTCTGCGCGACAACCATCAGGCCCTCGAGCTGGCGCGCGATCGATTGCAGGGGATACTTGAAGGCTCGCCGGACCAGATCGTGGCGTTGGATCTCCGTTATCGGATTCTTTCGTTTAACAAGACCTTTCGCGACCACTTCGAGCGGCGCTTTGGAGAATCCATCCGGCCTGGGATGCGTTTGTCGGAGGTGTTGAAATCGCAGCCGGACGAGTTGCAACGCTGGTTTGATCTCTGGTTACGCGCGATTCGGGGAGAGGAGTTTGCCATCGAGGAAAAGAGCGAGGGGGAAGGCGGGGGCGTATTGTTTCTGGAACATCGCTTCAGCCCGATTCGGAGCGAGAGCGGCGTGCTGATCGGCGCGACGCAGGTGACGCGGGACATCTCGGACCGGCGGCGCGCGGATTTGGAACGGAATGGCCTGCTGGTCGAACTGGCAAATCGGAACGACCAGCTTATCGCGGCGAACAAGGAGCTGGAGGCGTTTTCCTACACCGTCTCACATGATCTGCGGGCTCCGATTCGCCACATCGATGGTTTTGTGAAGCTGCTGGAACGCGTCAACGGGGATGCGCTGGATGAGAAGGGGCGACGCTACGTCACCCTGATCTCGGATGCTGCGAACAAGATGGGCCGACTGATAGACGACCTGTTGGATTTTTCCCGCATGGGCCGCTCGGAGATGCGTCTGGGAGCCGTGTCGATGAAAGAACTGGTCGCGGAAGTCGTGCGGGATCTGGAACCGGACACCGAGACCCGGACGGTCGAGTGGATCGTGGGCGGACTGCCGGACGTTCGGGGTGATTCCGCGTTGGTGCGGCAGGTGTGGGTGAACCTGCTATCCAACGCTGTGAAGTATTCATGTGAAGAGAAT
>JADHOF010000281.1 GCA_016779125.1 Verrucomicrobiia bacterium | reverse complement strand
CTATGCCAGTTACCGTAAGAATCCCCACGCCCCTGCGTAAGCTGACCAATGACGAGGAGCTTGTGACCGTCGAAGCCGCCACCATCGGCGACGCGATCAGCGAGTTGCAGACGAAGTATCCCGGAATCCGGGAGCGACTCGTCGATGATTCGGGCGAGGTCCGCCGTTTCGTGAACATCTATGTCAACGAGGAGGATATTCGCTTTCTCCAAAACAAGGCCACACCGATCAAGGATGGCGATGAGGTCAGCATCATTCCCGCGATTGCCGGAGGTTGATTACCGATATGGCCACCAAGAAGAAGTCCTCAAAAAAAGTCGCTGAGCCCAGAAAGGCAGCGGCCAAAAAGTCCGTCACCGAGGGGAAACAGATTGCCCGCTACTGGTGGACCTATCCCGCCAAGCTGATCACCGAACCGGTCATGTGGCAGGTTGGTAAGAAGTTCGACGTGGTGACCAATGTGCGGCAGGCCAGTGTGGCGAAAGACATCGCCATCGTGAGCGTGCAGCTTGAAGGCAGCCGTGACGCGATCAAGAAGGCCATCGCGTGGGTCGAAAAGAAGGGCATTGCCGTCGAGCCCGTTGAGATCGGGGCAATCGCCGGCTGAATCACGGATTGTTTTGAATCCTGAATGGTCCGTCTTTCGGGACGGGCCATTTCCTTTGATGAGCCACAAGAGCGGAAAAATCGCCGAGCGGATCGCACACCTGAATGGGGAGGGTGGTGATCCGCACTATCTAGGCTTCTTCGAATGCTTCAATTCCGGCGAATATTACGAGGCGCACGATGTCCTTGAAGAATTGTGGCTCGATTGCCGAAACGGCCCTGAAGACGCGTTCTACAAAGCCCTGATCCAATTGGCCGGAGCTTTTGTTCATCTCCGCAAAGAACGGCTCAAACCTGCCGGAAAGTTGTTTCGGCTTTCCCGCAGCTATTTGTCCCGTTATCCGAGAATGCATGAACGCTTGGATCTGGCTGTGATCATCGACCTGATCAATTGCTGGCTCGATCGGTTGGACGAGACTGATTACGCCGGAAACCCGCTCCATTCCCACGCGGCTCCGCAGATTTTTCTCCAGGCGGACGACTAAGGATTTGCCGCTGGGCGGACTCTTGACCTAGCTTCGTCAACGATGACTTCGACAACATTTGACGCGACCGTACACGAGCGCCTTGGGGAACTGGGTAATCGCGTGATCGCCGGAGGGGAAATTGATCGGGATGAAGCGCTTTGGTTGTTCAACCTCACGAATTCCGCGGATGTTTTCGATCTTCTCGCCTGGGCCAACCGGATTCGCGAGCACTTCAAGGGGAACAAGGTGCACCTTTGCTCGATCGTGAACGCCAAAGCGGGCAGTTGCTCCGAGAACTGCAAGTTTTGCGCCCAATCGTCCTTTTATCAGACCGGCTCCCCAAAATACGGCTTCGTCGATCCGGAACCGGTGGCCGAGGCGGCGGAAGAGGCGGAGCGCAACAGCGTCACGGCCGTCGGTTTGGTGGCCGCCTGGAAGGGTTTGAATGAAGGTCCGCTGTTGGACGAAGTCTGCGACCGGATCCGCGAAATGAAAGAGCAGGGGAAGACCCGCCCTGATGCTTCACTGGGATTGATCAAGAGCCAGAACGTTGCCAATCGACTCAAGGACGCCGGACTCGAATGCTACGGCCACAATCTGGAAAGCTCGCGCCGTTTTTTTCCTGAACACTGCTCGACGCACAGTTATGAGGAGCGATTGGAAACCATCGCTTATCTCAAGAAGGCGGGGATCAAGATTTGCTCGGGAGGGATCATTGGCATGGGGGAGACCAGGGAAGACCGTTGCGACCTTGCCTTGGAGTTGCGCGAAATCGGCGCCAGCGTTGTGCCGGTCAACATTTTGAATCCGATAGAAGGGACCCCCTTCGAGAATCTGGATCCCGTTCCGCCCCTCGAAATCCTTCAGACTATCGCCTGTTTCCGATTCATTCTTCCCCGACGCGAAATCATGGTCGCGGGCGGACGGACCGTGAATTTGCGGGATCTTCAAAGCATGATTTTCTCCGCCGGCGCCAGCGCGTTGATGGTTGGCAACTATCTGACGACCTTGAATCAGCCTGTGGAGAAGGACCTCCAGATGATTCGGGATCTGGGACTGGATCCAGACTGGAGCGGCGAGCTTGAAGAGGAATCCACGCGTTCCTGTTCCTGTTAGGGTTTCCGGGGTCTCGCATGCAGCCGCTCCGTCGCAATCTGGGCGCCTACTGCGGCGAAAGAATCCACGTCGAGGCGGTGCAAGCTGCATTGATTTCGGTCGCGGAGAAGAAGGGGTGGGAAATCGACTGGCTGGAGTGCGACGATAGCGACCGTTTCCCGGTCATCACGCGGGTATCCGAAAAAGCCAGCCAAAGACTGTATGTTTCCGCGGGAATCCATGGTGATGAACCGGCGGGGCCGATGACGATCTTGCGGCTGTTGCGTGACGATTGCTGGCCAAGGGACGCGTCTCTTTGGTTGTGCCCGCTGTTGAACTATTCGGGGTTTCAGCGGAACAGTCGCGAAGACAAACAGGGGATTGATCTCAACCGCGACTATCGGCATCGCATCTCGCCGCGTGTTCGCGCCCACATTCGTTGGTTGGAATCGACGCCTCGATTCGAGGTCGGGCTGCACCTGCATGAAGACTGGGAATCCACCGGATTCTACCTTTACGAACTGAATCCCAGAGACAGGCCCACGTTCGGTGAACGGGTGATTCAGGGGCTGTCGCGAATCTGCCCGATCGACACGGCGGAACAAATCGACGGCCGGCCGGCCAAGAACGGGATACTCAGGCCGCAAATCGATCCCGCGAGTCAGCAGGAATGGCCGGAAGCTTTTTTCATGGTCCAGGAAAAAACCGACCTCAGCTACACCTTGGAAAGCCCCTCGGATTACCCGCTTGAACTGCGTGTGAACGCCATGTCACTGGCGGTTCGGACGCTGTTGGAGGCCTACGCGGCATGATTGCATCGATTACAGGAAATCTGGTGAATCTCATGGCGCCACTGGGCCTGGTTTGGCTGGCCTTGATCACGATTTCTGCCTGGAAATTCCGTCGCAGGGAGAAGAGAGAAGCGTGGGCGATCGCCGGTCTGGTCTTCTTTGTCTGGATCTTCGGGGCAACCTTCGTGCCCGGGATGATCTTGGCCACGCTCGAAAGACCTTACGCGGGGTTTGAAATCGATCGATTGCCTGAGGCGGACGCCATCGTGTTGCTGGGTGGCGGATCCGTTTTGGGGCGCTACGATTCCAACCTGATTGAATTGAATGAATCCGGCGACCGGGTGATCACGGCTCTCGCCGTCGCCCGAAGGGGGAAGGGGCGACTCCTGATCATCGGAGGCGGCGCGGCTGAAGACGGTGATCGCGAACTGCTCGAGTCCGAAAACACGAAGGCCTGGTTTCTGGGGGAAACAGACATCACCAACCGGGTCGAAGCTCTCCCGAAGTGTGGAAACACCCGGGACGAGGCAATGTTTGTTCGAAAACTCGCTGAGCGGGAAACCATCCATCAAATACTGTTGGTCACCTCAGCCTGTCACATGCGCAGAGCCGCAGCCGTTTTTCGCACTCATTTGCCCGGAATACAGGTCCACGAAGTGCCTTGTGATTTCCTCACCCTCGCCGGCCGACTCGGGAACCATTCGGTGGAGCTTGTTCCGACTCCAGGCGGATTCAACAAAATGTCAGTCTATCTCCATGAGCTGGTCGGATGGTATTACTACCGGGCTCGGGGTTGGATTGATTCCAGTGCCGCCGCACAAAAAACACCTTCCTTTAGGCAGTAGGACCGTTATCGTCTCGCGCGCGTTTCAACGCGTCTCCGACCCCGTCAAAATTTCAATGGCAAGGGCAGGGGACAGCCCTGCGCGGGCGCATTGTATGGATCAGCAATTCATTCGAAATTTCAGCATCATTGCCCACATCGACCACGGCAAGACGACCTTGTCCGACCGACTCCTTCAAATGACCGGCACGGTCAAAGACCGCGACATGGAGGAGCAGCATCTCGACGCGATGGACCTTGAACGGGAGCGGGGAATCACGATCAAGGCGCATCCCGTCACGATGTATTACGACGCGGACGACGGGAATCGCTATGAGTTGAATCTGATCGACACCCCTGGACACGTGGATTTCGCCTATGAGGTGTCCCGAAGCCTGAGCGCGTGCGAAGGAGCCCTGCTGATCGTGGATGCTGCACAAGGAGTGGAGGCGCAGACCGTCGCGAACGTTCACCTCGCCATGAAACACGATCTGGCAATCGTGCCGGTGATCAACAAGATCGATCTCCCGCACGCGGACGTGAACATGGCGAAGCAGCAACTGGAGGACATCCTTGCCATTCCGTCGGACGACGCCGTTTGCGCAAGCGCGAAGGAAGGCATCGGAATCAAGGACATCCTGGAGTCGATCGTCAAGAACGTGCCGCCGCCAAAAGGAGACGCGAACGCGCCGCTGCAGGCCCTCGCGGTGGATTCCTACTTCGACACCTATCGGGGTGTCGTGACCTACATCCGGGTGTTCAATGGAACAATGAAAAAAGGGCAACAGGTCAAGCTGCTGCACACCGGAAAGAACTACGACATCAAGGAGGTCGGGAGCTTTAATCCAAAGCCCTACGCCCGCGACATGCTGGGGCCGGGTGAAACGGGCTATGTCACCGCGAACATCAAGACCCCCTCCGAAGTGAAAATCGGTGACACCTTCACCGAATCGCGTAACGCGGCACCCGCGCTGCCCGGATTTCAGGAGGTTCATCCGATGGTTTACAGCGGCGTCTATCCGATAAATCCGGGGGATTTCGAACATTTGAAGACGGCGTTGTCCAAGTTGCAATTGAACGACTCCGCGCTTGATTTCCAGAGTGAGAGTTCCATCGCCCTCGGCTTCGGATTCCGCTGTGGTTTCCTGGGACTGCTCCATATGGAGATCATCCTTGAGCGCCTGCGTCGCGAGTACGACATGGACATCATCGCGACCTATCCGAGCGTGATTTATCGTGTCTGGTTGGTCGGAGGACAGATGATCGAGGTGGACAACCCGGCACAGCTACCCGATCCCACCCGGATCGATCGCATCGAGGAGCCCATCGTCAAGGCCTTCGTAATCTGCCCGAACATCTATATCGGCGACATCATGGGCTTGGTTTCCGAAAAGCGTGGATTTGTGGAGAACACGGAGACGCTGGATCACAACCGTGTGATGCTTTCATCCCGCGTTCCGCTGAACGAGATCGTGATCGATTTCCATGATCGCATCAAAAGCGTCACGCGGGGCTATGGTTCCATGGACTACGAGCATGCCGGCTATCAGGTGTCCAAGATGGTGAAATTGGAAATGCAGGTAAATCAGGAGCCCGTTGACGCGTTTTCCTGCATCGTCCATACCGACAAGGCCGAATCGCGGGGCAGGGCGCTTGCGGCGAAGCTCAAGGA
>JADHOF010000020.1 GCA_016779125.1 Verrucomicrobiia bacterium | reverse complement strand
CGTAGAAATCGGGTTCCGCCGTCTTGGTGGCGACGTAGACAATGCCGCGTTGTTCATCCAGCGATTGTCCGCACCAGGGCATGAGGCCCGTGGCGGTCTTGTAAGCGTCCTCGGGCCAGGTGTCGTGTCCCACTTCACCGGGTCGGGGAATCAAATGGAAAATCCAGCGCCGTTCGCCTGTGCGGACATCGAAGGCGCGCACGGAGCCTTGTCCCCCGACGCCGCCGACGATCAGCAGGTCCTTGTAGACGACTCCCGGAGTGTTCAATCCGGAGCCGAGATTGATCGATCCGTCCTCGCCGAAACTGCGGATCACTTCACCGGTCTTCGGGTCAAGTGCGAAGAGGTGCCCTTGCACGGCCGTGAACAATCTCTTTTCGCCGCCGCTGTGGTTCTGCCAGTAGGTGAGTCCCCGTTGGCGTGCGCGTCCCGCCCCGGAGCGTTCGGTAGCCGGGTCCCAGATCCAGCGAACGTCGCCCGTGGCGGCATCGAGTGCGACGACCTTGCGAGTCTGGGTGGGGGTGAAGAGAACGCCGTCCACGATCAGGTTGTTGGCCTGATACTCCGCCTTTTCGCCCGTGTCGTAGGTCCAGGCGACTTCGAGTGCGGCGACGTTGCTTCGGTTGATCTGTTTGAGTGGCGAATAGAGGTTGCGTTCCTTGCCTCCGAGGTAGACCGGCCAATCGACGTTGGACGGGTCCGCCGCGATCGCTCGCGTGAGAGCAGCAAGGGTGAGAACGGCGGACAGGAATGAGGTTCGAGTCATGTTACGGGCTGGTTGCAGGCGGATGGAAAGGCGCGAATCTGGATTGGAGCCGGGGCGCTTGCAATGAAAACGAGGGACTGCGGCGTGGTGTCGATGCGTTGTCTGAATTCGGTTTTCGGGGTGTCATCGGGAAGGCGGTCCGGCTACGGTCCGCGCCCTCAAACATATGGGCATGAAATACATACTCACTCATCCGGGCGGAGCGCATAAGGACGACTTTCTCGCGTGCAGTCTGTTGGTCGCCAGGCATCCGGTCGCGATCGTGCGACGCGATCCGGTCGAGTCGGAGCTGGAGGACGACGAGATCGCGGTGATTGATATCGGCGGACGCCACGAACCCGCGAAGCTCAATTTCGATCATCATCAGTTTCCCCGGGATCACGAGCCGACCTGTTCGCTCAGCCTCGTGCTGCAATCCTTCGGGATCTATGAGGACGCACGCAGTTTTTGCGACTGGCTGGAACCCGCCGAGTGGTTTGACGCGCGAGGTCCGGGCGACACCGCGAAGTGGCTCGGAGTCGAGCGGCGTGTGATCAATCAGCTCGTTTCGCCGATGGACGTCACGTTGCTGCGTCGATTCGCGTTGGAGGTGGAACACAAGCCCGGGGATCTCATCTGGGAGATGATGCGGTTGATCGGGGAGGATCTGCTGGCCTTCATTCAATCACTTCGAGACCGGCTGGACTTCATCGGAAAACATTCCGAGCGTTGGACGGTCGAGGGGCCGCACGGTTGCTTTGAAGCCCTGTTTCTGAATCGGACGGAACCGCTGCCCCTTGAGCCGTCCATGGGAATCGAGCGCTACGTCGAGAGCATCGGGTTGGACTCCGAAATGGTGGCGCTCGTCTACCCGGATCGGCGGGGGGAGGGGTATGGCCTGTCACGTTACCGGGATCATCAGGGCGTGAACTTTTCGCGGATCAACTCCGAAGCCGATGTCCACTTCGCCCACGCGCGGGGCTTCGTCGCGAAATCATCCGCGACCGAGATCGACCGGCTGCGCGAGTTGCTGAAGCTGGCGCAGGTGCCGGGGTGATACCGTTGGTCAGGCGGGGAGTTCGGGAGGGAAGATCGGAGCGGGCGTTTGAACGGGCGGCCCGGGGCACGGTTCGTCGATGATCGCTTCGGGGAGCGGTGGCAGTTTCATTTTTGCCACCAGTTTGGCCGCCTGTTCCGCGATCTCCCGTTTGTGTTTCTCCGGATCGCGGAAGAGGGCGGGTGAGAGGACGCGAAGGAAGTTCCAGCCTTTGGCTTCAAGGAGGCGGGTGCGAAAGAGTTCCCAATCGACGGGGTCCGGCGCGTCGGCGAAGCGGTGAAGGTCACAAAGTACACCGAGGGAGCGCTGGTCGGATCGGGTCGGGTGATGCAGGGCGACATCCACCCGGAAGCCGTCGTTGCCCCAATGGATGTCGGAACTGACCTTTTCGGTGGCGGCGAGTTTTTGTCCCAGCCACGTGGCGAGCAGTGAGGGTTGCCGGGTTGGAATCTGGTGGGCGACGCTTTCGGATGCCTCGGTCGAGGCTCCTCGCAGCAGCTCAAGGCGGCGCTGTTCCCCGAGGTTCTCCGCGTAGTTGAGGTAGGCGTAGAGCAGCCAGCGGCCGCTGGGGGACTGCTTGTCTTCCAGCTCCGGAAGCACGCGGTATTCCGTTCGCGGAATCGACGTGACGACATGGATCTTTCGGCGGGCCCGGGTGACGAGAACGTTGAGTCGGCGACCGCCGCCCTGTCGGCCCACCGGTCCGAAATTGCGACGGAACCGACCTTGTTTGTCCGGGCCGAAGGTGGTGCTGATGATCATGCAGTCGCGCTCGTCGCCCTGCACGTTTTCGAGGTTCTTGACAAAGATTCCCTCAAAGGAGCCCTCGCCGACGCGGTCGCGGGCGAGGTCGTAGCGCGCGCCGAATTCCTTGTCCTCGTCGGCCGCTGCTTCCAAGGCCGCAAGCATGAGATCGCGCTGCACAAGGTTGAAGCAGGCGATGCCGATGGACGGAGGTTTTGATTCCGCGAGCAGTTCGCGGACGAGTCGGACGACGGCGTCGACTTCGGCGCGGTTTCCGCGCTGGTGGTATACGCCGGCCACGTGATGCAGCTCGATCGCGGGCGCGACGGCGCGTGTGGAGGGATGGGCCGGGATGGGTTGGAGACGCTTGTGGTAGAAATGTTCGTTGCTGAACCCGATAAGCGACTCGTGGTGCGAGCGGTAATGCACGTCGAGGTAGGCCTGATGAATTTGCAGGTTCAGCGCGGCTGCGAGCAGGTCTTCGGTGTCCGACTGCTGTTGTTCGAACAGGTCCTGGTCCGTCTCGGTTTCCTGAAGCTCGGAGTCGGCGAAGGCGGATTCGAAGAAGCGCGTGGGCGGCAGTTGTTTCGGGTCGCCGGCGATGACGACGCGACGTCCGCGGGTGAGAACGGGAATCGCCTCCTCCAGCCGGCATTGCGAGGCTTCGTCGAACACGATGACGTCGAAGATGGGTTCGCGTGGAAAAATCAGGGCGACCGTCGCGGGGCTCGCCATCCAGACGGGACAAATGTCGAAGAGCGGGTCGCCGCCCTCCTGATCCCGTCCATGCTGGATCATCTGCCGGAGTTTCATCGCGTTCTTGCCGCGCAGCAGGAGTCGACGCTTCAGGGACGCGCCGGCGGTGTTCAACTGCTTGCGCCCGGTGTCGACGAGACGATCCCGTTGCCTGGCCGACCAGAGATGATCGATCAGGTCGCGGACGTTCTTCTCCTTTTTCTCCAGCAGCGAACCGTAGCGGTTGAGGAGGGATTCCACGCGGTCGCGGTCGATTTGTTGAAGCGTCGGATCGGTGCGGATGCGCAGCGTGATCTCGGTGCCGAGCAGGGCACGATGAAGAATCTGGAATCCCGATTCGCCGTCGCGGCCGAGGCGGATCAGTTCGGCGGCGGCGGGTTGTAGAATCTCCGGCAGGCCGCGATGCGCCGTCAGGCTGCGGACGATGTCCTCCAGGCTGCCGACATGATCGGCGAGGGCGGCGAGCGTGGGTCCGGCTGACGCGTTGTCGCGAAGGGACAGGTCGAATTCCTTGAGCCAGGCGGCGTTGAAAAGTCCGGATTGTCGGAGCGATTCGTTGAAGTTGTGCAGGGACCGGGCACGCGCGGCGGAGGCGTCAAGCCGGCGCGCGAATCCCGAAGGGTCTTCCTCCAAGGCGGATATCACGGCTTCCGCCAAGCCGCTGAACTGACTGTTGGACTGCAAGGCGTGAGCCGCGTTGAGGACGCTTTCCTGCCTGTGAACGATGGCCGACAGGCGTTCGTCGGCTGGTAAAGCGGCAGCGTCCAGATCGGAGCCGAGCCGGCGCACACAATAGTCCTTTACCAGAAGGCGCGCCTTGATCCCTTCGAGGAATTCGCGCAGGCGCAGGGCGGCCGCCTTGTCGGGGGCGAGTCCATACGCGGCGAGGATCTTGGCGGCGGCGGATTTGCGGCCGAAGCAGACGAAACCGTACCACTTGTCTGCGATGGTCTCGTAGCCGGCGAGCGCGACGATGGCCGTGTTGATCTCGGTGAGCGGCGGCAGGCCCGAACTGAGGTTGACCGAGAGTTCCGCGTCGAGTCCGCGGTGGTCGATGGCATCGACAGCGGGACGAATCGTGTGGAGCAGGGCAAGGGCTTCGCCCACCGCGCGGATGCCCTCTCGAAGCCAGCGGATCGCATCGGGGTTCTGTTGGCGATCATGGAGGGTCATCAAATCGCGGCCGAGCGCCTCCCGGTCGGTCGCCTGCGTTTCCAGCCGGGTCTGCGGCTCCAGCGGCGGGAGGATTTCGGGTCCGCTTTCGTCAAAGCGATCGGCCAGGTCTCGAAGCTCTTCCACCTGGCGATGGAGTTCGGGGAGCGGGGTGCCGAGGAGGGCCGGAAGTTTGATGCCGGCCGCCTTCGACCAAGGGTTGTGAGGGAAGCCGACGCGTGCGGCCCGGTCGAGGGCTTCCGTCAAATCCGCCCGTGCCCTGTCGAGCTGGGCGATGGTGAGCCCCGAGTGGAGAGCCGCGTCCAGGGCGCCTTCTCCGGAAATCGAAAACCATTCGCCGACCAAGTCGTGAAACGCCGGCGAACCCTTGGCGTCCGCCAGCGTGAGCGCGCGAAAGCAATCCGCCAGTTCGACGTGAACGGAGCGAAGCTCGTCGTCGATTTTTTCCAGCTGACGGATCGAGCGGGAATTGATCCGTTTTTCAGGCAGCGCCTCGAGCTGGGCGCGGAGCTTGAGATAGAGGGATCGCTGGTCACGTTGCGGGTCGTGGACGATGGCGCAGAGATCGCCGATGCCGAGGTGTTCGAGGCGGTTGTGGACGACGTCGATGGCCGTGCGCTTGTCGCAGACCATGAGGACCCGTTCGCCGCGCGCCAGGTGGTCGCCGATGATGTTGGTGATGGTCTGGCTTTTGCCGGTGCCGGGCGGTCCGTGAATGACCAGGCAGGGATGTTCCTCGGATTCACGGACGGCGCGGGATTGAAAGGGATCGGCGCGGGTGACGAGGCGTTCCTTGGTGAAGTCGCGCGTTTGGCCGGCGGCGGAGCCGGGAAGGAACTCGCTCTCCGTCGGCGCGCCGTCCACACGAGGATTGAGGAACAACTCGACCGGGCCGCTGAGACTTTCGCCGCCGACCATCGCTTTGAGATCGCGGAGAAGTCCCTGATTCGAGACCGGAAACAGGCCAAGGGCGGCGGCGTTCAGAAAGGCGGGTTGGCCGGGTAGTTCCGAGGTTTTCGGAATGGCCTCAAACGGGGTTCCGGGAGCCAGCTCGGCGGGGGATTCAATTTGAAGGAGCCGGGCGACGAGCTGGATGATTTCGCCGATTTCCCGATACGGCTCCTGGCCGTCCTCGTCCGCGAACAGTTCGGGGATCGCCTGTCCGGTTTGGCTTTCGAGCCACGCCAACAGCGGGTAGTTGGGAATCACGAGGTCCACGCCGTCCCCTCGCGGTGTCAGCGAGACGGATTGCACAGCGCCGCGTTTCACCGCCATGTCCACCGCGATCAAGGCGAGCGGGGCGAGCACGCGGGGATTCGGAGCGCCCGCGCCGATCAGATCGTTGCCGGGCGGGATGCTGATGAAGGGGTAACCGATGTAGAGCGCGTTCTCGCCGGTCTCGCGTTCGTAGTCCAGGGCGTCGCCGGCGATATCCCGAAGGCGGGCCAGGAGGCGGGACTGGGCTTCGTAGGAAAGTTTGGCGGCGCGGTCCTTTTCGGACATCAGGTTGTCTTCGACGGGACCGCGATAGACGGGGACGTTGCCGCGGAGTTCCAGCCGGCTTTGGTCGAGGATCAGTTTTGGAACGACCTCCTTGACCGACAGGTGCTGAAGGGCGGTGATGCTGAAGAGATCGACCCGTTGGCGGCTGTTGTGGACGCGGCAGTTGAGGCACGGACCATGTGTCAGCGTGGCGTAGAGGCGGTCGAGCAGCGTGGCGAGAATCTTGTTTTCCGTGCCGGTCATCGCGAGGCGGATGCTGGGCATTGTATTTGGGAATTGGAAGTCCCGAGCAGGCAGAATGGGCTTGCATCCAAACGGGTCCGTTTTAGCTTGCACCGTCCCCCGTGACCCTGAACGCCAGAGCTTTGATTATCCATGAAATCGAATCGTTTTTTCGCCAGATCGCCCCTCGTTGTTCTGATCGCCGGTGTCGCCTTTTGGGGATGCAAAAAGGGCGAAGATGCGGCTCCGGCCGAGGATTCCTCCGCGACGACGCCCGTCGCCGAGGCACCGAAGCCGCCGGCGGAGGTCAAGGTGACCCTTTCGAAAAAATGGCCCGCAGGGAACCGCTTGGTTTTTGAAAAATCGGTCACGATCGGGCGGCAGACCACCGGTGCGAACGCCGCGCCCACGGAACAGTTTCGGATGACTCGGTATTCGGCGGATTTTCCGGGTGGCAACTCGATGGAAGAGGGCACCATGGCTGAAGGCGCTCCGCCGGCCGCGCCTGTCACGCTAGCCGGGGTGGTGCCCTTGACGATCGCCGCTCAGAAGTTCCGAAGCAGCGTTGGCGGAAAGGTGGTCATCGAGGCGAACGCGGAAGGCGGCGACGAGGGAGATGGAAGTTCAGGCGGCGACGACTCAGGGCAGCCGGCCCGGCCGAATCCCTTGGTCATGAGTATCAGCAGCTCCGTTGGGGGACGTGTGACCCTGACCTATGACACCGCCGGCGCGATTTCGAAAGTGGACGGCTTGCAGGCGCAGATTCACGCGAAGGTGTTGAGAGGGGTTCCTCGCGGAATGATTCCCCTTGTCGGCGGCATGTTCAGCGAGACCGTCTTCCGGGAAGCGATGATGTTTCACGGACTCTTGAACGGAGCCGAACTGAAGAAGGGCGACACTTGGGTTCAAAACGAGAAGGCGATGTTACTCCTGAACTGGCAGCAGGATTTCGCCTTCACCAACACCTTTTCCGGGATGAAGGATTGGAACGGCAAGAAAGTCGCCGAGATCGCCATCGCCGGCTCGATCGGCGGGGCGACCGAGAAGCCGATGGCATTCGCGATAGCGCCGGGCGGCACCTTTACTGGGACCGCGCTTTACAGCCCCGACATGGGCGTGGTGGTGGAGCAAAACATCAGCGGCTCCTTTGTTTCGCAGGAAGGCGCGGGGAAGGCGGCGATGACGGTTTCCAACACCTTCAGCCGCAGTTTCAAGGTCACGCAGACCATGAGCGCGGAGGAAGCATCGGGGATGTAGCGCCGCAGGTGCGCCCATTCACAAAAGATGAGCCCGGTCCGGTAGCGTGCCGGGAATCGGTAAAACCGCGTTTAAGGCCCATTTTTTGCCGAATTGAGGAAGTTTCTTCTAGCCAGTCGATTGGCTTTACGTATTCTGCGCCTCCAATTTTGGACGCTTTGACCTCGAAAAACTGAATTATGGAACCCACAGGAGATATCGCTGTCATCGGTCTGGCCGTCATGGGCCAGAACCTGATTTTGAACATGAACGACCACGGCTTCACGGTCGTGGCCTACAACCGCACGCTCGACAAGGTCGATCGATTCCTGGCCAACGAGGCGAAGGGCACGAAGGTCATCGGGGCAAGTTCCATCGAGGACATGGTGTCCAAGCTGAAACGCCCGCGGCGGGTCATGTTGATGGTCAAGGCCGGCGAAGTGGTGGACCAGTTCATCGAGCAGGTGATTCCCTATCTGGAGCCGGGCGATATCATCATTGACGGCGGCAACTCGCTTTACAACGACAGCAACCGCCGCACCGCCTATCTGAGGAGCAAGGGGCTTCACTACATCGGCACGGGTGTTTCCGGCGGTGAGGAAGGCGCTCGCAAGGGGCCGTCCATCATGCCGGGCGGAGCCAAGGAGGCCTGGCCGCACGTGAAGAACATCTTTCAGAGCATCTCGGCCAAGGTCGAGGACGGCGCGCCCTGCTGCGACTGGGTGGGCGAGGACGGGGCCGGTCACTATGTCAAGATGGTGCACAACGGCATCGAGTACGGCGACATGCAGTTGATCTGCGAGGCATACAATCTGATGAAGAACGGCCTCGAGTTGACGGCCGACGAAATGCACGAGGTCTTTTCCGAATGGAACAAGGGAGATCTCGACAGCTACCTCATTGAGATCACGCGGGACATTTTGGGATACAAGGACGAGGATGGCGGGGCGCTCGTGGAGAAGATTCTGGACACCGCCGGCCAAAAGGGAACGGGCAAGTGGACGGTGATCAACTCCGCCGATCTCGGCATGCCGATCACGCTGATCGCGGAAGCCGTTTACAGTCGCTGCGTATCCGCGCTCAAGGACGATCGCGTGCGTGCCCGTCGGAAATTGAAAGGCCCGAACCCGCGACTGTCCGTTTCGAAGAACGACGAAAAGCGGGCCGCCTTCATCGCCGACATTCGGGACGCTCTCTACGCTTCCAAGATCATCAGCTACACGCAGGGCTACATGCTGATGCGCGCCGCCGCCGCCGAATACAAATGGAAGCTGAACTACGGCGGAATCGCGCTGATGTGGCGTGGCGGCTGCATCATTCGCTCGCGCTTTCTCGGGAAGATCAAGGAAGCCTTCGACAAGAAACCGAAGCTGGCGAATCTGCTGCTGGACGATTACTTCCGGGGTGAAATCAAGCGATGCCAGAAGGCGTGGCGGAACGTCATCTCGAACGCCGTCAAGAAGGGCATCCCTGTTCCTGCCATGAGCACGGCGCTTTCCTTCTACGACCAGTATCGCAGCGAGGTGCTGCCCGCGAATCTGCTGCAGGCCCAACGCGATTACTTCGGCGCGCACACCTACGAGCGTGTCGACAAGCCGCGAGGCGAGTTCTTTCACACGAACTGGACCGGACGTGGCGGCGATGTGTCGAGCTCGACCTACAACCTGTAGGCCCTCGCAGACAATTTGATTTGAAGTCTCCGAAAGGGACGGTCCTCGTGGCCGTCCCTTTTTTATTGAAGCGCCATGGCGACGGCTTCGGCGAGCTTTTGCCGATAGGAGCCGGTGCCGATCTGGCGGGCTTCGCCGGGATCCGAGAGATAGCCGCCTTCAATCAGCACGGCCGGCCGTTTCTGCTGCGCGATCACGGTCATGAAGCGCGCGCGGCGGATGCCCCGGTCAGCCATGCCGACATGGCGCAGGAGGGCTGAATGGACCCGGGCCGCGAGGTGGATGTTGGGCGTGTCAAAGTGGTTGTTCGGCATGGTGGCGCTCATGGGATCCGAGTAGCCGCGCGTGAGCGTCGACGGCATGCCCCGGGGTGTGGTGCAGTAAGTCTCAAGGCCCGCCGCGCCCGGGCCGGCTGCGTTGAAGTGGAGGGAGATGAACAGATGCGCGTCGGCCTGGTCCGCCACACGGATTCTTTCCTCCAAGGACATCGTGCGATCGTCCGATCGTGTCAGAACAACCCGCCAGCCGCGTTGTTCCAGCAAGGGTTGCAAGCGGAGCGCCCAATCCAGCGCGTAGCTTTTTTCGAAGAATTCGCCGAGGGCGCTTTTTGTGCCGCTATGGCTGCCGCCGTGGCCGGCGTCGATGCAGATGACGCCGTTCCCGCGCGGAACACGCTCGTAGGAGGTGACGAGAGGGCGGAGGTTTTTCTCGGCGTCCAGTGAATGGATGAGGGGGATGCCGTCGGAGATCCGGACCGGGTAGCCAAGGCGGAACTGCCAGCCGTTGAAGATTGCGTAGGGAGCCCGTTCGGCGAATCCGAAGACGCCCCAATGCGTGGTCAGGTGGAACTGATTGGTTGAGATGGACTGAACGTTGCCAAGTCCGGATTCGGAGGCCCATTGGGCGAGCGATAACCAGGTCGGAGTGAGATCCGGCTGAGGAATGTTGTTCTGGCGACCTGATACGGGGGCGGTTTCCGGCGGTCCCGGGCGCATGATCATGGAGCCGGGCTGACGGTCCACGACGACCTCCGCTTGGCGCTCAGCCGGGATCGGTCGGTTGGCGGGCTCGACCGGCGCGGGAAGACCGGTCACGCCGCCGCGTTCCCACTGTGAAGTGCCGCAGCCCTGAAGCCAGGCGGCGATCAGAACCGGAACGAGGAAGAGGTGAAATCGGGGCACGGGTCAGTTAAGCGCGAGCCCGACGCGGCGGACAAGTATCATATGGTCGATCCTGAGCTGCGCGATCAGGGCATGGCCACTTCGCCCGCCTTGCGAACCGCGCGTCCCCGCCGGTTGTGGATCACGTCCCCGAGTTCCCGGCGAGCCTTGTCCGCTGCCTTGGACAATTCCTCGATCAGATCGGGATGCTGATCCGCGAGATTCGATTTCTCCTGCGGATCGCTGTCGAGATTGAAGAGCATATAGTCCTTGTTCTCCGGTTTCTCGATCTCCCAATCCGGTCGATACATGAGGAGTTTCCATTCCCCGCGTCGATAGGCCTGGAAACGGCCTTCGCGGTAGTAGCAGAAATCCTGCCGTGGAGCGGGGGCGTCTTTCGCGCCTGAGATCAGAGGCCAGATATCGACGCCGTCGATCATCTCCATCGCCTTCTTGTCAAACGGGACGCCCGCGATGTCGGCGAAGGTGGGGAGCCAATCCATCGCGGTGACGATGTCCTTGTGAAGCAGGCCTGCGGGAATCCGTTCCGGAAGCCGGGCGACACAGGGGACCCTCAGGCCGCCCTCCAGGGTTTGACCTTTTCCGCCGCGAAAAGGACGGGCCGTGCCGCCGACATAACCGAGCGTTTCCTCGGACTGGAGCGCGGGTCCATTGTCCGATGTGAAGATGATGAGCGTGTTGTCGAGTTTCTCCAATTGACGAAGAACCTCCATCAGCGCGCCGATGCTCCAGTCGAGTTCCTGAATCGCGTCGCCGTAGATGCCGAGCTTCGAGGAGCCCTCGAAATTCTCCATCGGCATCAGCGGTCGGTGTGGGATCGAGTGTGAAAGAAAAAGAAAGAAAGGATTGTCTCCCGCAGATTCGACAAACTCGGCGGCCTGCTCGGTGAACTTGGTGGTTAGATCGCGGGGATCGGTGTTTTCCTCCAACTCGGTCAGGCCGTCGATCAGCGGCAGCGCGCTGGTGACGTAGATCGCGTTTTCCACGTCCTGATCCAGATAGCTGTGCGAGTAGGGAATTCCGAAAAAGTAATCAAATCCCTGATTGGTCGGCAGGAATTGTTCGTGGCTGCCAAGGGTCCATTTGCCGACATAGCCGGACACGTATCCGGCTTGTTCCAAAACCTTCGGGATGATGTTTTCCCCGGGATTGAGTCCGGTGAACGCTCCGGGAGGAATGTTCTTTCCGCCGAGTCCGACCCGGTTTGGATAGCAGCCCGTCAGGAAGGAGGCCCGCCCGCCGGTGCAGTTGACCCCGCCGGAATAGTAGGAGGTGAATCGAACGCCTTCGGCTGCGATCTGATCAAGATTGGGCGTTTCGAATCCCGAAGCTCCGTAGCAGCCCAGATCTCCGTATCCAAGATCATCTGCCATGATGACCAGGATGTTGGGTGGCGGGGCGGTTTTCTCCTGTCTTGAAAACAGATTCTTGAGCATAGGTTGTCGGTCGGTAGGGCGTGAAGAGGAAAGCAGCCCCTGCTGGGCTAGCCAATCGAAAAGTAGGGGGATTTCCCTATCTGTTCAGGGATTTGCCGACGATGTCGTCGGTATGGTTGTGGTCCGCCGATAGAATCTGGTTCGCCGCCTCGGTTAGAGTGTCGACCACCCAGGCGTCTTTCAGTTCGCCGGCGTGGCGTTTCTCCATTTCAGCCCCGTACCCGGTGCGGACGAGAATGCTGCGCCGCACGCCCGCGTTCCAGCCGCAGGCAAGGTCGATGAATTTGTCTCCGATCATGTAGCTGCGGCTCAGATCGAGATCATGGTCTCGCGCGGCGTCCATGAGGAAGGCCGGCGACGGTTTGCGCCCGCGGCTTTCCGCGTCGGGATGTTCCGGGGCGAAGTAAACTTCTCGAAACGTGATGCCCGCCGGGGTGAGCGACGTGAGTAGTCGTTCGTTGACCCGATGCATGTCGGCCTCGGTGTAGTAGCCGCGCCCGATGCCGGATTGATTCGTGACGATGAAGAGGAGATATCCGGCGTCTGAGAGACGTTTCAGAGCGGGACCGATTTCGGGAAAGAGGACGAGCTTGTCCGGATCGCAAAGATACTTCTTTTCGATGTTCAGCGTGCCGTCGCGATCGAGAAAAACCGCCGGATTGCCTGGCTTGTCGCTCATTATCAGGGGCCAAAACTGGCGGCGAGCTCTGCAGGTGTCACCGTGGCCGTGCCGACCTTGCCGACGACGATGCCCGCTGCGTGGTTGGAGATCAAGGCGGCCTCGATCGGGGAGGCTCCGCCGGCGACCGCCAGTGTGAAGGAGGCGATGACCGTGTCTCCCGCGCCCGAAACGTCAAAGACTTCCTGCGCCACCGTGGGAATATGGAAGGGTTTTTCGTCCCGCCTGCAAAGCAACATGCCGAGTTCGCCCAAGGTTACGAGCATCATCGCCGGCTGGATGCAGGACATGAGACGCTTCGCCGCCAGCATCAGGTTGGAGTCCTTCAAAGGGTTGTCGTTTCGGGTCTCGTCCGGCAACTCCGCGAGGGCGAAGAATTCTTTTCGGTTCGGGGTGATGAGCGAGAGACGGGACAAGTCGAGCCGATGGACGGGTTTGGGATCCAGGCTCAGCCAGACGCCTCGGGCCCGGCAATGCTCCCGGATGCCGTCGAGCAGCGACTGGGTCACGACACCTTTGCCGTAGTCGCAGACGATCACTGCGTCGGACTCCGGCAAGCGCTTGGCGATCTTGTCAAGGAGCCGTTTTTCCGTGCGGGATGAGATGTCGCCGCGAGTTTCCCGATCGACCCTGACGACCTGTTGCTGGTGGGCGACGACGCGGATCTTGCGGCTTGTCTGGCGGTTTCCGTCCCGGGTCAGACCGGATGAGTCGATCCCCTGTTGTTTGAGGATGGACTTCAGCTGGGCGGCGGCGGGGTCATTGCCTACGACGCCCAGCAATTCGGCCCGGGCACCAAGCTCGGCGATATTCCGGGCGACATTCCCCGCGCCGCCGGGCATGAAACTCTCGCGACGATAGTCCACCACCGGGACGGGTGCCTCGGGGGAGATTCGGGAAACATCACCCCAAAGGAAGTGGTCGAGCATGACGTCTCCGACGACGATCACGCGGGTCTTTGCAAAGCGGCGGGTGATGGCGCGAATCGCGGCCGGGTCCGGTTGCCGGGAGGACTTCATCGAGGTCGGTTCAGTTTGCGGCCGTGGCGGGCTCGTCCAGAAAGGAGGTCAACGGGCTGGTGGCGGAGGCGGTCAGGCTTCGCTCGGCGAGGCCGATTTCGAAGGCGGCGCGGCCTGCCGCCACGGCCGCAGCAAAGGCGCGGGCCATGCGTGAGGGATCTCCGGCGACGGCCATGGCCGTGTTGACCAGCACGGCATCCGCACCCATTTCCATGGCTTCCGCCGCGTGACTCGGTACGCCGATGCCGGCATCGACCACGACCGGCACGATCGCCTGCTCGATGATGATGGCGATCTGGTCGCGCGTTTGAAGGCCGCGATTGGAGCCGATCGGTGAACCCAACGGCATCACGGTGGCCGTGCCGACCTCCTGGAGGCGTTTCGCCAGCACGGGATCCGCGTTGATGTAGGGGAGGACGGTGAATCCCTCCTTCACCAACTGCTCGGCCGCCTTGAGTGTTTCGATCGGGTCCGGCAGCAGATATCGGGGGTCGGGATGAATTTCCAGCTTCACCCATTTCGGCAGACCGGCGGCGGCGGCCAGGCGCGCCAGGCGGATCGCCTCCTCCGCGTTCATGGCCCCGCTGGTGTTCGGCAGGAGGAGGTAGCGATCCGGATCAACAAATTCGAGAATGTTGGCAAACGGATCCTTCTCGCCGCTGAGGTCCGCACGGCGCAGCGCGACCGTGACTATTTCCGTTCCGCTCGCTGCGAGCGCGTCCCGCATGGCCTCGGGTGAGGAGAATTTGCCCGTGCCCGCCAGCAGGCGGGACTTGAATTTTCGACCCGCGATGACCAGCGGTTCATGTTCCAAAATCATGGCGGCGCAAAATAGGAGCGATGCGCCCGAGCGTCGAGGGAGGAATCGGATCGCCGGACCGGGTTGAGAATTTCCCCGAAATTCGGTCCTCCGTTTTGGCGTCCAAGCGTGGTTCATTCCTTCACCACATGACAGCGCGACGAGGCATGGTTTTGATGATCTGGGCGGTCTGTTGCTTTTCCCAAGCCGCACCGCTGACGTTCAATCGCGATATTCGGCCCATTCTGTCGGAGAACTGCTTCGCCTGCCACGGCCCCGACAGCAACTCCCGCGAGGGCAAGCTCCGGCTGGATCGTGGCGAACAGGCGGTGAACGACGGCGTGATCGTGCCGGGCAACGCCGCCGGGTCGAAGCTGATGAAGCGCGTCGCCTCGACCGATCCCGAGGAGCGCATGCCGCCGCCGAAAGCGCACAAGACCTTGAGTCCTGCCCAGCGGGAAACCCTTGGTCGTTGGATCGACGAGGGGGCAAATTTCGAGGAGCACTGGGCCTTCATCGCGCCGGAACGTCCGGCGTTGCCCGAGACAAAAGAATCTCGCGCGTGGGCGAGGAATCCGATCGACCACCTCATTTATGCGGGATTGAAGAAGGCCGGCATGAAGCCGAACCCCGAGGCGGACCGCTTCACCTTGGCGCGACGGGTGTCACTGGACGCGATCGGATTGCCGCCCGCGCCGGAACTGCTGGCCGAGTATCTCGGGAGCGAATCGCCTGAGGCCTATTCCCGTTTGGTCGGCAAGCTGCTCGCGTCCCGGCAGGCGGGGGAACACCGTGCGCGCTACTGGCTCGACGCGGCTCGATACGGTGACACGCACGGAATGCATCTGGACAACTATCGCGAGATCTGGCCTTACCGGGATTGGGTGATCAACGCCTTCAATCGCAACCAGCCCTTTGACCAGTTCGTGGTCGAGCAGATCGCGGGGGACTTGTTGCCGCAGGCGAGTCTCGAACAAAGAATCGCGACCGGATTCAGCCGCTGCAATGTCACGACGGCCGAGGGGGGATCGATCCCAGAAGAGGTGAAGGTTCGCTACATGGTGGACCGCGTTGAGACCTTCGGTACCGTGTTCCTCGGGCTTACCATGGGCTGCGCCGTTTGCCATGATCACAAATACGATCCGATCACGATGAGGGACTTCTACTCGCTCGGCGCGTTTTTCAACAACACGACCCAGCCCGCCATGGATGGGAACCGCAAGGACTCGCCGCCGGTCGAGGTGCTGCCGGGCGAGGACTTCAAGGCGGAATGGAAGCAGCTGCAGGCGACGCGGCTCGGATTGCGTGAGCGGCTTGAGAAACGGAAGGCCGATCCCGCCGGCTTCTGGCAAACGCGACAGCCGCCGTTTGCTCACCCGGTCTCGTCGGAACAACTCGTTCTGCATCTGCCGTTGACGTCGGGGGGAAGCGTTGAGCTTCCGGAGGAAGGCCAATGGGAAACCAATCATCCCGCCGGGCACCGGGGAATGCGTTTCGGAAAGAAAGGCACGGAGGTGGATCTGGGCGCGATCCGGACCGACGAGCCGCTCACGATCAGCTTTTGGATCCGGTCGCCAAACCGTCTGATGAACAGCACCGTCATGGAACACCTGACCATGCTTCCTGATCCCAAAGACCCGAAGAAAAAGCGGAACGCCGGTTGGCGCATTGTATCCAGCGTGCAGGGCGCGCTGACATTTTCCATCGAGGACGGGCTGGGCGGGAAGATCGACGGACTGTTGCCCGGGGATGAGGCCTTGACGCCGCGTGCCTGGCAGCACGTGTGCATCCGCTACTCCGGTGGGCAGGCCAAGACCTCGATCAGCATTCTGGTCAACGGCAAGCAAGGCACGCCGCGTCCCGCGTCGGAGGCCTTCGTTGAGGCCGTGGAACTGCTGGCGTCCAAATTGAAACTGGGCTCCAATCTGCCAACAGGCGGTTTGAGCGATCTGCGCGTCTTCAAGCGTTGGCTTTCGGACGAGGAGGCGAATCTTCTGGCGGAGGAATTTTTCGTGATCGCTTTGCTCGCGTCGGACAAGACCTGGGCGGACTTGTCGAAGGCGGAGCGCCAGATTGCAATGCGTTACGTTGAGAATGTCGCGGACGAGAAACGCCTCAGGCTCAGGCGAAGACTTGCGGACAGCGAGCGCCGGGTTGATTTCATCGCGAGTCGTTCCACCACCACCCTCGTGATGAAGGAGCAGCCTGGAACGAAGCCGAAGGCGTGGATCTTGAATCGCGGCGAATACGATCAGCGCCGGGACGAGGTCGGAGCCGATATTCCCGCAGTGCTGCCGGCTCTCGACGGGAAGGCTCCGCGGAACCGGCTTGGGCTCGCGCAATGGCTGACAAGTCCGGGGCATCCCCTTACGGCGCGGGTGTATGTGAACCGGCTTTGGCAGTCGGTGTTCGGCACGGGCCTCGTCAAGACGGCGGAAGATTTCGGGGTCATGGGCGAAGCGCCCTCCCACCCGGAACTGCTGGATTGGTTGGCGGTGGAATTTGTCGAGTCGGGATGGGATGTCCGGCATCTGCTGCGGCTGATTCTGACCTCGGCGACCTATCGGCAGAGCGGTCATATCTCGGAGGAAAAATATCGTCGCGATCCAGAAAACCGATTGCTTGCGCGTGGACCGCGACTGCGATTGGACGCCGAGACCCTGCGTGACGAGGCCCTGGCCGTGAGCGGTCTTCTGCGCGGGGATGTGGGCGGTCCCAGTGTGAAACCTTATCAGCCGGAAGGGCTTTGGCGCGTGGTCGCCTTCGCCGGCAGCAACACCAAGGATTTCAAGCAGGACAGCGGCGACGCGCTTTACCGACGCAGCGTCTACACTTTTTGGAAACGGACCTCGCCGCCTCCGAGTATGGCCGCCTTCGACGCGCCGACCCGCGAGCAGTGCACGGTGAGGCGGGAACGAACGAACACGCCGCTGCAGGCCCTCGCGACCATGAACGATCCGCAGTACGTGGAGGCGGCTCGTCATCTCGCGCAGCGGACGATGCTGACCCGGGAAAGTGATCGCGAGCGCGCCCTCTGGATGTATGAGGCCGTCCTGATCAAGCCGGCCGCCCCCGCCGACGAATCCGAGATGCTTGGGGCGGTGAAGGACTTTCGGAAGATTTTCTCGTTTAATGAGGGCGAGGCCCAAAAGCTGATCTCCATCGGCGAGAGCAAGGCGGATGACGACCTTGCCCCCGCGGAACTCGCAGCATGGACGATGCTGGCGAACCTCCTTCTCAACCGCGACGATTTCATCAACAAGAATTGAACATCATGAACCCGGTCGACAATTGGATCACATTGGAAACGCGCCGGCAGTTCTTCGGACGCTCGGCGAAGGGGATCGGCGCGGCCGCCTTGGCTTCGTTGGTTCAGCGCGGGAAGGCAGCGGAAGGCGGCGCGCTGGGAGGCGTTCATTTCCCCGCCCGGGCGAAGCGCGTGATCTGGCTCTTCATGGCCGGAGCCCCGTCGCAGCTGGATCTTTTCGATCACAAGCCGGGTATGAACGATTGGTTCGACAAGGATTTGCCGGAGTCGGTGCGGGGTGGACAACGCCTGACGACCATGACCGCGTCGCAGTCCCGCTTTCCCATCGCGCCGTCCATGTTCAAGTTCGGCGAACATGGAGAATGCCGGAAGGCGGTGAGCGAGTTGCTGCCGAAGACGGCGCAGATGGTCGATGACCTGGCCTTCGTTCACACGGTCAACACCGACGCGATCAATCACGATCCGGCGATCACGTTCATTCAAACCGGCAATCAGATTCCCGGCAAACCGAGCCTGGGTTCCTGGTTGAGCTATGGTCTTGGAACGATGAACCGCAATCTGCCGGACTTTGTCGTGCTGAACTGTGAACCGCGCGGGCAGGCATTGTATTCGCGGCTGTGGGGCAGCGGGTTCCTGCCTTCGAAGCACGCGGGCGTGGCGTTTCGGTCGCAGGGGGATCCGGTGCTTTATCTGTCCAATCCCGGCGGTGTGAACCGGGACACACGTCGCCTGATGCTGGATCGCCTGCGGGCGATGAACGAACGGGTTTACGCGGAGGTGGGTGATCCTGAGACGCACGCGCGCATCGCGCAGTATGAAATGGCCTTCCGCATGCAGGCGTCGGTGCCTGAACTCACGGACATCCGGTCGGAATCAAACAGCGTCCGCGAATTGTACGGACCCGAGGTGGACACTCCGGGCACCTTCGCGAACAACTGCCTGCTGGCGCGGCGCATGGCGGAGCGAGATGTCCGCTTTGTGCAGATCTTTCATCGCGGATGGGATCACCATAGCAGCCTGCCGAACAACATTCGGCGGCAGACCCAGGAGATTGATCAACCCGCCTGGGCATTGGTGCAGGATTTGAAACACCGGGGCATGCTGGACGACACGCTGGTCATCTGGGGCGGGGAATTCGGGCGGTCCATCTACAGTCAGGGAACCTTGACGAAGACAAATTACGGAAGGGATCATCATCCGCGTTGTTACACCATCTGGATGGCGGGAGCGGGAACCCGGGGCGGGCTCAGCTACGGCAAGACCGACGAGTTCGGATACAACATCGTCGAGAATCCCGTTCATATCCGCGATCTCAATGCGACCATTCTTGACCGGCTGGGGCTTGATCACGAACGCTTGAGTCTGAAACACCAAGGCTTGGATCAACGCCTGACCGGTGTCCTGCCGGCTCGTGTGGTCTCCGAACTACAGGGGTGACGCGGCTCGGAGGAAAGACAGGCTGCGCTCGAGTTCCTGCTGTTGATAATCCGCATCGGCGTGAGGGCCCGGCGTGAGCGGCGGTTTGGAATCGAGCAGACGACGGAAGGCTGCTGGGAAAACTTCAGGGCGATAGGGAAGCGGGTTTGGTCTTCCGGAAATGGTTTCGATCATCATTGGAACGCCGGGGCAAAGTTCCTCGAAGCGTTCGCGGAACCGGGTCCAGTTGAGAACCCCTTCGCCGACGGCGGTCCATTGCAAGGTTGCTCCGAGTTCGGTCCGCCATACGACGCCGTCGCGGATGCCAGTGCTGACGATATATGGAGCGAGATTCTCCATGGCTTCGAACGGATCTTCCATCGCCCAGAAGGCGTTGCCCGAGTCGTAGACGGCTCCGACGAGATCGGGGCCGGCCGCTTCGATGAGGCGTCGCAATTCCAGTGAGCTGAGGTCGCCGGAATGATTCTCGACCGCGATGCGAACGCCGGCGTCCTCGGCCGAAGAGCGGGCGGTGCGGATGACGTCGAGCAGGTCCTGGATTTTTGCTTCGATGCCGCCATCCGAGAATCGATCATCGACACGGCCCAGCACGCAGCGGGCGATCGGTGAGCCGACCGCCTTGGCGACACGGATCGTTTCGCGCATCTGCTCAAGCGCCGTCCCACGCGCCGGATCGAACAGGATGGAGGAAGGGCAGACGCTGAGCGTGCCGACGTGCAGGCGGATTCCCTGGTCCGCGGCCTGCCGGCCGAATTCCCCGAGCGCGTGATCGGAGCGGTCCGAAAAGACGTTCAAGTTTGAGAGAAAGAGCCAATGAAGCCCCAGGTCGGACGCGTAGCTCAGAAGGCGCTCCGCCGTCCATGCCCGGCCGCGAAGCGAGTAATTGTCGATGCCGAGGGAAGCGCGGGTCGGCATGCTCGGAATCAGTCGAACTTGCGGAACATCGCCGTTTCCCAAGTGTCCTGAGAAACCTCAAGCGCGTGATTCATGCGGCGAAGGCGTTCGGTGAGTTCGCGGGCGATGTTCTTGTAGACCATACGTCCGATGTTGGTGCGCGTGTCCGCGAGGGTTTCAAACTCGGACCGCTGCACGATCAGAAGGATGGTGGGGCTGGTCGCGACGGCCTTCGCCCCGCGTGGGCCGCCGTCCAGAAAGGCAAGTTCGCCGAAGACGTGGCCTACCGTGAAATTGCCGATGGGTTTGCCACTGTCGAGTGTGATCCGGACGGAACCTCGCAGGATGACATAAGCCTCCGATCCGACGGATTCCCTCTCAAAAATAATTTCGTCGGGCTTGAACAGGTGTTTTCGAAAGAGACCCGCCACCAGATCCAGCTCGTCGACATCGAGTCCCGCGAAGATCGGCAGATCCCGCAGCAGTTTCACAAAGGCGAAATCCGTTCGGGATGGCGAGGAGTCGGCCGTTTCGCTTTTGAAACCACGAGGGGCGCGGGTGTTGGATTCTGCGGACATTTTTGGTTACACGGACAATTCGGGGGCAAGCTCACATTCGGTCGAGGCGCGGGCAATCGGCAAATCTCCGATCAATCTCGACGGAGCCTGAAAAAGTATTTGTTCGCGCCGAGGATGGTGACGTTTGCCTCCATTCGGTCGGATTCCGCCATCGCGGTCGGGAGCAGAGGGCCGAAACCGGTGACGTTTCCGGATGATTCCACGGAATAGCGGAAGCCGCGCCGTGCCGCCCAGCGCAGGCGGCAGTTGATTTGATCCGTGACCTCCAGCGCGACGGTGGGTTGCTCGCTCAGGATCGAGCCGTCGAAATACTTCTTCGCCAGGTCCCACGCGCCGATGCCGCATTGGGATCCCATGATTCGCCCCGGACCGTCATCAACCGGCACATGGATGCCGCCGTAGAGCCGAGAGATGCCGGCCTCGTCGGCCGCGTCGTAATAGGTGGCCCATTGGAGATTCACGTCGACGGAGGGGCCGAATTCAAACTTGAGAAACTGCCCGGCCGGCGCGGTGAAGGACGCGATTCCCCCGGGGAAGAACTCGCTGCCGGTCATACGGGTCAGCACCTCGGCCGCCGCCCGGCTGAAGGCGCTGTGGCCGGAGGTATAGCCCGCAAAGGCGGGCGTCACGAAGGTGTCGCGTTGGTAGGGCAGCCAATCGACGGCGCGGATCCATTTGGTGCCGGTGAACTGGGAGGATGGATTGGCGGGTTCACCGCCCCAGGCGAGAATCACGATGGTGCCCGGGATCATGCCCGCGTGGCGTTGGCCGGCCGCCGCCGTGGCCGTGGTCACGACCTCGACCAAACCGGACTCCAAGGGAAGCCCCGACGGATGGTAGGACGCTTGGCCGGGGTCGCTCGATTGTCCCAATCCGCCCATGTGACGAATGGAACTGATGGGGCGGACATAGTCGTATCGGGCCTTGCAGCCCCAGACCGCGACGGCCGCGTCGTGAACGGCGGCGTTCAACGCGAAGTAGGTTTTTACGTCCCATTCCAGTTCGTCGATTACGGGGCCGGTTCCTCCAACGCGGCGTTCGAATCCGGGGGAATCACTGACCTTGTTCGCCAGGACGTTCCAGTGGCCGGGGGGCGTTTCCGATTCGGGGCCATCCGCCCAGAATTCGGCGATGACGCGGCCATAGTCTCCGTGCGGGACCACGTTGGGTGCGTAGGCCTGTTGGGTTGCGGGATTGACCGTGTGGCCTGTGCCGTCGTTGGCCCCCAGTCTGTTGTTGCCGAGGGCACCGGGTGAAATGTCGATGGTGACACCGTTGGTCGGATTCAGCGTGCTGCTGCGACGAATCACCGTGAGGTTGCCGGATTTGTAGCCCGCGTCATCCGCGCCGCCGAGCTGCGGTGGCAGGCCGGGGTCCAGATAGACGTTTGCGCCGTCGGGGAGACTCAGTGCGAAAGGACGCACCGAGCCCCATTGCGATCCGAGAAAGATTTGCACTTTCCCCGCGACCAGCCCGTTTTGGGTGAACGCCACCTCGAAGGCCAGAGGTTGCCAGCGGTTTGGGTTGGCGATGGTCGTTCCAGCAAGGCTCAGGATCAGAGGGTCGTTGACGGGAGCATAGGCGGGGTCCGCATAGTTCGATGTCTCACCCGAGCCGTCGTTCCCGTAGTAGGCCAACACGGTCGCGGCGATGCGGTTTCCGACCGCCGCCGGAGAGTCTCCAATCTCCGTCGTGTTGGCCGGATTGAAACCAAGCGAAGTCATTCGGGAGGTCAGCGCCGTGCGCGTGGTGGTCGCGTTGACCGATCTTCCGTAGCGCTCGTAGAGGACGCGATACGCGGCGTAGCTGACCGCCTCCCGGCGCGCGGCCGCCACATCGGACGCGGGCGGGTTCTCGCGGACAAGGTAACCGACCGCAGTCGGATCGTAGGCGGCCCAGGCGTCCCACATCGCGATGGAGGAGTGAAACAGGTTGCGCGCGTGGACGGGGGGATGGGGGAAATCGATCCTGATTGCGGCAAGCGTTTCCTCATTCCAGAGACGCGCGACGGAAGCGGCTTGGGCGGACGCTGAAATCAATCCGGCGAGGATTGAAACAGCGAAGATTGGCAAACGATCCGGAGTCGACATTCGACGGGCTATTTCGCGGACTTCGCCGGGAACTTCAAGACACGAAAGACCCGCATCTTGCCTTTGCCTCTTGCTTCGAAGTGTCCGGCGTATTCGCAGTGGCATAGGTCCTCGATCCTCGCGTGGGAGGATTCGCTCAGGAGGACGCCTTCCTCGCCGGCGAGATCGGCGACGCGGGACGCGGTGTTGACGGTGTCGCCCCAGATGTCGAAGTGGTATTTGCGCGCGCCGACGACACCGGCGACGACGGGGCCGACGTGGATGCCGACATGCACGCGCCAGCCGCAGTCGAGCTTGCGGGCGGCGGCGCACATTTCGAGGGGGGCACGGGAGGCGTTCAAGGCGGGGTTTTTGACGGGCTGAAGCAGGCCTGCTGTGGCCATGTAGGCGTCCCCGATGGTTTTGATCTTTTCAAGACCGTGCCGTTCGGAAATCTCCTCAAAACGGGCGACCAGATCTTGAAGGTTCGCGATGACGGTTTCCTGCGGGTTCTTGCCGCAGTAGTCGGTGAAACCGGTGACATCCGCAAACAACACGGCGACGTCGGGATGGAGGCGGGGTTGGACGCGATCGTGCTCCTTCAGTTCGGCGGCGATGGCCGGGGGCAGGATGACGTGCAGCAGTTCGTCGGCGCGGCGTCGTTGTTGGTCGATCTCCCTGAGGTGATCCAGTTCGCGGTCGCGGAGGCGCTTTTTTTCCAGGCTGGCACCGATGCGCGCGCGGAGCAGGACGGGGTCGAAGGGTTTGGTGAGGTAGTCTTCGGCGCCGTTTTCGATGCAGCGGACGAGGTTGTCCAGATCGTCGAGGCCGGAGATCATGATCACCGGCAGGTGGCGGAGGCCCGGGTCCGTCTTGATTTCGAGCAATACATGATGGCCGTCCATCTCGGGCATCATGATGTCGAGCAGCACGAGGTCGAATGGCTGGCGGTGAAGGAGTTCCAGCGCACGGCTGCCGTCCTCGGCGACGGCGACGTTGAAGCCTTGCCGGGTGAGGCGACGAGTGAGCAGGGCTCGGTTGGCTTCCGTGTCGTCGACGACGAGAATCGTGGCGCCGGCCGCGCCGGGGCCGGAGTCCGATGCCGCGCGGTGAAGAAAGACGGTTTCGCCGGTCGGGTGGTGAGAGTCCGCTGCTTTCACGCCGTCGCGGGTAAGCATGACGGTTTCCGCGTACTCGTTTGCGGCGTCGGCCGGGTCGCCTGTCCTGAGGAGGTCGCACAGGAGGGCGGGCGCGCGCTCGGCGAGGCGGATGACGGCGTCGCGAATTCGGCAAAGGTCCTCGGAGAAATTGCAGCCCTTGATTGTCCCGCATTCGCGTTCCAGTCGATTGACGGAATCCGTCACGTTGACCGCGAAGGCGGCGATGGTGGAGGTGAGTTCCTCGACGAGTTCGGGGCGCGCGCGGAGGTTTTCGGAGGTCAGTTGACGATTCAAGTCCTCGAGGGTGTCGGTGGCAGAATCGTGAATTTGTTGGAGGGCGGGGATCAGGGAAGTCAGTTCCTGTTCAGCGGCTTCCTCAATGAGGATTTCCGCGAAACCCATGGCTTCCCCAAGCGGATTGCGGAGATCGTGGCGGGTGATACCAATGCGTCTTGGAAGGGACTCGGTGTTCACGGCGAGAGGGAAGGCTTGGTCAGTGCGTCGATCTTCGCGTAGAGGGCGGGGAAGTCGATCGGCTTGGTCTCGTAGTCGTCGCAACCGGCCGCAAGCGCCTTCTCGCGGTCGCCCTCCATGGCGTGGGCGGTGAGGGCGATGATGGGTGTGCCCGCCGTGGCGGGGTTGTCCTTGAGTAGCCGGGCGGCGGTCCATCCGTCCATTCCCGGCAGGCCGACGTCCATCAGAATGATGTCGGGGGCGATTTCACCGGCTGCGGTGATTCCCTGCTCGGCATCCTCGCGCAGGTGTACCTCGTGGTCCTTTTTCCTCAACCGGCGCTCAATGATAATGCGGTTGTTTTCGGTGTCTTCGATGACGAGAATTTTGGCCATAGGTCGGGGGAGGATCAGGTTTCGGCGGCGGGCTGGCAATGGCGGCGGATGCTCGCCAGAAGGTCTTCGCGGAGGCGGTCGCGCTTTTGGATGACGTTGTCGGTGTGCGCCATGAGAAATTCGCGTTCTTCGGGCGTCAATGACTTTGCGGTCAGGACGACCACCGGGATGCGGCTCCATTCGGGGCGGCGGCGGAGTTCGTGCAGGAACTGAAAGCCGTCCATGACCGGCATCATGATGTCGAGCAGGATGAGACGGGGTGCGTGCCCGGCGAGCAGGTCGAGCGCCCGCCGGCCGTTTTCTGCCACCACCACGCTGCAGCCTTCGCCGGTGATCGTCCGGCACATGATTTCGCGGAGCGCGGCATCGTCCTCGACGAGGAGGATCTGCCCTTCGCCGGGGCGGGACAGATGGCGGGCGAGGACGGATTTCAACTGGGCGGCTTCGAAGGGCTTGGCCAGATGTTCGGCCGCTCCGAGGGTCATGCCGGCCTCGGCGTCGTCGTCTCTCAGGGTGAGGAGCACGATCGGGATGCCGGCCAGGTGCGGGTCCGTTTTGAGGCGGGCCATGATGGACCAGCCTCCCGCGCCGTTGCCCGAGCAGACATCGAGCGCGATCAGGTTGGGTGTGATCCGTCGGGCCGTCTCGAGGGCGGTGTCGTTGTTGGCCGCCTGGTGGAGTTTGTGCGGGATGTCACACAGGGCTTCGCCGACGGTCGTGGCGACCGTTTCGTCGTCGGTCAGGAGAAGGATGTCCGGCCGGGGTTTGGGGCGTGGCGTGGCGGTGTTTCGCGGTTCCAGTCGTACTTCGGCCGGGATCTCCATCGTGAAGGTGGAGCCTTTGCCCGGCTCGCTGTCGACCTTGATCGTGCCGCCCATGAGTTCGCAGAACTTCTTGGTGATCACCAGGCCGAGTCCGGTGCCGCCGTACTTGCGGGAGGTGGAGCTGTCGGCCTGATGGAAGGCTTGGAACAGACGGCCGATCTGATCCGATGACATGCCGATGCCGGTGTCGGAGACGGCAAAACGGAGATGGTCGCGTCCGTTCACGGTGAGGCGTTCGGCCTTGAGCGTGACCTGTCCCTTCTCGGTGAACTTGTTGGCGTTGCCGAGGAGGTTGAAGAGGGATTGGCGGATTTTCACGATGTCCGCGTTCATCGACCCGAGCTGTTCGGGCGCTTCGATCATCAGTTGGTTTCCGTTTTTCGCGACGAGCGGGGCGAGGGTGTTGGAGGCGTCCCGGATGATGTTGGCGACCGCGAAACGTTCAAGGTGCAGTTCCATCTTTTTCGCCTCGATTTTGGAGAGGTCGAGGATCTCGTTGATCAGTCCGAGCAGATGCCGGGCGGAGTCCATGATGCGTTGCAGGTCGCCGGCCTCGTCGTCGCGGCCCTCGTCCTGCGCCTCTTCCAGCAGGTATTCGGAGAAACCGATGATGGCGGTGAGCGGGGTGCGCAGTTCGTGGCTCATGCTGGCGAGGAAGGAGCTCTTTGTGCTGTTGGCTTCCTCGGCGGCGGCGCGGGCTTGTTCGGCCTCCTGGGTCATGTGCTCGAGATCCCGGGTGCGTTCGGCGACCTTCTCCTCGAGCGTGCGGTTGTAATCTTCCAGTTGGGCGTAGGAGTGTTTGAGGTTTTCGGCCATTTGCGCGAAGGCTCCGGCGAGGACGCCGACCTCGTCGGTCGATTTGACGGCTGTCTTGCCGGCGGCGCTGAAGTTGCCTTCGGAAAGCTCCTTTGCGGACAACGTGAGCCGCTGGATCGGGCCTGATATCCGGGCGGTGATCAGCGCGATGAGAAGGGAGGCGAGGAGCAGGGCGACGACGGCCGTGGTGACGCTGCGGGTGACCTGCGCGCCGGCTTGGCGGTCCATTTCCTCGCGGCCGCG
>JADHOF010000280.1 GCA_016779125.1 Verrucomicrobiia bacterium | reverse complement strand
TATCGAAAAATTTACAAAGGGAACGCCTTGACAGATTGGCTTTGTAACGCAAAGTGAAGGCATGAGTTCCAAATGGGCCGAGGAGAATCTGCAAGTGATCCGCACCTTGATGGAGCGTAGCGCGGTCTATCGGCGACGCCTGGCCCCGCTGATGATGTTGGGTGCGGCAGGTGCGACACTTGGCGGGTTCGCGGCCGCAATTCTGAACATCGAGACCGCACGGCACTTCGTCTCCTTGTGGGGCGGTGTCGCCGGATTGGTCCTGCTTGGAGCGGGGCAGATTACACGCGGACAGGCGATCAAATCGGGGGAGGTGTTCTGGACCGCACCGACACGTCGTATCTTCGACGCCTTTCTGCCGGTTTTCCTCACGGGCGGTGTCCTCGGAGCGGCGTATTTCGTGGGACCGGAAAGCCGGGCGGTGGCGTCCCGACAACTGCTCGTGGTGTGCTGGTGTGTGCTTTACGGGTTGGGACTGCATTCCGCCGGGTTCTACGTCGCCAAAGGAATTCGGCGGTTGGGCTGGGGATTTGTTCTGGTTGGTATTTCGCTCGCCTTTTTGATTCTGCGAGCCGGTGACAACGGCTTGCAGGTCAGCCCGAGTTTCTTGATGGCGTCGGTGTTTGGCGGTCTGCACCTTTTGAGTGCGGTGTATCTTTATTTCACCGAGGAGAAGGAAGCGGTGTTGTGAACCCCGAACCGTTTCTACAGCTGAATCGGGTGATTCATGAAAAAGGCCGAATGGCAATCATGTCCCTCCTGGCGGCGAATCCGGAACTTTCCTTCACCGAATTGAGGGATCTCCTGCGCCTGACCGACGGAAATTTGACGACCCATATCAAGAAGCTCCAGAAGGCCGGGTATGTTGCGGTGACAAAATCGGTGCAGAAGAGTCGATCGCTGACCACCTGCGCGCTCACGAGCCAGGGGCGGGAGGCATTCAAGGAATATTTGGATTTGTTGGATCAGATCGTCAGGGAGACAAGAGCGGGGGGCTGAATCATGTGTAATCGAAATTCGACCGCGCTTGGTTGTTGGCTTTGTAGTGCAAAGTAAAAACGGAAGGAATGTTATGAAAATCATTCGAGCAAAACATTTGGGAATGTGCTTCGGCGTCCGGGATGCGATCGCGATTGCCCAAGCCGCGGCGCGGGAGGAACCGGTAACGGTGCTGGGCCAGTTGGTCCACAACGCGACGGTGGTAGAACGAATGACGGAGGCCGGGGTACGATTCTCCGACCACCCTGAGGACGTCGACACGGGGAGAGGGCTGATCACGGCCCATGGCGCGTCCGAACGTTTCCGCAGGCGGGCGGAAGCGCTTGGATTGAAGATCACGGACACGACCTGTCCGCTTGTCACGTCCGCACACCGGGCGCTGCACGGGCTTGTTGCTGAGGGCTATCACCCTGTCGTTGTGGGGCGTCGTGACCACGTGGAGGTGCGCGGACTGACGGAAGATCTCCGCGAGTTTGATGTCGTGATTGATGCGGCGGATATCGAGCGCCTCCCTTCACGCTCTCGATTCGGAGTCTGTTCCCAGACGACGCAGCCGATCGCGCGGGTGATGGAACTGGTGGAGCGGATGCGATGTCGATTTCGAGATTCGGAGGTCCGATTCATCGACACGGTCTGCCAGCCAACGAAACAGCGGCAGCAGTCGGCGGTGGAGGTGGCCGCGCGGGCGGACGTCGTGATCGTGGTGGGTGGGCGAAACAGCAACAACACGGCGGAACTGACGGAGACGTGTCGTCAGTTTTGCGAGTGTGTCCATCAGGTGACCGGTCCCGGGGAGTTGAACGCGGATTGGTTTGAGAATGTGCGAACCGCAGGATTGACCGCCGGCACCTCAACACCGGACGACGTGATCGCGGCGGTGGAGCGACGGATGAGTGAAATGGCGACGAACCGGCGCTTCGCAACTCGAGATTGAGATCGGTGTTGATTGGACCTTCATCCGGCCATGGAAACCGTGCGCGAACATTGGGAGGGAATCAGGATTTTGCTCCGAGGCGATCACGTTCGGATTGCTGAGTGGTGCGGTCATTTTGAAACATCCCGTTTTGTCGCGTGGTCCCTCGTCGCAATGATCGGTTCGGGCTTGTTCGGGGCCGCCATGGGATGGTGGCGCGCACCGGAGCAGGCGGTCTACACTGGCCTGAAATTTCCCCTCGTGATTTTGCTGACCATGTTGGGGAACGGATTGTTGAACGGGATGCTCGCCCCGTTGCTGGGGGTGAACATCGGTTTTCGACAGTCCTTTCTGGCGGTGATGATGAGCTTCACCATCGCGGCGACGATTCTCGGTGCCTTGAGTCCGCTGTTGGCATGCCTGATCTGGAACACGCCGCCGTTGGAGCAGGGGGATCAGTCGCGAAGTTCCCATGCCGTGATCCTTCTGGCGCTGGTGACATTCGTCGCGTTTGCGGGTGTTGTGGCGAACGTGCGCCTGCTCCTGCTGTTGCGCTTCCTGAGTGGATCGGAACAGGCCGCACGTCGGGTGTTGTTCGCCTGGCTGGGCGGCAACCTGCTATTGGGCAGTCAGATCTCCTGGATTCTGCGTCCCTTCATCGGATCGCCGGGACTCCCTGTGCAATTCCTTCGTGATGAAGCGATGAAAGGAAGTTTTTACGAAGCCGTTTTCCATTCCGTGCGAACACTGCTGACCGAATGAACAAACAACAAAGAAAGGAAATCCATGATTGAAAACACGCCGCCCCTGTTGCCGGGCGAGAACGGCAAGGATGCCGCAAGTCACGATCATTCCCCGAGCGATCGGGTTGTCGTCAACGAAGTGCCGATTGCGGGAATCGGTGAAACCATCGACGCGATTCTGCGTGAACCGGGGCGTGTCCACGCCCAGATCGGGCAGGCGGGCGGTCTGCGACTCTTGTGCAGCCTCGTGATGCTGATCGCTCTCGGGTTGGCCGCGTATGGTTTTGTGGTGGGAACGTTTACCGGTGGGATTCAGCTCTGGGCGGCACCGTTGAAGATCGGTGGAGGCATGCTGATCTCCGGGCTTATCTGCCTGCCGAGTCTGTATATTTTCACCTGTCTGGCGGGAGGGAGGGCTTCGTTCAGGCAGGTGCTGGGCCTGGTCGCGGGCCTGATCGCAATCATGACGCTGCTGCTGATCGGCTTTGCGCCGGTCGCCTGGGTGTTTTCGCAATCCACCGAATCGGTCGCGACGATGGGGGTTCTGCACCTGCTGTTCTGGGGTGTTGCGATGGTGTTCGCGGTCAGGTTTTTCCGCTCCGGCTTTGGGTCAGTCGTGGCGGCCAAGGAAACCGGATTACTTCGACTCTGGCTCACGGTTTTCGTGGTCGTCGTGTTGCAGATGAGCACCGCCCTGCGGCCGATCATCGGCCAATCTGAAACGTTGCTGCCGGGTGAGAAAAAGTTCTTCGCCGAGCATTGGCTGGACAGCCTGCAAATCAGTCAGCAGGGGAACCGCTTTGACAGGAGCCGCGGGGATTGATCCCGGAGGAGGAATCGTGTCACCAGACGATTCGGCGAACCTTGTGAGCCTCGCTGTCTCCTATGAGCAGGGAACCATCGCGATCCACGTAGATTCCGTGAAGGCGGGCGAGGGCGCATTTCAGAGGGTCGCCGTCGGGGCCGTCGCCCTTTTGGCCGGTGCCGGCGATGAGTCGCAGCTTGCCGGTTTTCAATTCAACCATGCGGACGCTGTGGCTTTCGGTATCAGCGAGATAGATGTTGCCCTGCTCGTCGATGGCGATGCCTTTCGGTCCGCTCAAGGTGGCCTGCTTCGCGGGCCCGTCGTGTCCGCTGAACCCTTTCTTTCCGGTTCCGGCGATGTGGTGGATTCGTTCGCGTTTCATGTCGAAACGAAAAACCTGATTGCCCTCGCGCGTCGCGAGCCACATGTCCCCGGCGGTGTCGAATTCGATCGTACGTGGCCCCTTCAACGGGGTGCCCTTGACCGGGGAGTTGTCCGGGGTCGCGCCCGCCTTGCCCGTGCCGGCAAAGGTGGTGATGACACCGGATTTCACATCGATCCGGCGAATGACATGATTGCCGATGTCGCAGATGTAGAGGTCGCCGTTCGGGGCGAATTGCAGGCTGTGCGGCTTGTTGAGGCGTGCGTTCACGGCGGCTCCGCCATCCCCGGAATAGCCGGCCTTGCCGGTGCCGGCGAAGGTGGTGATGACACCGGATGTCATGTCGATCTTGCGGATGGCGTTGTTGGACATGTCCGTGATGAACAGGTTGCCGGCGCGGTCGAAGCGGAGTTCGTGCGGCTTGTTGAAGCTCGCGTCGGTCGCGGGACCGTTGTCGCCGGTGTAGCCGGTCTTGCCGTTGCCGGCCACGGTGTGGATACGTCCGTCGGGGGTGATCTTCCGGATACGTTGGCCGGTGTATTCGCAGAAGTAGAGCGCGTTGTCCGGACCGCGCACGACGCCGAAGGGGTTGTCAATTTTCGCTTGGGTAGCGGGACCGCCGTCTCCCGAGAAACCGGCGGTGCCGGTGCCGGCAATGGTTTCAATACGAGCACCGTGGGCCGTTTGGCAGAGGGCGAGGGAGATGAGTGCGAGTGCGAGGATTGGTTTCATTTGAAAAAGGGAATGGTGAGGGGATAGGTCCAGATGATGCCTTCTTTCGCCTTGATGGCGGCAATGATCGGGAAGGCGACGCTGCAGACGAACAGGGCTCCCGCGAGGGGGATGCCGATCAGGATCATCGTCAGTACGGCACAGACGACCCCGTAGATAAGCTCGCTGATGATCCAGTTGATGACATTCTTGCCGTGTCGATCGATATCCGGGGAATCGTCCTTGCGGAGCATCCACATGAGGACCGGGACGACGAAGCCGATGATCGGAAGCACAAATCCCAACAACTGGCTGAGATGCATCAGCATGCAGTATTGGGGCACGTCCTGGATGGCGTTGCCGACCGCCTTGTCGATGCGGGCACCGACGCTGCTTCCCTCCTCAAGGGCCTTTTGTTTGGCCCGAACGTATTCCTCGTCCGACAGAACGCCTTCCTGGCGGAGTCGGTGAAGTTTTTGGATTTCGTCGGCGGTGCTCACGGGGAGTTGATGGGCGGATGGTAAGGGGAAATGGGAATGGAACAACTGTGTTTCATGACTCAGAAAGCCAAGCATCCGGCGATTTCACACCCACTGAAACCCTCGAATCCGAGCGTTCCGCAATCGAGTGGCAAGATCATACAATCGGCGTAGCCGCAGTGATGGTTTCGCTTCCCGGGGGTGGTGTTCTCGTTCCTACGGAAAAATCCGGATCGCCTCGTCGGCTGGACGGCTGTTGCCCCTGTCGGCTTCGTTTGCTGGCCCGTTGTTGTTGACAGGGGCATTGCGAGGCGGATTTTGTTGGCGGCGTCGTTGCAATCACGAAACCGCTGCCGTATTCGCGGAAGGCCGAAAAAAAGGCCATGCGTGATGACAATTTCCCTGACCGCCTGCGAGCAGGAGCAGTCACCGTGGTA
>JADHOF010000279.1 GCA_016779125.1 Verrucomicrobiia bacterium | reverse complement strand
CAGATCATGCCGAGATCACTGCGCCGCCAATACCACCAGGCGCGAAGACTCCACCAGGCAAAGACACCGACGAAGAGAAAATAGCCAAACCAGGATTGGATGCCGGTTTCACCGAGCAGGAGATAGTAGTGGCTCTCAACAATGGGATACTTGAACCCCGGGATCGGGTTCTGGTCCAGCGTCCGGGTCCAGTCATCCATGATGTCGGCATAGCGCGCAAGGCCGCCGGTGACCCCGTGGGCGTAGCAGTTCCAACCGTAGCCCAGGAGGTTGTCGCGGTACATCTCATCGCAACAGACGATCATGATTTCGCGGAGATCCAACACGCCCTCGGGGGGATCGCTGTTCATGAAGCGGCCCATCAGAGTATCCATCGCCTTCAGCACACCGAGCGAGCCGATGAAGGCGATGCAGACCGTGACCACGAGGCGGCGCTTGGTGGCCTTCTGCAGCAGGGACATGAAGATCATGCCCACCGTGCCCGCTCCCGTGAGGGCAAAGGCGGCGCGGGACACCGTCAGCAGAATGCAAAGACCGCCGCACATGTAGCCGAAGACGCAGACATTCTTGAGACGCTCATTGTCGCTTAACGCCATGGCGAGAATGGCGGGGAAGATGAGCAGGATATACATCGCCAGAGGGTTCTGGTGATCGAAGGTGCCGTGGATCTGGTAGCGCCCCTCCAGGTAGCGGAGCTTGAGACAGACAAAGGCCTGCCAGATGAGGCAGACGGCCATCGTCTTGATGAAATGCATCAGGTCGTCCTCGTCCCGCAGGAAGTTGTACGCCGCAATGAAGATCACGGCGACCTTCACATAGCGGAACGCACACATGAGCACGTAGTTCACGTTCGGCGCGTTGATGATGGAGAGCAGGCTGAGGAAGCAGTAGAGATACCACAGCCAGAGACCGATCGGGTTCAGCGTGCCCTTGGGTTTCCGGCCGAGCATCGACGCGGTGACGAGCACGATGGCCCAGAACTCGACGAAGTAGAAATGGTAGCCCTTGGTGTGCCCGCGATACCATTCGACGGAGCCCAGCGTGAGCCCCCATTCCGTGGCGTGGAAGAGCCCGCCCATGGTCATGAAGGCCATGATCGAGAAGGCGATTCGTTGGAAACCACGGTTGTTCTTGATGTACGCCCCGATGAGCGGCGCCGCGACGCAGTACATGTTGAACAGCACGAAGGCCTTGATCAGATCCTTGATCACGTGGCGAAAGCGTAGCGAGGCCGACCGGGCGTTGCAAATAGGGTTGCGGGTGTCCGGGGGCTCTTCCAAGCTGCAACCGCGATGAAGAAACCCCGCGTGTTGGTGATCGGTGAGGCGGCCAATCCGGCGTTGACGAGCGCCGCGTTGGTGGGTTGGTCACACTACCTGGCGATTGCGAAGGTGGCCGACGCGCATCTGGTCGCGGAGAAACGGAACGAGGAGGAGATTCTGAAGGCCGGGCTGCCGCGCGAACAGTTCACGTCCATCAACGCCCGTGCGGCACAGGGCCTGGCGTGGAAGATCGCGCTGATGTTGCGGGGCGGAAAGGATCTCGGCTGGACCACTTATTCGGCGCTTTACACGCTGGCTTACCCCTTCTTCGAGCGGGAATTCTGGCGCGTCTTTGGCGACCGCCTGAAGGCCGGCGAGTTTGACGTGGTGCACCGCATCCTGCCCTTGAGTCCGACCACCCCCAGCCTGTTGGCCAAGAAGCTGAAGAAGATCGGCGTGCCCTTCGTGGTGGGACCGTTGAACGGCGGTGTGCCGTGGCCCAAGGGCTTCGAATACATGCGGCGGTCGGAGAAGGAGTGGCTGAGTTATGTCCGGCCCCTGTACAAGCTGTTGCCCGGCTATCGCGGGACGCGGGAACATGCGCAGGCGATCGTGATTGCGTCCTGCACGACCTGGGATCAGGAGCCGGAGCGTTATCACGACAAGTGCATCTTCATGCCGGAAAACGGGATCGATCTGAAGCGCTTCCCGAAGGCCTTGGAACGGCCGCCGGAGGAGCTGGTCAAGATTTCCTTCGTCGGGCGCCTGGTGCCGCTCAAGGGGCTCGACATGCTGCTGGAGGCGACGAAGCACCTGATCCGCGACCGCAAGGTGACGATCGACATCATCGGCGACGGACCCGAAATGCCGAAATTGAAGGGGATTGTGGAGCGGGAAGGCTTGGGCGAGGGGGTGAAGCTGGATGGCTGGGTTGAGCATTCGGTTCTGCACGAGCGGCTGTCGCAGGGGGATGTGTTCGCGTTTCCGAGCATTCGTGAGTTTGGTGGTGGGGCCGTTCTGGAGGCGATGGCGCTCGGTCTGGCTCCGGTGGTGCTGGACTATGCGGGGCCGACAGAACTGGTGCCGCCGGAGTGCGGCATCTCCGTGGCGATGGGCACGCGGGAGGAATTGATTCCGCGACTGCGCGACGCGATCGAGGGTTTTGTGAAGGATCCCGCCAAGGCACGTGAATATGGGCGGAAATCCCGCCGGCACATCGAGAAGATGTATACGTGGGAGGCGAAGGCGGAGCAGGATCTGGAGATTTATCGGTGGGTCATGGGCGAGCGCAAAGAGAAGCCGGATTGGGGCCGACCCTTTGCCTATCAGGCGGATTGAACGACATGAGCTTGGATCTCCGGGGCGTGATCTTGATCCTCCTCCCGGCGCTACGGGCGGATATCTGACGAGGCGGGATGGAATACACAGACGTCAAACGCAACATTCTGCGGAACTCGATCTCGAACTACGTGCGCATCGTGGTGGCGATGGGGATCGGCCTGGTCACGTTTCGGCTGCTCTATCAGGGACTGAGCGACGAGGATTTCGGCTTCTGGGCGTTGTTGTGGAGTCTGTTCGGCTATGGCGTGCTGATGGATTTCGGAATGGGGTTTTCGGCCCAGAAACGGACGGCCGAACTCTCGGCCAAGGGGGATTGGGAGACGCTGAGCCAGGTCATCAGCACGATCTTCTTCATGTATCTCGGCATCGCCCTGCTGATCTTCGGGATCGGCTGGTTCGGGCAGGATTACATCATCCGGATCTTCAAGGTTTCACCGGAGAACGTGGGACGTTTCAAACTGATCCTGGTCATCTTCTTCGGCGGCGTGGGCCTTAATTTTCCCTTCGGCATCTTCCCGGAGATCCTGCGCGGGCAACAGCGGATGGTGTTGTGCAACTACATCATCGTCTTCTTCCGGATCCTCAACCTCGCCCTGCTCTGGGCGGCGCTGAACTACGGTTGGGGTCTGCTGTGGATCTTTGCCGCGGCGCTTTTCTGCACGACGGCGCCGGACATGTTGTCCGCGGTGTTCGCCCTGCGCGGCATGCCAAAGGTGCGGCTGCGGCCGGGCAACTTCCGGTGGGCGATGGTGGTCGAGACGCTGAGCTTCTCGCTGATCACCTATGTGATCACGATGACGAATCTGCTGCTGGCGAAGTCGGATCAGTTTGTGCTGAGCGTGACCCTGCCGGTGGCGATGATCGCGGTCTACCAAGCCGGCGCGAAGGTGGCGGAGATCTACCAGATGTTCACGAAGCAGCTGCAGGACACCTTGTCGCCGGCGGCGGCGCATCTGCACGCCAAGGGCGACTCCGGGGCGATCCGCGACCTGCTGCGAAACATGACGCGCCTGAGCGTGATGGTCGGGACGCCCCTGTATCTGCTGTGCGCCTTCTATCTCCGGGAACTCATCAGTCTGTTGACAGGCGACGCGGTGCCGGCCCGCGAGTCCGTGTGGGCCGGACAGATCATTCTCCTTTGGTACTACACCTCGGTGATCACGCACAGCGTGTCCAAGCAGATCTTCGTTGTGACGGGACACCACATGCGGCTCTTTTGGCTGGGCATGGCGGAGGCGGGCTTGAACGTCGCGTTGAGCGTCGGGCTCGTGCTGTATCTGAAGTCGATCATCGGCGTTTGTTTCGGCTCGTTGATTCCGTCCGTCCTCTTCGGCTGGTTCTTCCTGTGGCGGATGGCGGCGCGCGAGGTGGGCGTGGGTTGCTTCGTGCTCATCCGGGAGACCTTGCTGCCGGTGTGGATCGGGTGTCTCCCGATGCTGGGCGTGCTGGCCTTCTCGCAGGTCGGCTGGCATTGGTCGGCGCGCCCGCATTTCCTATACGTGGCGGGCGAAAGCTGCGTGGCGCTGGCGATCGCGTTCGGCGGGCTTTGGTGGAGCGGCATGCGGGACGGTGAACGACAAAAATTTCGCGACCGCTTCAATAAGTTTCGGAAAGCCCGGCGGAAACCGGCAGCATCAGCCCGGCCATGAGCGATCCTTTTGTCAGCATCATCATGCTGTCCTACAATGAAGGCTGGGCCCTGCGGGACACCCTGCCCGCGATCCGTTCGCAGGACTTCAAGAACTGGGAGCTGATCGTGATTGATTCCGGTTCCACGGACGGATCGGTGGAGCTGATCCAGGCGGCGAAGCCGGCGCATTTCGTGCAGATCGAGTCCAAGGACTACGTGCCCGGGAGGGTGATGAATCACGGGATGCGGCTGGGCCGGTCGGAGTTCGGCATCTTCATCAACGCGGACGCGACGCCGCAGGGCACGAACTGGCTGCGTCCGCTGGTGGACGCGTTGCAGGATCCAAAGACGGCGGCGGTGTTTGGCCGGCAGATTCCCCGACCGGATTGCAAACCGGTGTTCGCGTGCGACTACGAACGCTGTTTCGGTCCGCAGCGGGAGTCCGTCCGGTGGGATCACTTTTTCAGCATGGTCAGCAGCGGCCTGCGCAAGGATGTGTGGAGCCGGCGTGGATTCCGCGAAGACCTGCAATATGCCGAGGACGACGAATACACCCGCTGGTGCAAGGAGCAGGGCTTCCGGGTCGAATACGTGGAGCGCTCAATCGCAATGCACTCGCACAACTACACGATCGCGCAGAGCTACAAACGCAGCCATGGCGACGCGCGGGCGATCGGCAAGGCGTGGGAAGGGTCACCGGGCGCGTACAACTGGGTGAAGACGGTGCTGCTGGGTTTTGTCAGCGATTATCGGCACGACCTGGGCTACTGCCTGCGCCACGGGACGCCGGGCGGATTGCCCTTTGCGGCGCGGGTTCGCTGGGCGATGCGAAAAGGACGACTGGATGGATTTCGCCAGGGTTGGCGGGAAAGGCACTCGCAATGAACGAGCGGTACACGGTCGATGGCGGCGATGAACTGGAGGCCAAGTTGGCGGACAACTGTCGCGTGACACTGGAAGGTGTGCGTCGCCTGATCCCGGCAGGGGAACTGGAGGCGCTGCTGCTCGCCGGAGGCTATGGGCGCGGCGAAGGCGGCGTGCTCCGAACACCGGCCGGCGACAAGCCTTACAATGACATGGAGTTCTACGTGTTCGTGCGTGGCAACGCCCTGTTGGCCGAGCGCAGATACCGCCACGCCCTGCATGAATTGGGCGAGGCCTTGACGCCGGAGGCGGAACTGGAGATCGAATTCAAGGTCATCACCTTCGACAAACTGCGGCGGAGCCCGGTGAACATGT
>JADHOF010000278.1 GCA_016779125.1 Verrucomicrobiia bacterium | reverse complement strand
CCGCGTGAAGGACATCATCCGCTCCGTCGCCCTTTCCGATCTGATCAAGAAACGCTAGCTCCCCAACGAAGAACGAAGAACGAGGAACAAAGAACCAAGAACCAAGAACGTTTATGAACATCCAAACCCAATCGTGGCTAATCGATCGCCGGCATGCGCTTCGTGCAATGGGCACCTGCATCTCGCTTCCCTTCCTGGAATGTATGGTTCCACTCAACGCAGCCGAGCAGCAAACCAAAACGCCACGCCGCAGCGTCTTCATCTACCTCGCCAATGGCGTGCATTCGTTGAACTACCAGATCTTGACGCCGGGAAAGGATTATGCGTTTTCCCGGTCGCTGAAGCCCTTGGAAAAGCACCGCGACGTCATTACCCCCATCAGCGGCATGCACCACCCGGGAGCCATCGGCCACCACCACAACTGTATCAAGACCTGGCTGACTGGAGGCAAGCTCGGCCCCTCGGATCGTAACACGATCTCGGTGGACCAGAAGATGGCGGAAATCACCGGGCAACATACCCGTTACCCTTCCATGGAAATCGCCATCAATCAGGAATCGCTCGCCTGGACCGCCGATGGTGTCCCATTGCCGGCAATGCGTCGTTGCAGCGAGATCTTCGCGTCCCTGTTCGAGACCCCAGCAGGCGGCCTGGCAGCCCAGCGGAAGGAACTGCGTCGCAAGGGCAGCGTTCTCGATGCCAACCTCGCCGAGGTGAATCGGCTCCAGCAAAAGATGGGTGCTGAGGACAAGGGGCGCGTGGAGCAGTATCTTACCTCCGTGCGCGAGGCGGAAATTCGGGCATGGCGGGCCGATAAGTGGCTCGACACTCCGCTGCCAAAGATTTCCGAGGTCGATCGCCAGCGGACGAACCGCGATATTCCCACCACGCAGGCGGGCGACTATTTCCGCACCGTCTACGATCTGATGGTGCTCGCCTTTCAGACGGATGTGACCCGCGTGGCCACTTTCAGCCTGGGCGGCGAAGGTGAGGCCATCGCCATTCCGGAGATCGGCATCACCGAATCCCGCCATCAGCTCAGCCACCACGGAGGCGATCCGGGTTACATGGAGAAGCTCACCAACTACGACTCCTTCGCCATCGAGCAGTTCGGCTACTTCCTCACCCGCCTTGCGGAAACCAAGGACGTCAACGGCAAGCCGCTCCTCGCTTCAACGATGTCGCTCTTCGGCAGCGGCATGACTTACGGGCACGGGCACGGCAATGCCAACCTGCCGTTGGTGCTCGCCGGCGGTTCGGACCTTGGTCTGGAGCATGGCAGCCATCTCGACTTCAACCGGGAGGCAGCAACATTCGATGGCTACGCACTCGACGCCGACGGAGCACTCACCTCCAAGCATTACCGTCTCTGCAGCCGGCCAGCGAACACCGATGCCCACATGAGCAACCTGCTTCTGTTGATGGCGCAAAAGATGGGCGTGGAGATCGATCAGTTCGGCGACAGCAACAAGGTGATTGAACTATGACACAACTCAAATTGACCATCTGGGTTGCGGCGCTGTACCTCGGTGTTTCCCTGCTCGCGAACATTGTCAACGCCGAGGATGAACCGTTCCGTCCCGAGGTCGGGAAGTTTCCACCGCTCGAAAAGGCTCACTCCTATCGCGGCGAACTCGTTTTCGTGGATCACGCGAATCGTCGCGGCAGCATCCGCGTGCAAACGGAAGGCATGTTCTTCCGAAACGAGCCGCAGCCCTTCGCCATGTTGCCGTATGGCATCATCCGCTATCACGGCGCGCCGGCGGATCTTCGCGACGTCCCACTCGGCACCGTACTGCACGTCCGCTCCTTCCTTCCTCCGGACCCGAAGTTCTCCGTCGTGCCGGTATTGCCGGTCAACAACAAGGATAGACCCGCGAATTATCAGGGTGGGGGCGGCGCAGCGCCTGCCGAAAATCATGTGCTGCTGCTTGAAGACGAGCCCAGCCACTGCCAGCGAGAAGGCAAAGTCTGGAAACTTAAAGAACTGGAAATCAAAAATAATGAAGGAACGATCGTCGCCAGTCGCGAACCGAAGACAGGCGCAGATGGCGCAGATGGCGAGGAAACGATGACCTTCAACGCTGCCTCCCGCATCTGGCGTGACCGCGAAAGCCTCAAAGTGATTGACCTGATCAATGAGGGCATCTGGCCCGCCAGCGGAAAGAAGTCTCTGGATGACCAGGCCGTTCTGCTTGGAATCGCCTGGAAGCCCACGCCGGACGGCGTGTACAACCGCTTTCACATCTCGGACATCTGGTTGGACGACACAGCGATGCAGCGCGCCTCCGACACTCAGACCGAGACGCACAAGGACTTCATCCGCAGCCGCTGGATGCCCGCAAAGGTCGATACCGTCAAGTATGGGGAGTTTGGCAACGCAGAGGTGACCGCGACCTTGTTCGGCGGCATGGATGCCTCGCTCTACGCCGATTTCCAGAAAGACAGCAAGGCGTTGATGAACGCATCCACCACGGAGTTGAAGCACGCTCACGGCCCCTACGGACCGGCGCACATGGCCATCGAGGGCCGCGTGCTGGAAGTTGCCAGGGACGAAGGAGAGGTCCCATTGGGAAGCAGTGGAATCCAGATCCGCATGAAGATAGACATGGTTCTGGAAGGCTTTCGCCCTGGGAGAACCGTTCGCGTCCGTCCCAAGAATTGGCCCAAGGTCCAGGTGCCTCGAGAGGAATGGCTGCCGATGTCCTTTAGCATCGAAGAGCGCTTCCCGACTCCGGCCATCTATCCGAAATACGGACGCTGAACGAATGAATTCGAACGCTCCCGGCCAGAACACTGCAACCATGAAACATACCCTCACACTCCTCATCGTTTTGCTGCTCGCACAGCTGCGTACGTTGAGCGCCGACGACAAACCCGTTCCCGCAGTCAGAGCCGAACGCCCGAACATTGTTTGCATCATTGCCGATGATCAGGCGTGGCCGGACTTCGGCTTCATGGGCAACGAGCGTGTCCATACGCCAAACCTCGACAGACTTGCCGCGCAATCCGCCCGATTTACCAACGGATATGTGCCCAGTAGCGTCTGTCGTCCGTCCCTGGTCTCGCTGCTGACAGGCTTGTATCCGCATCAGCACGGTGTCCACTTCAATCATGGGCCGCCAGGAAGTGCCGGTTACAACCGCATGACCTCGGCGGACGTGTATGTGAGAACTCGGCAGCGCGAATTCGAACTCATTCGCAGGCAGAAGACACTGCCCGGAATCCTTCACACTGAAGCCGGATACCGCTGTCTTCAAACCGGCAAGTTCTGGGAAGGACATTGGCGAAACGGCGGCTTTACCGAGGGGATGACGATCTTCAAGGCCCCGCCGCGAAGTCAGACGTTCGGCGGAATCCGCAAGCTCGCCAGCGGTGAGATCGTTGCCCACGGAAACGGTGACGTCGGACTCCAGATTGGCCGCGTCACCATGCAGCCGATCTATGACTTCATCGACGACTGTACGGCATCAGAAACTCCCTGGTTTGTGTGGTATGCACCGTACCTTCCACATCAGCCTCACGATTCGCCGCAACGCTTCTACGATCTGGCCCGGAGCCGCGCGGGTGTCAAAAAACACGAACTCCCATACTTCGCATCCATTGCTCAGTTCGATGAGACCGTCGGCCAGTTGATCCAATATGTCGGCAAACAGGGCCAGTTAAACAACACCGTTTTTGTCTTCGTGTCCGACAACGGATGGCGACCAGATCGGAGCCCGCAGCGAAATCGCCCGGAAGAATTCGCACACACCGCTCGCAGCAAGCGAGCCCCGTTCGATGACGGCCTCCGCACTCCCATCCTGATCCGCTGGGATGGCGTGATTGCCCCCGCGACCTGGGAATCGCCGGTCAGCAGTATCGACCTGATGCCGACCCTTCTGGCGATTGCCGATATTGCAGAAAGCGACCGACCCCGGCTTCCGGGAGTGGACCTGCTCCCCGTCTGTCGCGGTCAGGTGAAGCCTGATGAGAATCGCCCGATCTTCGGTGAGATTTACCCCGGCGATGCGACCAGTCTCAGCAATCCGTCTACAGACATCGCTTATCGCTGGATTCGTCAGGCAAACCTGAAACTCATCGAGCCACACAAACAGGCAGACGGAAGCGGACCATGGGGCGGCCATCTGCAGACAACGGCCCTGTTCGATGTGAAAGCGGATCCATTCGAAAAACACGATTTGTCGAGCCTGGCTGAACACAAACAAGATGTCGCAAGACTTCGTACTCAGCTCGATCGGTGGTGGAAGCCAAATGAGCTTGAAATCTCTGATCTCGAAACCCGCGTCGTAGCCAAAGCAGACGGCCGTTGGTTTGGGCGGGCGACCGTGGAACGGACCGTCAACGGCACGCTGGTTCTGTGTTATCGCGGCGCATCGAGGCACACCGGCTCGGACGGCGTGATTCATGTGCGATTCTCCAACGACGGAGGTCAGAACTGGTCCGACGCGGATCACGCGCTCAATGGTTCGCCGATCGCCGGCTTCCCTGTTTCGTTTGACGGCGACGACGCATTCGAACCCTATCTCTATGTCGCGCCGAATGGAAAAGTCATCCTGCACGTCTGGCGGACGACGGGGCCAAACCACCGCGAGGGTAAAGGCACGTGGCAGACGGATTCTGCTGACGGCGGTCAAACGTGGAGCCAACTGCGCCAGGTCGATTTCGTCGGAATCGAGAATGACGATCACTGTTATGCCACGGACGACCACACCACGATTGACGGCAAGATCTACACCAGCCTGCGCGAATACGTCGGCGGTAAGCAACGCTGGCGATGCCGGTTCATCCAGTCGCCGGACAACGGAGCGTCGTGGCGGGTTGTCAGCGAACAGGTCAACGTGCCGGAGCACAACTCCGTTGAGAAGGGGTTTGAGTATGTCGGCGGCGACCGAATCGTAAGTGTCGGATCAGACGGACCCGGTCGGCGTTATGTCCTGCAAACCCGTTCCGATGATCGCGGCAAAACCTGGCGACGCTGGACAGACGCGTTGCCGGAAACCGGCGTGTGGGATCGTCCACGAATCTGGACGCTGGCGCACTTGAAAGGCGAGGCCGACTGGTGGACTGACCACACGCTGATCGGTGTCGGCAACACCACTCCGAAAGCGGGCAAAAAGTTTCCCCGCGCCAATGCGATCTACCTTTCGACCGATCGCGGCGCGTCCTGGAAAATGCTCGGCGGCAAACCGATCGACAAGTTCTACCCGGACGGCGGCTACGGCGATCTCGAATACGATCCGACCACCGGTTGGTTCGTCAATCTTTCCTATCGCGGCAAGGGACTCCACGGGAACGCCGAGATTGTGCAGTATCGGTTTCGGCTGAAAGGCCGGAAGGAGTGATCGAACAAAAACTCAACCCGGACTACCCGAAAACCACGCTCAAAGGCGGCACGAGCAAGGGCATCTGGATTCGCTGAATTATGGAAGACCACATGAAACACAGCCTCACGTTCTTCATTGCTCTGCTGCTCGCGCCGCT
>JADHOF010000277.1 GCA_016779125.1 Verrucomicrobiia bacterium | reverse complement strand
GCTCCGCCAGGTAGGGCGCTCAGTCCCTTGAGCGCCGCCCTTGAGGCCTTGTCAAACCAATCGCGATCGCATGGGTGGCCGGACACGTTTGAATCCATCGAGCCTTCCAGTATCACCCCTTTCCCATGATGACGTTTTCCGGTGCGCGTGTGAATCGCGAGGACGGCGGCCAAGGGACTGGCCGCCCTACCGGTTGAGCTTCGCGTTCGGAAGATGGTTTCAACCACGGAAGGGGCGGAAGACTCGGATCAATGCAGATTTTCGAAAGGCCACAACGCCGCCGTTGTTTTTCTCGCATCCGTGAAATCCGCGTCATCCTCAGTCGCTCTTCCGCCTTGGACAGCCCTTGTCCGTTCGTGCACGATACCTTCCTCGACGCACGAATATGAGAACCAAAAAAGAGCTGGGCGCCCCGCGCTCGCGTCCGCCGCTGGAGCGGATGCTGCGCATTCATCAGGAACTGCTGTCCGGCAAGTTCCCGAATGCAAACACCTTGGCGAAGAAGATGGAGGTCAGCACCAAGACCATCCATCGCGACATCGAGTTCATGCGCGACCGCATGGAGCTTCCGATCGACTACAACTCGGCGAAGTTCGGCTACTTCTACTATCAGGACGTCCGGGCCTTTCCGTCCATGCAGATCACGGAAGGCGAATTGGTTGCCCTGCTCATCGCGGAGAAAGCCCTGGAACAGTATCGCGGAACCAACTTCGAAAAACCGCTGCTCAGCGCCTTCCACAAGATGGAGAACATGCTGCCGGATACGATCTCGCTGAATCTCTCCGACTGGGAACAAACGATCTCCTTCCGCACCACCGCCGAGCCGGTCGTCAGCCTTGAAATATTCGACACACTCTCGAAGGCGGCCGCGCAGCACCGGACTCTGCGTCTGGAATACAGAAAGCCCGGCAGTCGCGCGGCCGAGACCCGCGTGGTCGATCCCTATCACCTGGCCAACATCAACGGCGAATGGTTCCTCTTCGCCCACGATCACGCCCGTGACGACATCCGCACCTTTGTTCCCGCCCGAATGAAATCGGTGGAAACAACCGGCGAGCGCTTCACGCCCCCCAAGAAATTCTCCCTGGAACAGCGGCTGCGCGACAGCTTCGGCGTGCATTCCGGCAAGGGCGAATATCACGTGACCATCCGCTTCGATCCTCTCGCGGCGGACTACATCCGCGAGAAACGCTGGCACGCCTCGCAGAAGATCAAGGAACTGAAAGACGGCGGCCTCGACCTCTCGTTCAAGCTCTCCAGTCTCGACGAGGTTCAACGCTGGGTCATGACCTGGGCGGGCCGGGCCCGTGTCATCGAGCCTCGCGAATTGATTGAATCCGTCCGGGCTGCGGCGGCCGGGCTGGTCGAAAGCCACTCCGAACTTTAACCCTCGGCCTGTTCCCTCTAGCCTCCCCGGATGGCAGTCACAATCGACAGTTGGCTTGTTAGGATCGGCGGTTTTCGTGCCGGTTCCATGGTCTTATCAACCATCGTGGCCGCCGGCTTTGTGCTCGTGCTCGCCTACGCGGCACACGTTCTGGCCCGCAACTTCCTGCTTCGTCTGGTCACCCGGGTCATCACCCGCACGAAAAGCGAGTGGGACGACGCATTGCTGGAACACCGTTTTTTCGATCACCTCGCCCGGCTGGCCCCGGCGATCGTCATCTATCTGTTGGCACCGGACGCACTGGCCTACGTGCCCTCGATCGCGGCCATCGTGTCCAAGGCGGCAGTCGTGTACATGGTCTTCACGAGCGTGCTCGCCGTCGATTCCCTGCTTGCGGCCGGGCAAAAGGTCTACCTGTCACTGTCGGTGTCGAAGTCCATGCCCATCACGGGCTTTGTCCAGCTCATCAAGATCTTCGTCTACGGACTGGGCATCGTGTTGACCATCTCCGTGCTGATCGACCGTTCGCCCGCCGGACTGCTGACGGGGCTGGGTGCGATGTCGGCGGTCACGATGTTGGTCTTCAAGGACGCGATTCTCGGCTTTGTCGCCGGAATCCAGCTCTCGGCAAACCGAATGGTCGCGGCGGGGGATTGGATCGAGGTGCCCTCGCAAGGCATCGACGGCGACGTCATGGAGGTCGGTTTGACAACGGTGAAGATCCGCAATTTTGACAAGACCATCACCACCCTTCCGACCTATCACCTGATCACGGGCAGCTTCAAGAATTGGCGCGGAATGCAGGAAAGCGGCGGCCGACGAATCAAGCGGGCTCTAAGAATCGACATGAGCAGCGTCAAGTTCTGCGACCCGGAACTTCTTGAACGCTTCCGCCATATCGACGCGATCCGCGAATTCGTTGCGGGAAAGGAAAAGGAGATTTCGGAACACAATCTCCGGACAAAAGCCGGCGAAGAATCCTCGGTCAACGGACGCCGCATGACCAATCTCGGCACCTTTCGGGCTTACGTCGAAGCCTACCTCCGCAATCACCCGCAGATCTCAAAAGACCTCACTTTCCTGGTCCGGCAGCTCGCGCCGACTGAAAGCGGAATTCCGCTGGAGATCTACGTCTTCTGCAAAGATCAGCGCTGGGTCGCGTACGAGGGGATCATGGCCGACATCTTTGACCACCTGCTCGCGGCGTTGCCGGCCTTCGATCTCCGCGTCTTCCAGTCGCCGACGGGCAACGACATGCGCGTGGGATTTGATCGAAATACTTCCCCGTCCTGAAACATCCCACCCGCCGTTGAAAACAGTTTTTGAAAGATCATTATTGTCGGTTATGCTTGCAGGCCTGCTTGCAATCAGCTGCGACAGCGATCCGGCACCGCTCACAATCACCGGTGAGAATGCCGTCGTGGACACGGTGCTCATGAATCGGAGCGAATTCGAAACAGCCGTTTTCACGAACAAATCGCTGGCCTTCATTACGATCTCCGCCACCTGGTGTGGTTCCTGCCGCAAGTCCGCACCCGAGATCGAAGCGGCCGCCGAGGAGTTCAAAGGCCGGGTCGTATTTGGACGAATCGACTACGACCAGGAGGAGGAACTGGTCAAACAGATCAACGTCCGGGGCGTGCCGACGCTTCTCGTTTTCAAGGACGGAAAATCGGTCGCCACGTTCGAGGGACCTCCGACGGTCGATGATATTCGCGGGATTCTAAACCCGCTTCTTCCCGCCGCCGCGCAGTCGCAAGGCAACTGAGCACCATTTCGCGTTTGCAGTTTGCCGAAGCCGAGCCTTCACTAACTCCCCTTTTTTGAAACGTTGAAAGAATGAGCACCCCAAAGAATCCACACGCCCTGAAGCAGTTCACGATCGCCCTGACCATTGTTCTGGTGGGCGTCTACTTCGGCTCCATGCTGGCCTTGAAGAAGGCGGATTCCGATCTGCGCAACCGACAGGCTCCCGCCCGCGGTCTCGGCCACAACCCGCCCGCCGCTCCCGATTCCGACACCCAGGTCTCGCCCCGCGAAACGACCGAGATGGACGACTTCTCCTGGACAAACGAGATGGTATGGATTCCGGGCGGCACCTTTCAAATGGGCTCAACGAACGGGCAGCCGGACGAGGTCCCCGTTCACACCGTTGAGATCAGCGGCTTCTGGATGGACCGCCATGAGGTTTCCAACGCCCGGTTTCGTGAATTCGCGAACGCGTCAAAATACATCACCATCGCGGAACGCACGCCCCGCCCGGAAGATTTCCCGGGCGTGCCGGTGGAGAATCTGAAAGCGGGTTCCATCATCTTCCAACCTCCCGGATTCGACGTGCCCATCGGCAACAACAGCCACGTCTGGTGGGCCTACGGCGTCAACGCGTCCTGGAAGCGGCCCGAGGGCGAAAACTCCGGCATCGACGACCGCATGGATCACCCCGCCGTCCACATCGCCTGGTACGACGCCATGGCCTATTGCAAATGGGCCGGCAAACGCCTGCCCACCGAAGCCGAATGGGAATACGCCGCCCGCGGTGGCACGAACAACTTCCTCTACGTGTGGGGCAACGAAAAAGGCGACCCCGCCAAGCCGCCCTGCAACATCTTTCAAGGCAGCTTCCCGAACAACAACACAGTCGTCGACGGCTACAAGGCCACCTCCCCCGGCGGCAAATTCCCGGCCAACATCTTCGGGCTCCACGACATGGCCGGCAACGTGTGGGAATGGTGCTCGGACTGGTATATGCCGGACTACTACCGAAACAGCCCGGCCAAGAACCCCCAAGGCCCCGAAAACAGCTACGACCCGAACGAACCCGGCGTCTGGAAAAAAGTCACCCGGGGTGGATCCTTCCTCAGCAACGACGCCTATCTGGCCGGCTACCGCCCTGGACTGCGTATGAAAACCTCCGCCGACACCGGCATCTCCGACACCGGATTCCGCTGCGTGAAAACAGGTCCCTCCCCCGAAGAAATCACCAAGATCCTCGCCGCGCGATAGCGGATTCAGAAAAGGAGCCTACCGCCTCGCGCTTTCCTGGCCGATGCAGATCAGTTCCTTGAGCGTGCGGGCGTAGATCCTGCCGTCGGAGTACGACAGGCTGGACAGCGACCACGTCTCGGTCGCCGGTCCGAGATCACTGATGGAGAGCAGGGCTTTTTCGTCCAGTCGTTCCACGTTCCACTTCAGGACGTAGACCATGCCGTTCATCGTCGGGAGGTAGATCCGTTCTCCAATGACGGTGGGGCTGGCGGCGGAGACGTGCCCCCATCCGTTCCCGGCGTTTCGTTTGTCCTGGGAGGCCACGAAACCGTCGGCGTTCCTCATGTCGTTCGGCAGGGAATTCGTCCAACGAACCTCATCCGCCTCACCCTTTCGCCGGATGACCTGAACCGGCACTTCCAGATATTCGACCGCGCCGGTGTCCAAGTGCACGCGCCCGATCAAGAACCGCTCGCTGGCGCGAAAGTAATGATAGCGCCCGGCCAAGGCGTTCGAGTTCTTGGTCAGAGGCCTGCGAAAACCGTCCAGCCCGGTGACAACCTCGGTCACGTAGGATTCCCCTTCCCGCCGGGTGATGGTCACGTCCACGGTCAACGAACTGCGCCGAACGATCCGGCCGCTTTCCACATCGATCACCAGATGCTCTTTTCCGGCGAAGGCGTATGCGTGTCGGCCGTCCCAGCAGGCGTTTTGCGCGGAGGGATATCCCGGGATGGCGAGATCCCATAATGTGCCTCCGTCCGCAGCGTTCACCAGCGACATGCCGTAGGGTTCCTCGGGCGGTTGATGCCCACCGCCCCGACCGGTCAGGATGGCGGCCTTTCCGTCGCCGGTTCGACCGAACAGCGACGTCTGGTGAATCGACGTTCCCGTCGTCGCAATCCATTCGCGTTTGCCATCACGAAGATCAAACCCCTGCAATCGGGTCCAAAACTTCTCATCGCGCCCCAATGGATGCGCCCCGGCTTTTGTCGTGTGAGGCACCAACAAATCGCGATGCGGATACTGTACGGTGATCACCCTGCCCTCGTGGAGAATCGGTTCGTGCAGACGGGCATGATGCCGGCCAAAAGGAACCCAGTCGTAGGACCACGATT
>JADHOF010000019.1 GCA_016779125.1 Verrucomicrobiia bacterium | reverse complement strand
GTTTCGAGATGAACTCCTCCAGGACCTTCTTCGCCATGTTCAGACGATTGATCCGCTGCCCGTCGTCGTCCGTGAAATCCTCCGCCGCCATGCTCGTGGAGAGATCGACGCACAGCACGATGTCGATACCGCTCGCCTCAATCTGCCGCGTGCCCTCGATCAGCCGGGGGCGCGCCAGAGCGACAATGAAACAGGCGAGCACAAGCCACCGCAGCCACTTGAACAAGATCCGAACCCGGCTGCGATTCCGATCCGCAACCCCGTGCACGAGCGCCACAGATGAATAGAGAAAGGCCGGGTTCCGCCCCACCTTGCTTTTCATCCAGACCAACAGCGGGAGGATAAAAAGCGCGAACAGCACCCATGGGTAGGCAAATCCGAAACTCATGTGTCAACGCCCTCCGACACCCCGTCGGGCATGGTTTCCTCCACCAGACGCCGGGCCGCTTCGTGCAACTCGCGCAACTCGCTCTCGGCCGGTTCGTACTTGGCGAATTTCACCATGTCGCATCGTTCGAGAAACCGCCCCAAGCTGCCTTTCTGCGTTTCATCGAGCAAATGAGCCGTCTGCAGTTCATACAAAAACTCCTCGGTGGTCCGCTCCGGAGCGCGCAGTTCGAACTGCTGCTCCAGATAGGTCCGGACAATGCCCGAAACCCCCGTGCAAAAAGGCTCCGCCTCGTGAATACGACGCAGGATGGATTCCAAGTCCGCGAGCGCGACCTTGTAGGGCGGTGTGCGGGCGGGCTCCATGAAGGCTTTGCCATCCTTGCGAAACCAACGACGCCAGACCCACCAGGCGAGGGCGAGCAAGGCCAATAGCGCGATCGTGATCCAAAGCCAGGTCAAATCCGACGGGATGTGAACCGGATCGCGGATGTCCAGCAGCTCGGTCTCCAACGAAACGTTCGTTGCAACGGCGGCCGGAGGCGTCGAGGTGGACGGCGCGTCAATGACTAGGGCGTTGTTCGTGATGGCCATCGTTACCCGTGTCAGTGATGCCGGATCTTCTTCTCCCGGTTCTCGAAAAATCGAGCCAATGCGGTGGAGTATTCCTCATCCGTCCGGAGGTGTATGGCGTCGATTCCCATGGAGCGGAACTGCCGTCTCAACGACGACTGGGTCAATCCACGCTCCTCCTCAAAGCGCCCGCGCAGGCGGGCGTTCCCGGTGTCCACCTCCAGCACTTCGCCGGTCTCGGAATCTTTCAGGACGATCAGGCCGATGTCCGGGAGCTCGTTTTCGAAGCGGTCCACGATCTGGACGGCGACCAGGTCATGCCTCCGGTTCACCTGGCGCAACGCCGTCTGTGCCTCGCGGCTCATCGGCTCGTCCGTCGGATTCGGCTGCGACACCCTGCCCTCACCGAAAAGCAACGGGCGCCGGGTTTCCAAAAAGTCGGACGCCACCACGACGATGGATTTGTGCGGCGTGACCCGGTTCAAGAATCGCATTGCGGCCGGCAGGTCGGTCCCTGTGCGCTCGGGCTCGAAGAAAAGTATTTCCCGTATCACGCGCAACACGTGGCGTCGTCCCTTTCGCGGCGGAATGAATTTCTCGACCTCATCCGAAAAGAGCAGCAGCCCCACCTTGTCGTTGTTCCGGATCGCCGAAAAGGCCAGCACCGAGGCGATCTCGGCGGCGAGTTCGCGTTTTGACTGGGCCCCCGAGCCGTAGAGCCCCGACCCGCTCACATCGACGGCCAGGATCACGGTCAACTCGCGCTCTTCAACAAACTTTTTGATGAAGGGGGCGTTCATCCGGGCCGTGACGTTCCAATCGATCGACCGCACGTCGTCCCCGGGCTGATATTCCCGCACCTCGTCGAAGTTCATCCCCTGCCCCTTGAAGACGCTGTGGTAATGCCCGGACAGGGACTCGGACACCAGTCGGTTGGTGCGAATCTCGATCTGGCGAATCTTCTTGAGGATCTCGCGCGGAATCATGGTACCGGCAGCTCGTCGAGAATGGTCTGAACCACGCTTTCGCTCGTCTTCTCCTCGGCTTCCGCCTCGAAGGTGATGGCGACACGGTGGCGGAGCACGTCCATGGCGATGCTTTTGACATCCTGAGGCGTCACGTATCCGCGTCCCTTCAGAAAGGCGTGCGCCTTGGAAGCCAATGTCAGTGCGATGGTCGCGCGGGGGGAGGCACCGAGCTGGATGAATTCCCTCAATTTGAGATTGTAGCGATCCGGCTCGCGGGTGGCACAGACCAGGTCGACAATATAGTCCTTCACCTTGTCATCAATGTAGATCTCGTTGATCACCTGCCGGGCCTCCAGTACGTCCTTCACCTCCACCACCTGCTTCGCCGACGGCAGATTCGATGTCCGCGCCATCGTGTCGAGAATCTGCCTCTCCTCATCGCGGGAGGGATACCCGATCTTCAGCTTCAGCATGAAGCGATCAACCTGGGCCTCCGGCAGCGGATAGGTGCCTTCCTGATCAATCGGGTTCTGCGTGGCCAAGACCAGAAACGGCTGTTCCAGAGGAAAGGTCTGCTCGCCGATCGTCACCTGCCGCTCCTGCATCGCCTCCAGCAGGGCGCTCTGCACCTTGGCCGGCGCGCGGTTGATCTCATCCGCCAGGACAATATTGGCGAAGACCGGCCCCTTGCGGGTCGTGAATTCACCGGACTGGGGATTGTAGATCTGCGTCCCGACGACGTCCGCCGGCAACATGTCCGGCGTGAACTGAAGACGCGAAAAGCGCACGTTGAGACAGGTCGCCAGCGTGTTCACAGACAGGGTTTTTGCCAGTCCGGGCACGCCCTCCAGCAGCACATGTCCATTCGCCAACATGCCGATTGTCAGGCGCTCGATCAGGTAACGCTGGCCGATGACCACCTTGTTGATCTCGCTGAAAAGGGGCTGCACGAAGCCGGAGGCCCGTTGCACTTCCTCGTTGATTGCCGTTATTCCCGCGCTCATTTTTGTTTCGAAAGACTGCCGACCCGTTGACAACGACACAACCAATTGCGTTCAGAAAAAGGCCGGGGAAACAGGCTGCCGATCGGACGACATAAATCTTTGCGGGAAATCAGTCCTTTTCTACAATGCGCCCGGCTCTTGAGGCCGGGTATCTGGGATCATTGAACTATTCACGCTACAAGTTCAGCCGGTGGCTGCGGGGGCATTGGCGACGCATTGGGCCCGCCTATCTGGTGTTGTTGATCTCGGTGATCCCGACGGTGATCGCATACAAACGCGTCGCGCGCTACGCCGACGAACGCGACCACGAGCGGCTCGCCCAGATCGTGCAGCTCACCTCGCAGTCCATAGAGAGCGAGATCCGGAGACATTTGAACGCTTTCCAGCACCTTGCGGATTTCCCGGCCGGAAAAGACCACGACGAATCGGCATGGAAGCTGCGATTCGACGACCGTGATTTCTTCGACAACTACCCCGCGTTCCAATCCCTGAGCTGCTACCGCACGACCAACGCGGGAGCCTCGGGTTCCTCGTTCCTTGTCCAAACCCACTCAAACCGCGCCCCGGTCGGATTGATCCTGGTGGCTGAATCCTCGTCCGAACTTCGGGAGCTTCCCCCCGCAGATTCGGACAACCTGGCCCCGCTTCTTTTACGGGCTCTGCAAAGCAACGAGCTGGTGGCTGCCGCGCGACTGGACGCGCACCCGCCGACGATCGACCTTGCGGTCTCCCGAACTCCAACCGGGGAAAGTCCGTCCAAAGTTCTCGTTGCCCGCCTGATCCCGGGGCCGCTGGCAGGCGCCGGTCATGCTCTCGTGGGCTCGCTGATCACCTCGTTGCCCGCCCGCCCCTCCCCACCGGGCGAAGCACCGGATCCCGACACCCCCTTGATCCGCCCCGTGGCCGTCGCGAACGACCTCATCGGCGTGGAATTCAAAGTCCTGCCCGCATTCATCGCCGGATCGGCAAGGCACCTATCCTCTTACGTCCTGTTTGGCGGCGGCATCGTGAGTCTCCTGCTGTTCAGCATCACGCTCCTTCAGGCGAAAGGACGCATGCGCGCCGAAAAATTGACCGAGGATTTGCGCGCCGTTCAGGAACGGGATCGAATGCTTGAACGCGCGACCAACGACGCAATCTGGGACTGGGACATCGAATCCAACCGACTCGTCTGGAACGAGGCGGTGCAGGCCATGTTTCGCTACTCAGCCGATCAGGTCCGCAACCATCCGGATTGGTGGCTGGAACGGCTTCATCCCGACGATCGACGACGGGTCTGGAACGGACGCGAAATGGCCGTCCAGACCGGAGGTGAATTCTGGGCCGATGAGTACCGCTTCCAACGTGGCGACGGCACCTACGCGTCCGTGATCGATCGCGGCTTCATTCTTCACGACCGACAAGGCCTCGCCGAACGGATGATCGGCTCGATGGTCGATGTCACCTCTCAGAAGGAGGCGGAGGAAGCCCGTCAGGAATCGGAACGCAAACTCGCACTTCACATCCAGCAAACCCCGCTGGCCGTGATCGAATGGAACCTTGAATTCAAGGTCACCGCCTGGAACGCCGCCGCCGAACGAATCTTTGGCTACGCCCAATCCGAGGCAATCGGACGATCCGGAGCCACGCTTGTGGTCAGCGATCCGGGGCAGAATCCGAACCCATTCCTTTTCTCAAACATCCTCGCCGGCGAAAACTACCCGAGCGATATCCGGAAGAAGGTGAACGCCGCCTGGCAGCAGGTCCTCCATCAGGCGCAGGAAGACATCAACTCGGGCAATCGCGCTCATCTCGCCCGCCGCAGCATCAACGCCTTCGCCGTGGCAAACCGTACGAAGGCGAACGACACCATCATCTGCGACTGGTACAACACGCCGCTGATCGACTCCACCGGGCAGGTGGTCGGAATCGCCTCGCTCGTGCTCGACGTCACGGCGCGCAAGGAAGCCGAGGATGCCCTGGCCGAGGAAAAGGAACGTCTGGCCGTCACCCTCCGATCCATTGGAGACGGCGTTATCGCCACCGACACGGACGGCCGCATCAATCTGATCAACAAGCTCGCCGAGGAACTCACCGACTGGAGCCAGGTCGACGCAATGGGCGAACCGCTGAACACCGTTTTCAACGTCGTCGATCAAAAGACCCGCGTCACCTACCGCAACCCCCTTTCCCACGTCCTTTCCTCGGGCGAAATCGTCGATCTGCCGGACTCCAGCCTTCTTGTATCCCGATCCGGCACCGAAAAGTTGATCGCTGCCAGCGCCGCCCCCATCCACGATCAGGAGAGCAAGATCATCGGCTCCGTGCTCGTGTTTCGAGACATCACGGACGAGCACCACCTCCAACAGGAACGACTGCGTGGAAGCAAGCTCGACTCCCTCGGAATTCTCGCCGGCGGCATCGCGCACGATTTCAACAACATCCTCACGGCCGTTATCGGCAACCTTTCCTTCGCCCGCATGTTTACAAAGCCGGGCGAAAAGCAACACGATCGGCTTGAAGAGGCCGAGAAAGCCGCGATGCGGGCCAAGGATCTGGCCACCCAACTCCTGACTTTCTCAAAGGGCGGCACCCCCGTTCGGCAGACGGCCTCCCTTCCGGAAATCGTTCAAGACTCCACAGCGTTCGCCCTGCGTGGCTCCAACGTCCGTTGCGAATTTTCAATGTCACCCGACCTTGTGACCGTCGAGATCGACTCCGGCCAAATCAGCCAGGTGGTCAACAACTTGGTCATCAACGCCGTACAGGCGATGCCTGATGGCGGTGTGATCCGCGTGGAAGCCGCGAACTGCCGCATCGACGCGGAATCCCCGCTCCCCCTGCCCTACGGCGACTACGCCCGCATTTCGGTGAAAGACCACGGGCACGGAATCGCGCCGGCAAACCTGGCCCACGTTTTCGATCCGTATTTCACGACCAAGGAAAAAGGCAGCGGCCTCGGGCTCGCCACATCCTACTCCATTGTCAAACATCACGACGGGTTGATCACGGTCGATTCCGTCGTGGGAGAAGGCACCGAATTTCGCATCTTTATTCCCGCCTCACAGAATGAAATTCCGGCGGCGGTGGCAGCCGGCAACGACCCGCTGGAGGGCGAGGGTCGCGTGCTGGTGATGGACGACGAGGAAATTATCCGGGAACTCGCGGCGACGTCTCTCGAGTTTCTAGGCTATCGGGTCGATTCGGTGGAAGACGGTCAATCCTGCATCGACAGCTACGAGTTGGCCCGACGGAACGGGGATCCCTACGACGTGGTCATCATGGACCTGACCATCCCCGGCGGCATGGGCGGAGTCGAAGCCATCAGCCGGCTGCGCGAGCTGGATCCAGAAATCACCGCCATCGTTTCCAGCGGATACTCCAGCGGCCCGGTCCTGGCAAACTACGAAAACCACGGATTCAAGGGCGTCGTCGCCAAGCCTTACCGTGTCGAAGATCTCGCCAAAGCCCTCTCCACTATTTTGCGCAAAGAGCGCAGCTGACCGCCTTTGAGTCCAAGGCGAGGGCTTAACGCAGATAGCCGACCTCGGGACAACATCCCGCGTCATCCATCAGTCTGACGACCTCCCGCATCACCTCCACCGGAAGCCGTTTTCCGGAATGAGTACGAGGTCCGGGGATCTCGCCTGCCGTTCCCCCGATCGCCCGCACGTGATCCATGGCCTTGTTCGCGTTTGCGAATGCGTTGCCAAATTCAAGCCCGCCTACCGCTTCGAAGACCCCTCCCACAATCGCGTCGAGACGATCCGACAAGGCGACGGCATCAGCCACCCGCCCCGCCACCAGCAGTTCGAGCACCCCCGCAAGCTCCTCGGGAAAGGAGTTCGCCGTGCTGAGCAGAAACCCGTCGTAGACCCCTCCGTTCAGGCGCGGCCAGTTCGTGTATTTGCCTTCAGCGCCCCGCACCATGAAGACGCCCCCAAACTCCGCTTGGGACAACGCCACCCGATCCTGCCCGCTGGTGTCCTTGAACAGAATCAAGTTGGAAAACTCGCGCGCGAGCCCAGCCACCGTCCCGGGATCCATCTCGTTCAAGGTCACCTGTGGCAATTGATACAACGAGGTTGGCCGCCCCATCGAAAGAATTTCCGCGAGAGCGGAGCGGATTTCCTCCTGCGACCTTTCAGCCCCCTTTGGAGGGCAGACTGTGAATCCGCACACGCGGGCGGACACCATCGCATCCACCGCGTCCGCGCACCCGGTGCGCTCACAGAGCCACCCAGTCAGATCCTCGATCGTCGTTTTCACCTCCGAAACCTCGGTCTTCAAAACACCGATCAAGATTCGAAATCGAAATTCCTTGGCCGCCGCCAAGGCGATCTCGAGCAAAGCGCGGATCTCGCGATCCTCCATTTCCCAACCGTCACCGGTCGATCCGGGCAACAGGAACCCTTTCACGCGCGGAGCCAGTCGTTTGAAGTGCGCCATCGTTCGGGCGCGATCAAATCCGCCATCCTCCGAGTAATGCGAGATCATCGGGCACCACAGACGGGGAACCCCCTCGGGGAGCACCCGTCCGATGAGCTCCGCGCGCGCTTCACTGACGCTCACCGGACTCCTCCGCATCCACCGGATTGCTCTCGGAGGATTTCCAATTCATCACCGCCACAATCACCAAAATGATCAGTCCGACGAGATCAAACAACGCGAGTTTGAATCCGCCGAAATCAATCCGTTTGTCCGGGAACAACGCGAATGCAGCGGACGCGAAAAGCGCCAGGCGAAGGGTCAGATTCAGCGGTTTGAAAAGGTACCCGGCCAAGCCTCCAGCCAGGGCGATGATTCCACAGACTGCGGAAAAAACGGCACTCACCACCGCCACGACAGACAGCGGATTCGTCCCCTTCGCAATCAACAGCAGCTCCGGCCGGTAGACGAACATGAACGGCAGGGTGAAGCCCACCAGCGAAAACCGGAACGCGGCGACGCCCGTGCTCATGATCGGCGAGCCCGCGATCGACGCGCTCGCGTAGGCCGCCAGCGCCACCGGCGGCGTGACCATCGACATCATGCCGAAATAAAAGATGAACAGGTGGGCCGCCAACGGGGGCACTCCCAGCTTGTTCAGGACAGGACCGATCAAGGTTGCCATCAGGAGGTAACAAACCGCGGATGGCAAACCCATCCCGAGAATGATCGAGCAAACCATGATCGCCACGAGAGCCAGGAAAAGGCTGTTCTTGGCGATCGGCACGATGGCGTTCGGAAACTCCGTCCCCACGCCGGTCAAGGTCACCACCCCGATGATAATGCCCACGCAGGCGGACGCGCACACAAGCGACACCCCGCTCTTCGCCGATTTCAACAACGCGTCCACGATCAAGGGGCGCCAATCCCGCTGGGCCATTCCGGCAAACAGCAGACCGATCATCGAAAAAATCGAGGCGTTTGCCCAGTTGCCCATCTCCTTGTCGATCATCGGCAATACGAATCGCATCAGGCCCGTCATGATCGGCACCGCCGCCAGCGCGATCCATCGGCTGCGCGGGGACACCTTCAACTTGGGATTGAGCAGCGTGAGTATCAGAATCAGCCCCAAAGACCCCGTCACGGCTCGCACCGGGGAAAATCCGGTCACGAGCAAGCCGATCAGAAGCCCCAGCGCGCCGAAGAACGTGACGCCTTCAAGGCTCATCACACGCCCGCGATCGGCCGGCACTTCCTCAACTTTGCCGTCCCCGACCCCGATCTTTTTCGCGTAGAAGTGCACGATGAGAAAAATCGAGAGATAATAAAGGATCGCCGGAATCGTGGCCGCCTTCACGATCTGAACAAAAGTCACCGGCGGCTCCACAATCTCCAGCATCATGTAGGCACCCGCCCCCATCACCGGCGGCACGAGCGCCCCGCCTGAAGCGGCAGCGGCGGTGATGCCCGCCGCAATATGCGGCTTGAATCCGGCGCTGCGCATCATCGGAATCGTGAACGTGCCCGTGGTCACGGCGTTCGCCACCGCGCTGCCGGACAACGATCCCATGAGCCCGCTGCCCAGCACCCCGACTTTCGCCGCGCCCCCGCCCCGTTTCCCAAAGAGACGCTGCGCAAAATCGACGATGAACTGCGTCGCCCCGCTGATTTCAAGAAATGCGCCGAACAACACAAACAGGTAGACGTACTTGAACATCACGTTCAGCGCGGTCCCGAAAACGCCTTCCGCACCCAGAAAGGTCTGCGAGGCAAATCGCGCCATATCGTATCCCCTGTGGGGAAACAACCAGTCCGGAAGCCCCCGTCCGAAAAAGGCGTAAAGCATGAACACGCCGGACAAGATCGGAAGCGCCAGCCCGATGGATCGGCGCGTCGCCTCCATGACCACCGCGATGCCCGCCACCGCGACGACGATATCCATCTGATTGTAATTTCCCGCCCGCTTGTTCAACCCGTCCTCGTTGAAGATCAGATAGGAGCAACAGACCGCAGCCAGCACCGCCAGGCCCATGTCCGCCACCCGCAACCAGCGAACATTCGCCCACCGGGGCAGGAGCGGATGGCTCAGAAAACAAAGCACCAACCCCAGCATGCCGAACACCGCCAACTGCGAAAGCGGATTGAGCATTTGATAGTTCACCTCCGAGAGCGTGAACATGGACAGCGCGACGCCCAGCAGCGTCACCAGTCCCGCGCGCAGCTTCTCGACTGCGCCCTTTTCAACGCCGCCGGAGACTCCGGTCTTTTCCTTCGGTTCGGATGCGGTCGATTCGGTTTCGCTCATGGTCAAAATTGCCGGGATGTGTTTTTACAAAGGAACCCCGACGGCAAACCGTCGGGGTTTGTTGAATCAATATTTTCAGCCGACTCAGTTCTTGGCGGCGGGAGCGGAATCGGGAACCGGTGCCGCTGCGGCGGCCGGCTGCTCGGCCTTCGGTGCGGAGCCCGGCCAGATGCCGATCTCCGTGTAGTAACGAACCGCTCCCGGGTGGAAGTCGATGCCCGTGTTTCGAACGATGTTCTTCGGATTGATCGACTTGCCTGCCTTGTGCTTCTCGGCAACCAGCTCCCTGTTTTCGTAGAGTGTTTTCGTCACTTCGTAAACAAGGTCCTCGGCCACGTTCGCGTGCGTGACAAAGTGCGCGGAGCCAACATTCAGGCCCTCGTAGACGCCACCTTGCCCCTTGTAGGTGTCCGCCGGGATCGACGCCCCGTCAAAGAAGGGATACTGCTTGATCAAGGTCTCTTTGGCGGCGTCTTCAAACGGCACCAGCAAGATGTCCATGGTCGAGGCCGCACTGGTGATGGACGCCGTCGGAACGCCGCCTCCGAGAAACGCCGCAACAATCGAACCGTCTCCAAGGTAATCCACGCAGGTCTGCTGTCCCGCATACACCGCCGTAAAATCATCGTAGGTCACGCCGTGCGCCTTCAGCAGAGGCCGGATGAAATACTCAAATCCGGCACCCTGCGGGCCCACCGCCACGCGTTTGCCCTTCAGATCCGCCAGCTTTTCCACGCCGCCGCCCTTTTTCGCGACGAACATCGCCACGTTGGGAAACATCGTCATCACGGCCTGAACCGGGTAAGGCTTGTCGAAATCCTCCCCCTCGCCGCGTGCCGCAAAATAGCTGATGGACGAATTGCAGACCGCGAACTGCACATCCCCCGCATCCAGCAATCGAATGTTTTGAAGCGACCCGCCGGTGGTCTCGGCCGCCACGCGCCAGTTCTCACCGCCCTTCTGATCCAACACGTCGCTCATCGCGCCGCCGATCGTGTAAAAAACACCGCCGACCGGGGCGGTGCCGATGCTGATGAACCGCCGGCCACCGGCCTCACCCGTGCCCGCCGCGCTTCCGTCTCCCGTGCCCGCGCCGCTTGGTCCCGAGTCCTTGCAAGCCGTAAAGATCGTCGCGGAAGCCAAAGCCGCGATCGCCAACATGTTTCTGCCGTTCATCCAGTTCATGATCTTGAGATAATTACAGCGTCTTCAGGAGTTGTCTGAAAGAGAGTCATCGGAAAACGCAGGCGTATATCAGGGCATGGCCGAGACGGGATCAAGTAAATTTAATACGCACCCGTATTAAATTTTGGCACCTGACGCCTTCCTCCCCGCGCGCTACAACCCGCTTATGAATCAACTCGATCTCAAGGGACAGCACGCCATCGTGACAGGCGGAGCGAGCGGAATCGGCTACGCGATCGTCCAGCGCCTGCTCGCGTCGGGCGCGTCCGTCGCCCTGTGGGATCGCGACCCGGCCGGACTGGCGAAGGCGTGCGACGCCCTCGGATCACCCGGGCAAACATTGCCGGTGCAGGTCGAGCTGACAGACCCTGCGGCGGTTCAGGAGGCAGCCGGCCGCACCAACGCCAAATTCGGCTCAATTCAAATACTCGTGAACTGCGCCGGAATTGCGGGGGACAACGCCAAGGTCTGGGATCTCTCGCCCGAGCAGTGGACCCGCGTCATCGACGTCAACCTGAACGGCACCTTTTTCTGCTGTAAAGCCGTGATCCCCCACATGCTCAAGGGCGGATACGGCCGGATCGTGAACATCGCCTCGATCGCCGGCAAGGAAGGCAACCCGACCGCCTCGCACTACAGCGCCTCGAAGGCAGGCGTCATCGCTCTCACGAAATCCCTCGGCAAGGAACTGGCGAAGGAAGGCATCCTGGTCAATTGCATCACCCCGGCCGTCATCCAGACGCCGATTCTGGAGCAATGCGAGCAGTTCCATATCGACTACATGCTTTCGAAGATTCCGATGGGCCGTTTTGGCCAGGTCGAGGAGGCGGCGGCGATGGTCGGGTGGCTTTGCACGAAAGACTGCTCTTTCACCACCGGTGCTGTGTTCGATCTTTCCGGGGGCCGGGCGACCTACTGAATCACAAACGGCTTCGCGCAATCGGATCGGCTACCGCTTCTTGAAGCGCAGCACGTAATTGTCCTTCAGCAGATCCATCCGCTCGGCAAGCTCGAATCCGGCTTCCTCGATCTCCTTGGCAAACACGGCCTCGCCGGCCCGCACATGGCTCAGGATCCACTCCGATGAGACCCCTTCCTCCCGCTTGAAATCGACCAGCAGGATTTCGCCCCTGGCCCTGAGTGCCTGGTGCAGTGAAGCCAAGGTGTCCTGCGGATGCTCAAAATGATGATACGTGTCGCAGATGAAGGCGACATCGATGGAATCCGCCTTCAATCCGGTTGATCTCCCCGTGCAAAGCTGTGTTTCGACATGGCTCATTCCCTGTTCCTTCGCCCGCCCCGCGATATGGCTCAAAAATTTGGGAACAATATCGACGGCGATCACCTTGCCCTGATCCCCGACCGCCTCGGCCCAGAGCGGCACAAACAATCCGGTTCCCGCACCGATATCCGCCACGACCGCCCCGCGGCCCACCTTCGCCGCCGCCACGATTTCCCGACGATGGTCATACACTTCGCGCCCCTCTTTTTCGAAACGTTCGACCCATTGGGTCACCTTGAGCCCGGGATCGAGAAACTGTTCGTTGATGCCGGGTTTCACGCTTTTCGAATCCATGTCCGCGAAAGCCATCGCAAAAAGCCGGCCCATCTCCAACGTGCCGGCAGCGTCAAAATGAACCTGGTTGGCGATGCTGCACTTGGCCGTGTCCACATAGACGGCGAGCGGATCCGCCTTCGCCACCGCGCGCTGCGCTTCCACGATTTGCGGCATGAATTTGTTGCGCCCTTCCAGAAAACGGGTGTTCACCGCCAACAATGAAACCATCCCGGGCGCGTCCAGATCCTTCCGCAACGCGGCAAGCATTGCGGCCAGGGCCTTTTCGTAATGCTCGGCATCCCGGGCGTTCGCGTCGCTTTCTCCCTGCACCCAAAGAAGTGCTCTCAGGCGAAGTTCGGTGCCTTGTGTCCTCGCTTCCGCCGTCGCCTTGGCCACCTCCTCCAGCAGCGCGCGATAGCACGAGCCGTCGGCCCCGTCGCTGCGCGGATTCCAGTCCCGCCGAATCCCCGTCCCGCTGAAGGCGGCCTTCACGATCGCGATCTTCCCCGCGCCCTGCCTTCTCATCTCGCGCGCGAAACCGATTTCGGGCCCAAACCCGCCGGCGGCCTGTCCGAAGTTGCCATACTGCCGATCCTTCCGCGGCTTGATTGGATCGCCCAGAGGCTGCGGTTTCAGGTACGTCCAGCCGCGACTCATCGTGTCGTGTTCGTCGGGTGGTGGATCACCGCAGCGCCACCATAACATCACCTCCTTGTCGCCCGCCTCCTCCGGGAGCTTCGCGGGGTCGGCGTCGAAACCAACCGCGTTCGACTGCCCGGCGACGAGGTACAGATCGATTGTCTCCGCGGAAATCCGGAGCGCGAAAATCAACGCGAGCGCGGGAATAATTCGTGACTTCATCGGGCGAGAATGCGCGGGGCAGGCAGGCATTGCAAACCTCGCCGCGTCTGCAATTCTCCGCCCTGTCACCATGAAACGATTGCCACCAATCCTCATCCTGCTCGCAGCCGTCCTCTGCCACGGAGCCAAGCGACCGAACATCGTCCTCGTCATGGCCGACGACATGGGCTGGGGCCAAACCGGCTACTACGAGCATCCGACCTTGAAGACGCCGCACCTGGACGCCATGGCGGCCCACGGCCTCCGCTTCGATCGCTTTTACGCCGGGGCCCCCAACTGCTCCCCCACCCGGGCGACGGTCATGACAGGCCGCACGAACGACCGCACGGGCGTCCAGAATCACGGCTACCCGCTGCGCCCGCAGGAGAAGACCGTGGCCCAGGCGTTCCAAGCCGCCGGCTATGCGACCGGACATTTCGGCAAATGGCATCTCAACGGCATGCGCGGCCCGGGCGTCCCGATCCTGAAGGACGACCCACGCAATCCGGGCGGGTTCGGTTTCGACGAATGGATTTCCGTCTCCAATTTCTTTGATCGCGATCCCATCATGAGCCGACGCGGCGAATTCGAGGAATTCAAGGGGGATTCGTCCGAAATCATCGTCGACCTGGCTCTCAATTTTATCGGCGAAAAGAAGAACGCCGACCAAGCCTTCTTCACCGTCATCTGGTATGGCTCGCCTCACAGTCCCTTCAAGGCGGACGACAAAGACCGGAAGAATTTCGGCAAACTGGACAGCTCCTCGCAACATCACTACGGCGAACTCGTCGCCATGGATCGCAGCATCGGCGCCTTGCGAAAAGGTCTGCGCGATCTCGGCATCGCCGACAACACGCTCTTCTGGTTCTGCAGCGACAACGGCGGACTGCCCGGGATCAAGCCCGGCACGGTCGGCGATCTCCGCGGCTTCAAAGGCAGCGTCTATGAGGGCGGCCTCCGAGTCCCTTCCGTCATCGAGTGGCCGGCGGGAATTCAAAAGCCACGCGTGACCCGTCACCCGGCCGGCACCGTGGACATCTACCCCACCCTCGCCGCGATCGCAGGCCTTCCCGCATCCTCCCTGCCCTGGGACGGAGTCAGCCTGCTGCCTTTGTTCAAGGGCGAGACAGGACCGCGAAAGCGCCCGCTCGGATTCCGTCATACCGACCGGGCGGCCTTCATCGACAACGATTACAAACTCATCACGCAAAAGGTTGGATCGGGGAGATACGAACTCTACGACGTGGAGAATGACCACCGGGAAAGCGCCGACCTCATGAAGGCGAAGCCCGAACTCGCCGCCAGACTGATCCGGGCGTTCGAGGCATGGAACAAGTCTGTCGACGAAAGTGTCGCCGGCCACGATTACCCCGAGGGCCGAGTCGTCCCGAAGGAACCCGGCCCGCGCACCTGGGCGGACACCCCTGAATACGCCCCCTATCTCGCGGAACTCCAGAAACGTCCCGAATACCGGCCCAGAACCAAAAAGGGCAAGTGAGCGTGACGACCGTCACCGTCCTGTTGTTTAATCCCGAGCGAAACGAATCATGCTGGCACGAATCCTGACTTCAACTCTCGCAGCCCTGCTGCTGTCCGCAGCCTTCCCGGCTTCCGCCTACCAACACCGAGCGACCCGCCTGGGCAATCCCGCGACCCGCTTCGCCCCCACGCTCTACACTGCGGAGGATCTGCGAGACCGCTTCCGCGACCCCAAACTGCAACCCGATTTCGGCGAGGTTCTTCGCCAATGGGGTTGGCCTGGCGATCTCAAGGACCTTTTCCATGCCGCGCTGAACGAACCCATCCGGCCGCACCAGATTCCCGTCGGCAACGTCATGCCCTTCATGTCCTCCCGGAAGAACGGCAGGCCCATCTGCCTGAAGGAAGTGCTCTGGGCGGGCAAGGAGCCCATTCAGGCCTTCGCGTTCGACTTTGTTTCCAAGGGACGCAAATACGTCTGCATCACGCCGCGTCCGTGCAGCAATTTTTTTGTCGTGGACAAGGGCCCGGCCGATCCGGTCGACACAACCCTGACCATCGAATGTGAGGCACCGCACCGGCAATTCACCGGACGCGACATCGAAGTCTGTCTGACCGTCCGCAACACCGGAAAGGCCATGGAACCCAAAGCCATGATTCGGCTTCCCTTGCCGGAGGGCACCACCCTCGTCGGCACGTCGGACAACGGCTTCGAAGAGCGACGGAATATCACCTGGAACGTCGGAGCCCTCGCTCCCAACACCGGCAAGAAGGTTTGTGCCGTCCTACAGGCCAGCCAGCCCGGCCGGCTCCAATTCACCGGCGAAGTCGGCGGAAAGCAGGCACCGCCGGACAGCTGCGGCACCGAGATCGAGATCCTCGGCGTCTACGGGCTTCTGGTTGAAGTCATCGACATCGAAGATCCTGTGAAAGCCGGCAACGAGGCCCGCTACGTGATCACGGTCACGAATCAGGGCCTTCAAAAGCATACCAACCTGCGCGTGATCGCAACTCTCGGCGACCATCACGATCTGAAGTCCGCCGACGGCGAGAGTTCGGCCACGGTGAAGGACGCCACCATCACCTTTGATCCCGTGCCGGTTCTGGAAGGCAAGGCGGTCGCAACCTGGACGGTGGTCACGATTTCCAACCCGCCCGACAACACCGTCGGACTGCTCGACACCCGCTTCGTCATCAACGTCAGCAGCGACCAGATCACCAACCCGATCCGGGAGGAGGAATCCACGATGCTCCACCAATGAGAGAGCCGCCCCGCGCCCACTCAAGACCTTCCCTTACATCCATGAATAGAACCCTCGAATCCATCCGTCGCGCGTCGCTCGTTCTCGGGCTGATGCTCTCCTGCGCCAGCAGCCATGCCCGCCTCTCGTTTCAAGGCAAGTCCGGACCCGGCGAAGGCCTCAACATCGTCCTTATCGCCGGCGACGAGGAGTATCGCACTGAAGAAAGCTGTCCGATGCTGGCGAAGATCCTCAGCCAGCGACACGGCTTCAACTGCACCGTGCTCTTCTCGATGGATCCGTCCGGCAGGTATATCGACCCGAGCAACCAGAAAAGCGTCACGTCCATCAATCAGCTCGACAAGGCGGACCTGGTCATCATCGGAACACGCTTCCGCCAGTGGCCCGACGAGGACTACCGACACCTCGCGGACTTTCTCAACGCCGGAAAGCCGGTCATCGGATTCCGCACCGCCACGCACGCCTTCACCGGCAAGGGCAAAACCGGCGACTTCGCCTGGAACAATTTCGGTTTGAAGATTCTCGGCGAACGCTGGGTCGCCCATCACGGCCGCCACAAATCCGAAGGCACACGCGGCGTCATCGAAGAGAAGAATGCCCGACACCCCGTCTTGAACGGCGTCAAGGACGTCTTCGGCCCGAGCGACGTTTATACGATCAAGAATCTCGATCAGAACGCCGCCACAATCCTCTTGCGCGGTGCGGTCACGGATTCCCTCGACCCGAAGTCCAAAGCGATCGACGGCCCCAAGAACAACCCCATGATGCCGATCGCGTGGTTGCGGGACTACACAGCCCCAAACGGCACCACCACGGGCAAAGCCTTCTGCACGACCATGGGAGCCTCGACCGACTTCGTGTCCGAGGATCTTCGACGCCTCCTGGTCAACGCGGTCTACCATCTGCTCGGCAAAAAGATCCCCGCCAAGGCCGACGTCACCTTTGTCGATCCGTTTCACCCGTCCTCCTACGGGTTCAACAACGCGAAGGACTATTACAAGGATCGCAACCTGCGCATCAACGATCTCGCTCTTGGCAAGAGCGCCTCGACCGACCCCAAGATCAACGAGAAAAACAATGAGGCACCCAAGGCCGCCGCCCCGAAACCCGCCAAACCGGATCCCAAGGAAGGCCTTCCAACCTACCCGCAGGCACCCGCGAGCAAATCCAAACCTGCCGCCGTCAAGCTGCCCTTGAAGCCCGGCAATAACGAAACCATCGCCCTTGTCGGAAACATGCTCGGCGAGCGCATGCTTTACTTCGGCCATTTCGAAACGCTGCTACATCAACGATTCCCGGAGCAGCGGTTGGTGCTTCGAAATCTTTGCAATCCCGGCGACACACCCGGTTTCCGTCCAAATTCGAGCCGCTTCGATCCGTGGGCTTTTCCGGGAGCGGAGAAGTTCAACCAGAACAAGAAAACCCACTACGGCATCGGACACTATCCCAGCCCCGACGAATGGCTCCACGAAGTCCGGGCCGACACCATCATCGGCTTCTTCGGATACAATGAATCCTTCGACGGCCCGGCGGGACTGGACAACTTCAAGGCCGAATTGACCGCATGGATCGACCACACCCATTCTCTCGCCTACAACGGCGAGACGCCCCCGCGCGTCGTGCTCGCAACCCCCATCGCCTTTGAGAACCGGCAGGACGCCTACGATCTGCCGGACGGTTCGGCGGAAAACAAACGGATCGCGGCCTACGCGCAGGCAATCAAGGAAGTCGCCAACGCAAAAAAGGTCGGAGTCATCGACCTTTTCTCGATCTCCAAGAAATGGTTCTCGGAAAAAGGATCGAAACTCACCATCAACGGATGTCATCTGGCTGACGCTGGCTACAGAAAACTGGCACCTGTGCTGGCGGATCGACTATTCGGCCCGGCCGCCGTCGCATCCAAGGCCGACCCCGCCCTCCTGCGCGAAGCCGTCATCGACAAGGATTGGTTCTGGTTCAACGACTATCGAATGCTCAACGGCGTTCACGTCTACGGACGCCGCTGGAAACCCTACGGCAACGTCAACTATCCCGAAGAGATCGAGAAAATGCGGCAGATGACCCGCCTTCGCGACGAGCGGATTCAGGACGTCGCGATCAAGGCACCCAAGACTCTGCCGCAGGTCGCCGACGAACTGACCCGCACCCTGACCCCCGTCGAAACCAATTTCAAAAGGCCGATCGAATATCTCGGCCGCGAAAAGGCGATCGAGAAATTCACCATCCGGGACGATTTCCAAATCGAGCTGTTCGCCTCCGAATCCGAATTCCCCGACCTGCGCAATCCCGTGCAGATGTCCTTCGACAACAAGGGCCGCCTCTGGGTCGCCGTCCTGCCCAGCTATCCGCACTACAAACCCGGCGGCGAGAAGCCAAACGACAAGCTGCTGATTTTCGAGGATACCGACGGCGACGGCCGCGCGGATCGGCAAAAGGTCTTCGCGGAGGGGCTCAACCTTCCGATCGGTTTCGAATTCGCTCCCGAGGGCGTATACCTCTCCCAGGAGCCGCACCTCTGCCTGCTTGTGGACGACGATAAGGACGATCGAGCAGACCGCATGGAGATCATCCTGAGCGGCTTCGATTCACACGACACGCACCACGCGATCTCCGCCTACTGCGCCGATCCGTCCGGCTCCTTCTACCTTTGCGAAGGCCGCTTTCTCCATTCGCAGGTCGAGACCCCCTACGGACCCGAGCGCATGACCGATGGCGGCGTCTGGCGCTTTGATCCCAGACGCTACAAACTCGAGCGCTACAGCCAGGCCGACTACAACAATCCATGGGGCATCACCTTCGACTACTGGGAGCAAGGCTACATTTCCGACGCGTCCTCCGGCATGAACTACTGGGGACTCCCGGTGTCGGCGAAGATTCCTCACGGATTGGAAATTCCAAAAGTGGACGAATTCGCCCCGAAACGATCCAGGCCCACATCGGGAACCGAGTTTGTTTCCTCGCGACATTTCCCCGACGACCTGCAGGGCCACTTCATGATCTGCAACAGCATCGGTTTCCTTGGCACCAGCTTGCACGACATCTGGGAGGAAGGCTCCGGATTCCACGGCAAGCATATCGGCGACCTCGTCTCGTCGAGCGATCCGAACTTCCGCCCGGTCGATCTCGAATTCGCGCCTGATGGCTCCCTTTACATTGTCGATTGGCACAACGCCCTCATCGGCCACATGCAACACAACGCGCGCGATCCGAACCGGGACACGGACCACGGCCGAATCTACCGCGTGACCCACAAGACCCGTCCGCTGGTCAAACCCGCCACGATCGCCGGAGCCTCCATTCCCGATCTGCTCGACAATCTCAAACTACCCGAGTACCGCACCCGCTACCGCACCCGACGCGAACTCGCCGCCAAGCCCGCCGCCGAAGTGCTGCCCGCCGTCACGGCATGGGCCGCCCGCCTCAATCGGAAGGACCCGCAATACGAGCACCACCTCTGCGAAGCCCTTTGGGTTACCTGGGCGCAGAACAAAGTCGACGCCAACCTGTTGAAACAGTGCCTCTACGCGCGCGCCCATCAGGCCCGCGCCGCCGCCGTGCACGTGCTCCGCTACGCGCACGATCAGGTGAAGAACAGCGGCGCCCTTTTCCTTCAGGCCGCCAACGATCCGCATCCGCGCGTCCGCCTCGAAGCCATCGTCGCCGCCTCCTGGCTCGACAACGCGACCGGTGCCAGAATCGTGCTGGAGTCGCTGCGCCATTCCTTTGACCGATGGATGGGACCAGTCACCGAAATGATTCTCAAGGATACGCTCGCCGACGACATCTCGAAGCTGAACGCCGCAGGCAAACTCGACCTGGCTTCCAATCCAAACGCCAAGGCGTGGATCGATGGCAAATACAAATTCGCCAAGATGGAACCCTCCGCCGAAACCAAGAGCTACGGTCCGACCGCCAAACTCTCGGAGTCGGACACCGCGATCTACAAGCTCGGTGAGGAGATCTTCCGCCGGGACGCCCACTGCGCAACCTGTCACCAGCACAACGGCCAAGGGACGCCCAACATCTACCCGCCGCTGATCATGAAGGACAATCCGTGGCTCGGCGACAACGACGAGCGATTGATCAAGATCGTCCTGAAAGGGCTTTGGGGCCCCTTCCAATTGCACGGCCAAACCTTCGATCCATCAAAAGGCGTCCCACCAATGCCCGGCTTCGGTGGCATTCTCAACGACACCGAGATCGCGGCGGTGATCAACTACGTGAGAAACTCCTTCGGCAACCAGTCGAAGTTCATCCAGCCGGGTGATGTTGCGAAGGTTCGAAAACAGGTCGCAGACAGGGCCGATTTCTACCTCGTCGAGGACATCATGAAACAGCACCCGATTCCCGGCTGGGAGCAGTGGCAGAAAGCAGCCGCTCCACCCCAAAGTTTCGAGTAGGCGCCCCATACTATTTCCTACCGGCCGTCTGGTAGCCCCGCAAAAATAGTATTTTTGCGGGGCTACTATCTTTTTTTCCAAGCGCTTTTTTGCTACCCAGTGCGTAGGCGTGTGAATGCACCGATTGGCACGGGCAAGACTTATCAACGCAACCTCTTGCGACGGTAACTCGGCGGCCTTCCACACAACACGCTTGGACTATTTCAAACAATGAAAACTCTGGGAAAACTATGCCTTCTGGGCCTTCTGGCATGCGGCAGCGATGCGTCCGAACAATCTTGGGAAAACATCGCCGGCAATGTGCCCGGGGCCATTTCCACCTCCAACATCGGCCCCATGGACACCGACGGCACCCGGCTCTATGTCCTGGGCGAGCGCGGTGTATTTGTTTCAACTGACGGCGGGGCGAGCGTCCATGCGGTCAACACCGTCGCCGGGGCGTCCTATTCCCTCGGGGACTACGGCTTTCGCTTCATTGGGAAGGCCAACGGCGAGATGTGGGTCGGTGCCGATCCCGCAAGCGCCGCCCATCCCCAAAACGGGGGTCTGGCCACCCTTCACCGCCTGACACCCGGCGGCACGACCTGGACCAAATCGAGCGCAGGATTCCCAATCCTCACCGTCAACAATCAGGCCGACGACATCGCCTATGACGCCACCACCGGCACCTATTACTGCCTGGCAGCAATCGGCGGCGCGTTCGTCTCCAGCGACGGCAACACGTGGACGTTGAGCAACAACGGCCAGGGCGGGCTCGGCCTGCCATCATCGCTCGTCGCCCTCAATGGCGTCGTTCTCTCATCCCGGCCCATCGGAGGAATTCGCCGCTCAACCGACAACGGTGCCACCTGGACACTCGCGTCGGCGGGCGGCGTGATCAACGGCCTGAACGGTGCCGGCCACCTCGTGAATCACAATGGGCGCATCATTCTCCCCTTCTCCGACGGAAGCCTCACCTACGTCAACGGCGTGCCTTCGATTCGCGAAGGCATCGTATTTTCGGATGACCTGGGTCTGACTTGGACCTACTCGCCCAATGCCGCCGTTTCGGGAGCCGATGCGCAATCGGACGGAACCACGGTGTTCTTCGGCGGGACGCATTACTCGGCCACCGGCGGCGTCACCACAGACCCACTCGATCAGACCGGAGCGTCCGGAGTCCCACGGCGCATCATCCGCATCGGCAACACGCTCTTCATGATCACCTCGACCGGTCTGTTCCGCCGCGATATCGGCACTTTGGACCTGCGGGCCTCCACGCAAATCGTGGTCCATCCCATCAACAGCCCCACTTTGATCGACGGTGACAGCTATACTTTCTCCGTCCTCGCCGGCGGTGAAAACATCACTTACCAGTGGAAAAAGGGAACCACCGACATCCCCGGTGCCACCGGTCCGAAGCTAACCCTCAATCCGGTCATGGCAGCCGACAGCGGATCCTACTCGGTCGTCGTCACCGGAGATCTTGGAACCCTCACCAGCAGCCCGGCCACCCTGACCGTGCAGACACCGGAGGACGGCAAAGATGACCCCACCTTCCCCCAATCTCCGGCAACCCGCTCCACCGCCCTCCTGGCGGTCCTCGACGACTACACGGTGGTTGAAAACGACGCCAACTTCCTCCAACGCTATGGCGACAATGGCTTCATCAACTCCCGCGGGTTTGCCAGCGGACGCTTCTTTTACCAGACCCTGGATCGGGCCGGCCGGCTGGTGCTGGCGGACGATGTCCTCGGAAACCCGGGACGGGTGATCCGCATCGACCCCAAAACCCTTGCCGACGACCCGTCGTTCACCCCGTTCGTGCTTGACGCGAACGTCGGTTTCACGTCCGTCGAAGAACTTCCCGGACGCGGCTACCTGTTGGCACCCGAGCGGAACGGCACGCGGAACAAACTGCCGTTGAATTCGGTGATCCTGATCGACTATCAGGGAAATCTTGACCCACGATTTGACACCGGTGATGCCGACCAGGTCTCGTTCAGGCGGCAAGTGTCGTCCATCGCGGTCACCGAGGACGGGAGCATCATTACCTGGGACGGCTCGAATCTGATCAAGCTCAACCACGACGGTTCCACGGACACCGCGTTCGCACCGACACCCAAAGGCCCGGTTTGGGCCGTCAGCGGCAACCGTGTCATGACCTACCATCAGTTCTCGTTTGGGGTTCGTAGCCTCGTCGCGCTGAACACCGACGGCACCGTCGATCCTGCCTTCAATCCGAACCGGCTGGGCTTCAATCAAAACCCCTCAGATATGGTTGAGCAGCTTGACGGCAAGCTCATCGTGGTCGGCAACTTCACCACCTACGGCGGCGAATCCGTCGTGGAGCAGGTTCGGATCAACACCGACGGCACCCGGGACACCACCTTCTACGATGCAGCCGGCTACCCGAGCGGCTATCCGACTGACGTCGCCTACGATCCCCGCGGTTTCGCCTATCTCAGCCCGTCCGCCACCGGATCATCCTATCGCTATCAGGACTCCAACAAACAGGGATTGATCCGGATCTTCACTGATCGCGCCGACTTCGGCATCTGGCGGCAATCGGCCGGCGGCGACGTCAGCCGCAACGACACCCACCGGCTCTCGGTGATCGCGTTCGGCACCGGCCTGACCTACCAGTGGCTCAAGGACGGAACCCCCATCAACGGAGCCACATCCAGTGTGCTGACCATCGCCCCCTTCACTGCGGCGCAGAATGGCGACTATACTGTCCGGATTTCCGCCGGCGCCCGCACGCAAACCAGCCACCCATGACCTTGGCGGAAGTGGCGGAACCGGTCATCACGGCACAGCCTCTGGGCGCCGATGCCCTGCTGGGCCAGCCCTACACCTTCTCCGTGGGCTTCCGCGCCGCCACCGGAACCGCCTTTCAGTGGCGCAAGAACGGCGTGGCCATCACCGGGGCCACGCAGCAGTTTCTAAACCTGCCCGCCCTCGCCTTCACCGACGCCGGCCGCTATTCGGTCATTGTCAGCAACGCCTTTGGCACTGTCACCAGCAGCAACGCCACGTTGACCGTCAACGAAATTACAGGATCCCGGGACACGGCTGTGGGTTCGGTGTTCATCAACAACGACGTCTACGCGATCGAGATCATGCCGGACGGTTCGGCGATCATCGGCGGGGAGTTCAGCCAGGTTGGCGGGGCCGCCCACCCGATGTTTGCCCGAATCAACGCCGACGGCACGCGCTTCGGAGGGGCTTGGACCGATGCCAACCTGGGCGGTACCGGTATTCGCACCTACGACTTCGAGCTTCAGTCCAGCGGGAAGATTCTGATCGGCGGCGACATTGCCAGCATTCAGGGCACGACCATCAGCAAACTGGCTCGCCTCAACGCCGACGGCACGCTCGACACCACCTTCGTCGGCACCACCTTCAACTCGTTCCTCCGCACCATTGCCGCGCTTGAGTCGGACAAGTTCTTCATCGGTGGCAACTTCACCGTCGGCCCGCGCCAGTTTCTCGCGCTGATGAACGAAGACGGCACCGTCGACACTTCCTTCCAGCTCAATCCCAACGACACGGTCGCCAAAATCCTCCGCCTGGCCGACGGCAAAATCATGGTGGCGGGACGATTCACCACGCTGGGCGGCCAGACCGCCAACCGCGTCGCCCGGCTGAATGCGGATTTCACGCTCGATCCGACCTTCAATGCCCCTGTGTTCAACAACCAGGTCGAGGACATGGACATCGACGGAATCGGACGGCCGGTCGTGGTCGGATTCTTCACCACGGTGGACGGCCAGTCCCGAAACTATGCAGCCCGTCTGAACACCGATGGATCTCTGGATTCAACCTTTGACATGGGAACTGCGCTCAATCAGGTAGCCTACGCTGTGGACGTGCAGTTGAACGGAAAAATCGTCATCGGAGGCCAGTTCACCGGCCGCATCACACGAGTGTTGGAAAACGGCGGAGTCGACCCGTTTTACTCCAAGAACTTCACCCCCAACGCAACGGTCTTTGAAGTCGTGACCACGCCGGACGGCAAACTCTACATCGGTGGAGGTTTCACCCAGCCGGTCGCCAGCTTCATGCGGGCCACCACGGACAAATCCGACCCGGCCGTCACCGCAAACCCCCAGTCGGTGGCGATCGACCTCGGCGGCTCCGCCTCCTTGAATGTTGGCGTGTTCACCACGACCACAGCTGCCTATCAATGGTTCAAGAACGGCAACCCCATCCCGGGCGCAACGGATGCCAGCCTCCTCCTGACAGGAGTCACCCGTGCGGACGCGGGCAGCTATTCGGTGGATGTCACCACGTCACTCGGCTCCGCGTCCAGCGGTCCGGCCAACGTCACCGTGCTGGCCGAGCCGCAAATCCTGAATGAGCCGCCACCCGCCCTGCTGGCCGTCACCGGCGGGGAGATCCGGCTGACCGTCGCGGCAAGCGGCCGCGGACCTTTGAGCTACACCTGGCAAAAGGACGGCAATCCCCTGCCCACCGAAGCCCGCATTACCGGGGCCACCACTCCCGGCCTGATCATTTCGAATGCCGTCCTAAGCGACGCCGGACGCTACTCGGTGAGCATTTCCAACAATCTTGGTTCGACGAACAGCCGTCCGACCGTCGCCACCGTAATCATTCCGCCTGGTGGCATCAGGGACACCTTCAGCACCGCCGACACGCCGAACGGCGCCGTCGAGATTATCGTCCCCGTGGACGGTGGCGATCTGGTCATCGGCGGCAGCTTCACGACCGTGCGCGGCGAATCCCACCAACGCCTTGCGCGCCTGACCTCCGACGGATCCATCGTGTCCGGCTTCACCGCCACGGCGAACAACACGGTTTATGACATCGCCGCCCAGCCAGACGGAAAACTCATCGTGGTCGGTGCCTTCACCCAGATCAATGGATTGGCAAAGAACCGGGTTGCCCGGCTCAACTCCGACGGCAGCCTCGACACCACGTTTGACGTCGGCACGGGACCCAACGGCACGGTCTTGGGCACGGCGGTCCAGCCGGATGGCCGCATTTTGGTGGTCGGTCAGTTTTCGCAGGTCACCGGCACCACCCGGTCTTACGCGGCCCGCCTCAACGCGGACGGATCCCTCGATCCGTCCTTCGACATCACGGCTTTCCATTACGGCCACGACGTCGCCGTGCTGGACGATGGCCGCATCCTGATCGGCGGACGGGGCACGATGTTGGGACGGAATTACCTCGTAAGGCTCCACCCGGACGGAACGCTCGACACGAACTTCAACCACACGGTCAACCAGCCGGTCTATCACGTGCTGCCCCAGGCGGACGGCAAAGTCGTGATCTCTGGGCAGTTCTCTTCCGTCGACTCGGTCAACAAGACCGGCATCGCCCGCCTGAATGCCGACGGCACGCTGGACAGCGGCTTCAACGCCTTCACCACCAGCACCCTGTTGGTGAATTCCCTCGCGGCGCAATATGACGGCAAGATCGTTCTCGGCGGTTCCTTCACCTCGTTCAACGGCGAAACCCGCAATCGCCTCGTCCGGCTCACCCCAGACGGATCTCTGGATGCGCTGTTTGACACCGGGACCGGCTTCAATGCCGGATCGGTGAACGCCCTGTATCTCACGCCAAACGGAAACATTTGGGCAGGTGGCACGTTCAGTTCGTACAACGGCACCGCGAGCGCAAGCCTCGTTCAGTTGAACGGTGATCCGGTCCTGCTGGCCATCACCCGGCATCCGACCGGTCAGCAACTGGATCTCGGTTCCCCGGGAACTCTCACCGCGGGTGCCACGGGCACGTCCACGATCACCTATCAGTGGCACAAAGACGGCAGTCCCATTCTTGGAGCGAACAACGCGACTCTGACGTTTGGCAGTGCCACGCGGACCGATGCCGGTGACTATTTTGTCACCGCCGGCAATGACAGCGGCTCCCTGACCAGCCGCGTGGCGCGCGTCACCGTATTGGCCGAACCCGTCATCACCCGGCAGCCCGATTCCACCACGGTCGCCGATGGCACCCCGGTCACGCTCTCGGTCTCCGCCCTCGGAGCCGGCGCGCTCGGCTATCAGTGGCGCAGGAACGGCGTGGCCATCGGCAACGCCAACGGGCCGTCCCTCATCCTTCCCGGCGTGGTGGCGGATTCGGACTGCTACGACGTGGTCATCACCAACGCCTTGGGCGGTGTCACCAGCGAAGCAGCGGCCTTGGGCATCTATGTCGCGGCCGGCACCATCGACCCCGGCTTCGCACCGCCGGGCGGCGCGAACAACATCGTCTTCGCC
>JADHOF010000276.1 GCA_016779125.1 Verrucomicrobiia bacterium | reverse complement strand
GAACAAGCCGAAGTTTCAACAGCTGGATTCCGTGTGGGCGCACAACAATCCCGGTTACTTCGATGTGAAGGGCATGACCGACCGGGATCGGCGCGAGGTGACGGCAGCCTATTATGCGATGTGCGAACACATTGACCACGAGGTTGGGCGGATCCTCGACGCTTTGGAGGAGTCCGGGCAGCGCGAGAACACGATCGTGATTTTCATGTCTGATCACGGCGAGATGCTGGGGGACCACGGGCTCTATCTGAAGGGGCCGCACTTCTACGAGGAAGCCGTTCGTGTGCCGTTGGTGATGCGTTGGCCCGGGCGCTTCAAGGCGGGACTTCGCGTGGACGGACTGGTCGAGCTGACCGATCTCGCGCCGACCCTGCTGGACTGCGTGGGGATTGAGATTCCGAATCGCATGCAGGGAAGGGCGATGACGAAGCTGCTGTCGGGAGAAGCCGATGCGGGGCGTTTTCGTGAATTCGTTTTCAGCGAGTATTACAACTCGTGGACGCACCAGGACGGTTACGGAACGATGCTGCGCACAACGGACGCGAAGATCGTGGTGTATCACGGGCAGGAGACCGGGGAGCTTTACGATCTGGAGCGGGATCCGGAGGAGTTCGAGAACCTCTGGGATTCACCGGAACACCAATCTCTCAAGCTCGACCTGATGAAACGCTGCTTCGATGCCAGCGTGTTCACGATGGACCCCGATCCGCCGCGATTGGGGGAATTCTAACAAGAGTTTTCGGCGGGTGTCTTGACCGGCTTCAAAAGGTCTTCGTTTCGGAGAGCTTCCAAACGCGCACGTTTTGGCCTTTATCGACCACTGCAAGGAGATCACCCGACGGGCTGAACTCGAGATCGTTTGGTTCACTGGTGATACCGAGGTAGTGGTTGAGCAATTCGCCGGATTCGAAGTTCCATACCTTGATTGAAAAATCCAATGAAGCGGTCGCGATCCAAGGTTGGCCCGGGTGAAACGCGACCGCGCTGACTGCACTGTCGTGAACGCGTATGGAGTGCTTCAATCGCAGGTTGTCGGCGCGAAGAATTCGGACTTTGCCGTCGGAGGAACCAATCGCCACGCGTTGCCCATCGATCGAAGCGGCCAGTGAATTCACCCTGGCGTCGATTGTCACTATCCGTGCGGGTTTGTGTGATTCGCCGTTCAGGAGATAGGTCGACGTTTCCTCGCCGGCCTCATTCTTTCGCGATTGGGTGATGATGACTTTCCGATCGTCGCCCCCCGCATAGACGGCGTGGGTCATCGGGGTGCCGTCCGGACTTGCGAAATGCGAAATCACATGTCCGTCATCGGCCGAACAGACCCCAATCGAAAGGTCGTCACGGTAGTGGACGAGCAACTTCGTGCCGTTGGGGTGAAAGTTCAGGTTGCGGACCCCCTGTTTGAGGACGGTTTCAGACTGGAGATTCAGATGGCCGTCTTTGAACGCGAAGATCCGAAACGGAGCCGGCTGACCCGGGAATCTGCCGGCGACCGCGATCAGGTTCCGCCCGTGATGACCGGAGACGGTTGGACTTCGGTCGCCGCTGTCGAAGGGGAGCCGGTGCGGGGTCGCGGAGAAATCCGTGAAGGTGACGTCTGGTCGACCGGTCGCGAGCAAGGTCGTTTCCGAAGGCATCCATACCGCGAGGTTGACGAGCCCCGTCAACGGTCGGCCCCTGTCTTCAACCGGAATCACCCGGTGTTCGAGGCCGATGGGAATGCGTGTGATTCGGGCGGGTTGGCCGTCGGCAAGGAGGATGCCGGTCTGGCGATCGTAGAGCCAGGCATTCGGTTCCGATCGGAATTGGATCACCCCGAAAAAGGTCGCCACCGGCCGCAAACCATCTGTGGACCAGACGCGCGTCAGCCATTTTTCCGCCCCCGGAAGCCCTTCATTACCGTGGGAGATCAAGTGATCATCCGAGGCCCAGGCGATCCTATTCAGGCCGGTCGCGAACACTTTGACCCGATTCAGACTTCTGCCCGTGATTCCGTCGCGCAGCTCCAATTCTCCCTGCCACGTGCTCAGTGCGAGCAGTCGCCCGCTTGGACTGTATTCGATGGAGGTGACTCGCGGACTGTCATCAAGCACGCTCTTCGGATCGTTCGGATTGAACAGTTTGAATTGGCCGTCAAAAGCGCCAAACGCGGAGAGATCCCCTTGGGGATGGAAGGCGATCCGGCAGGGCTGCGAACAAGGCATCGAGTGAAGCAGCGCGCCGCTTCCGATATTGTAGATGTCGAGCGAGTGTGTCGGAAAGCCGGGGCCGAGTTGTGAACACACGACCAGCAAGGATCCGTCCCGGTTCAACTGCACCCATTGGACGGGGCGTTTTGAATCGATCACCCGGCTTTCGAGCCCGCTTGAGGCGTCGCGGATGGAAACCCTTGTCGATTCCGGCGAACCGACGGCCAGACGGGCCCCGTCGGCGGAGAAGGCAAGGCAGGCATTCTTGAGGTCGGTTTCGATCTCCTGGCGCACCGTGCCGTTGCGCCAGTCGAGATATTGGATCCCATTGGTTTTCGACACCGCCAAGAGTCCCGGATGTCCGGGGACGAAGGCATGCTTCACCCCCGCGACTCCGATTGCGCCGGGGATGCTTCCGTTCGAAGCGTCCCGTTTTGACCAGAGGTATCGCCAAGTGGAGTTGGTTGCCCGGAACATTTCCGGATAGCCCTGCAGCTCGCGGATCATAGCCGATGCGTCGTTTCGCCGATAAGCTGCTTCAGCCAAGGCAAGACGCGCTTCTCCCAGGGCAATCAGCGCCCGGGTCTTTTCGGTTTCGGCATTGGCGCGTTCGGTCTTGGCATTCCCGGCGCTGGCGACGGCTCGACGTTCGCTTCTCAAGACGGCGGACATGAATCCCGCGCTTACGATTGAGAGGAGGACAAGCGCTACGGCAGTGGCGATCGTCAAAACCTGATGGCGTCTTAACAACAGGAGAACGTGGCCGAAGAATCCCATGTCTTCCGCGCTCGTTGCGAAGCCGCCCTGAAAGGCTTCGATGTCCCTCCTCAGGGCCTGTACCGTGGGATAACGATCCTCCGGCCGCACCGCCATTGCGCGCATCGTCACGGCGGACAGTGCCGGGGGAACTCGGGCGACGGTAGTTACGTCGCGCACGGATTCGAATGCGGCATTCGGTCGAAGATCGCGAGATTCTGCCGGGTCGAGTTCGGTTGGTGGCGTGACTTCTCCGTTCTTGACCATCTTCAGCACTTCCGCCGCGGTCTTGCCCTTGAACGGGGGGCACCGGGTCAGGATCGTGTAGAGAATTCCACCGAGCGAATACAGGTCTGACCGCTCATCGAGCTCGTCGATCCGACCCGCAGCCTGTTCGGGCGGCATATAGGTGGGTGTCCCCATGATCGCCCCCTGGAGGGTGAGAAACGGATCGTTCCCGGCAACATCCGTATGCATTGGAGCGATTGTGTTGCTGTCGTCGAAGAACCCGTCAAAGAGGTCGTCGAGAATTGAATCACCCGAGGGGATTGCGGCGGTGTACAGATCGATGTTGTCCGTCGTGATTTCCCCAATTGCCTTGGCCAGGCCCCAATCCATGACCAACACCTCGCCGAACGCGCCGATCATGACGTTGTCCGGTTTCAGGTCGCGATGAATGATTCCGCGTGAATGGGCGAACGCGATGGCGTCGCAGATCTTGACGTAGATCGTCAACAGATGGGCGAGGGGATAGGTGGCGCGTGACTCTGGATTGCCGCTTCGCAGTTCGTTGATGATCGATTGAAGGGTCCTCCCCTCGATCTTCTTCATCACATAGAAAAGTCGCCCATCGGGATCGCGTCCCAGTTCATGGATCGGGACGATATTGGGATGGGCAAGTCGGGCGAGAATGCCCGCCTCGCGGATGAAGCGTCGGCGGGTGGTTTCATCCGCGTCATGCTCCAGCCGGATACGCTTCATCGCGACAGTGCGTCCCAAGGTCAGGTCCTCCGCCTCCAGGACGCTGCCCATGCCGCCGCGTGCGATCTCGGTCCCCACCGCGAATCTGCCGGTGGAGGGAAGCGGGGGATGATGCTCGGATTTGCCCCACATGGTGGCGGTCTCAGTGTGCTGTCCTGTTAAGGCTGTGATGATGGGGCGGGTGACTTGAAGGTCTGGGTCAGCGGGGTTCCGATGGGATTCGGCAAGTCCTTGAGCATTTCGCCGTCCTGGACCGTGACGGCCAGGCGGGTGGGCTCGGACGATTTTGCCGTTGCAAGGAGGCCGGTGATCTCCCACACGCGCAACTGTTGTTCCGGTCGATCGGTCGCGACCGCGAACTTCGATCCGTCCGGGCTGAAAGCCATTTCAACCGGATCTGCGGGAACTCCGTGAAGCTCTCCCAAAAGCGTCGCCGAGGAGGTATCCCAGAATCGAATTGAACGGTCCCGAGATCCGCTGGCGACGATGGGCAGGCTCGGATGCCAGACCATGGCCGTGACGAGTGCGTCGTGCGCCCGGAATTCATGCAGGATTTCGAATCGGTTGATGTCCCAGATCTGGATATTGCGATCAGCGCCCGCGACCGCCATGCGTGCCCCGTCGGGCGAGACTGTCAGGGCATCAAGCGCGCCCGGGTAGGTCTTGGAATGGAGGATTGTGCCGTTCGTGGAATCCCAGACGATCAGCTTCTCCGTTGAATCTTCCGTCCCGCGCTTCCCGTTTTCGACTGCGATGGTGGCAATGCGCGATCCGTCGCCGAGCCACCATGCCTCCGAGATCAGGCGCCCCGATCGATTTGCTGGTGGCTGCAGGGGAGTCACCATTTTGCCGGACTTCATGCTGTGGATCCATCCCTGCGTTTCGGTCGCGAGCAGCACACGGTCTCCATCCGGCGCGAGTCTGATCCGAGTCGGCAGATTGTTCGCACGATACGCTGAATTGGTCGTCACCGGAATCCATCCCGTTCCCGATCTTTTAAACAGCGCGAGGGAGCGATCGGACTGCCATGAATTTCTGCCCGCTGACCCCGACGACTCCAGCAGGAGAATGGATCGGTCGGGGCTGAGATCGATCAAAGCATCCAATCCCGACGGAGTGAAGGGTTCGAGGGGAACGGGCGCTGTTGCAGGAGGGGAGAGGCGGAGGTAGTTCGCCCGTAGGTTCGCCTTGGCGCGATAGAGGATCCGGTTGTTTCCGAGGAAAACAAATGTGTTTCGCGGACGGATATGAAACCGGTTCGCCTTGCTTTGGATCGCAGTTTCGGTGAGCGGCAATCGCAGAGATCGAGTGCTCCAGAGCTTCGTGCTGCTGCCGACACTGACAATTTCTCCCGTGAGCGGATGGGCTGTAATCGAGGGGGGGCGTTTGTAGGCCATTCGCGCCCCGGACAATTCCTTGAGCAATGTCCCATCACGCACGCTCCGTATCTGGATCACATAAGATCCCTCGGCTGTTTCCGGCACGGGGATCAGTGCGAAATGTTGATCGTCCGGGAGGAGGATGAGGCTCTGGTGGGTGGATTGTCCGACATAAGCCTTGAATTGAAGTTCTCCGCTTCGGGCATCGAAGCCCCGGACTGT
>JADHOF010000275.1 GCA_016779125.1 Verrucomicrobiia bacterium | reverse complement strand
ACTGGCAGGAGGACACCCGCTTCGCGACGTTCAAACAGGCGATCACCGACCACGGACTGAAACCCGAGAACATCGCCGGTGTGGTCATGGAGTCCTTTCAGGGCGTCGGCCCTGATTTCGCGCCCGTCGAGTATATCCGGGAGCTGCGCGAATGGTGCGACCGTTACGGGGTGTTGCTCGTGTTCGACGAGATCCAGGCTGGCTGCGGACGATCCGGCAAATTTTGGGCCTTTGAGCATTACGGCGTGAATCCCGACATGATCACGGTCGGAAAAGGCGTCAGCAGCTCCCTGCCCCTTTCCGGCGTCATCGGACGGGCCGAAATCCTGGACCTGTTCGACCACGGTTCCCTCGTCAGCACGCACAGCGGCAATCCCGTCTGCTCCGCCGCCGCCTTGGCCAACCTGCGCAAGATCGTGGATTCCAAGCTGACCGAAAACGCCGCGACCCTCGGCCCGGTGCTTGAGGAGGGGCTCAAGGCGATCCAGTCAAAACATCCCGAACACATTGGCCGCATCACGGCGAAAGGCCTTGTCGGCGGAATGCAGATCATCGTCCCGGGCCGCAAGAAACCGAACCACGATCTCGCGCACCGCATCATTGAACTTTGTTTTCAAAAGGGTCTCCTCCTCTTCTCCCCGGTCGGGGCGTGGGGCCAGACCGTCAAGATCTGCCCTCCGCTCACGATCAACGAAGAGGCGCTTCGCGAAGGCATGAACGCTCTCGACGAAGCCACCGACCAGGCGATTGCCGGGCTCTGAAGCGTCGTTCTCCGGCGACGCGTGCAACAGGCTTGCGACGCGTTCGGCTGCGGGATAAACACTTCCATGCCCCGCACCCAACTCGCCGCCGTTCTGTTGCTGTCCTCCGTGTTCGGCTCGTTCGGAGCCGCGCCACCCGAGCGCTTCACACCGAAGATTTCGGATTTCGTCAACACCTTCAAACCGGGAGGGGCGCTATCCGACGGCTCCGCCAAACCGACGCCCGAGGAATCGCTCGCGGCCTTCAAACTGGCGGACGGCATCACGGTCGACGCCCCTCTCCATGAACCCGAAGTGAGGCAGCCCTTGAACCTGAATTTCGACGAGCGCGGCCGGCTCTGGATCGTCCAATACCTCCAATATCCCTTTCCCGCCGGTCTCAAGATCACGCACTACGACAAATACCTGCGCGCCGTCTTCGACAAGACACCACCGCCTCCGCCCAGGCATTCTCGCGGACGTGACAAGATCACCATCCATGAGGATACGGACGGCGACGGGCAATTCGACACGCACAAGACGTTTCTCGATGGATTGAACATGGCGCGCAGCGTCGTCTCGGGCCGGGGAGGCGTCTGGGTTTTGATGCCGCCCTACCTGCTCTTCTATCCCGATGCGAACCGGGACGACATCCCCGACGGCGATCCTGTCGTGAAGCTCGAAGGTTTCGGCCTTGAAGACACCCACTCGGGCGCGAACTCGCTCCGATGGGGACCGGACGGATGGCTCTACGGCGCGCACGGCAGCACCTGCACGGCGGACGTGAAAGGCGTGCAGTTTCTCGGTCAGGCCATCTGGCGTTACCATCCTGAAGCGGATCGCTTTGAAGTCTTCGCGGAAGGCGGCGGCAACACCTACAGTCTCGAGTTCGACTCCAAAGGCCGGACTTTCTCCGGCACGAACCACGGCAAGACCCGAGGTGTTCACTATCCGCAAGGCGGTGCCTTCATCAAGAACTGGGGCAAGCACGGGCCTCTGATGAACCCCTACTCCTTCGGCTGGTTCGAGCACATGAAGCACGAGGGCTACGCGCCGCGATTCGCCCAGACGATCATCATCTACGAAGGCGGCGCGATCCCCCAGCTGGAGGGCGACCTCATCGCCGGCATGGCCCTGACCAGCCGCGTGCAGGCAAGCCGTTTCTCGCGCGACACCTCCTCCTTCGAAACGGTCGACACGGACATCCTGATCGATTCCGCCAGCCGCTGGTTCCGCCCGGTCGACACAAAAGCCGGGCCCGACGGCGCAATCTATATCGCCGACTGGTGCGACAGCCGCCTCAGCCATCTCGATCCGCGCGACAATTGGGACAAGGAATCCGGCCGCGTCTACCGCATTCGCGCCGAGGGCGCATCAGGTATCAAGACGCCCGATCTCGGCTCTTTCTCAAACGCCCGGCTCGTCGAACAGCTTTCGCACCCCAACAAATGGCGACGCCAGACCGCGCTTCGAATTCTGCACGACCGCAAACCTGCGCATCTGCAAACGGAACTGGCCCGCAATCTTTTTGCCACGTCAGGCCAGCTCGCACTGGAATCCCTGTGGGCTTTGAACGCCGCCGGCGGATTCACCAAGGAGATCGCCAGCCGGGCCTTGGAACACGCCAATCCGATGGTCCGCTACTGGGCTCTGCGACTGGTGGGCGATTCCACTCAAAGCGTGGCTCCAATCCGCCACCTGCTCGTCGATCGCGCCCGTTACGAAACCGACCCGGAGGTCCGCACCCAGCTCGCCAGCACCGCCCGGCGGCTACCCGCAGTCTACGCACTCCCCATTCTCGACGTCATGCTCCGCTCGGAGCCGGACGCCAAAGACGTCCACCTGCCCCTCCTCATCTGGTGGGCTCTGGAGAACAAGGCGATCGCGAATGCGGACGCGATCGTGGAGATGCTCGAAGATCCGGAGCTTTGGAAGAAGCCGCTGTTGCGGGAAACGGTCGCCTCGCGACTCGCTCGCCGGTATTGCGCGGAAAGAACCCCGTCCAATCTCAACACCGCCGCACGCCTCCTGACACTCGCGGAGCGCCTCGATGCCACCGACCTGATCTTGAATGGAATGGACGAGGGCCTGTCCGGGGATCCGGTCGATCAGGTACCCGGGGCCCTCACAGCGGCAATCGCGAAGCTTTGGTCCTCGCGTCAGCACGACGCCCGCCTGGTCCGCGTCGCCGCGCGCCTCAATTACCCGCCGGCCATCGATGAAGCCATCGGCATGCTGAAGCCCGGCCAAGGTTCCGCATCCGCCCGTCGCGACATCATCGAACTTCTCGCGGAAAAACGAGAACCCAAAGCCGTTCCCGTCTTGATGGAGCTTCTGAAGACGGAAAGCTCCGCGAAGCCGCAGATCGAATTGATCAGCGCCCTCCGCCGTTTCAGCACCACCCGGGTGGCGTCCCTTCTCCTTGAGCGCCTGCCAAAACTTCACAACACGGCCAGGAGCACCGCGATCAGCGCGCTCGCCAGTCGGCTTGAATGGTCTCAACTCCTGCTGGAGGCGGTGGACGCGGACGCCATCCGGGCCGAGTGGATCACCATTCCGCACCTCATCGCGATCCAGGAATTCGGCTGTGACCACTGCAACGGAATGATCCGCAAGCATTGGGGGCAACTGCGCCAGTCCAACGAGGAAAAGGAGGCGGAAGTGAAAAAGATCCGGAACGTATTGCAGTCCGGCAAAGGCGACGCCAAGTCGGGCGAACAACTCTTCACCCTGCTCTGCGGCACCTGCCATCGGCTCGGGAAAATCGGCGGACGGATCGGCCCGGACCTCACCGGCTACGAACGGGACAACCTGGATTTCATCGTGCCGGCGATTGTCGATCCCAGCCTGGCGATCCGCGAGGAATTCACCCCCTTCAACCTCATCGCCCGCGACGGCCAGACTCTCACCGGTTTCCTCGTCCGCAACGACACCGCTTCGGTGGAGTTGAAAGACGCCTCGGGCAACACGCAAACCATTCCCCGACGCGAAATTGTCGATCTCACCGCCACGCAAACATCCCTCATGCCGGAGGGCCTCCTGTCCGCGCTGAACGACCAGCAAATCCGCGACCTGTTCGCCTTCTTCACATCCGCCCAGGCAAAGTAGATCCATGCGCTACGCGATCCGCCTCCTCCTCATCCTGCTCCTTTTCGGTTCCACCGGATGGTTCGGTTACGCGAGCTATCGCGACTATTCCATGCTGATGATGGATGCCGTCTCCGGCGAGGAGGCCGAATCCCGGCAGCGGGCCGAGATCGAGACGCGCGCGCAGAAGGCGGTCTCCTCGAAAACGGATTCCAGCGACGACACGATTGCGATTCCGGGAATGCTGTCCGAAGAGGAGGAACTCCTTCGCGGTGTCCGGGCCAACAAAAAGGTCAACCGCCACTACATCCGTCTGATCGGAAACGGCATCGCCTTCGCGCTGCTGTTCGTGATCACCGGATTCTTTTTTGCCCATCAGATGGGGGACATCCTGCGTTTTGATTTCGGGCAAAAGATTCAATACGTGGACGAGGTGACCTCCGATCAGGAGCGCTACGAAAAGGCGGAATATCTGATCTTGAAAGGCAGCTTTCGGGATGCCGTCGAAATGCTGAAACAGATCACCAAAAACGATCCCGCCCATTTCGAGGCCCACCTTCGCATGGCCGAGGTGTTGGACAAGAATCTCGAAGCCTACGAGGAAGCCGCCCCCGCCTACGAGGCGGCTCTGAAACTCAAGTTCCACCCGGAGCGCTGGAGCTGGACAGCCGTGCGCCTCTGCAACATCTACAGTGGAAAACTGGGCCAGGGAAACCGCGCCCTCAAACTCATGCGCCGCCTCGTCGCCGAGCAACCGCATACAGCCGGTGCCGCCAAGGTCAAAAAGCGGCTGGCCATGGTGGACGGCTACCGCCCGGGTGCCTGACCCACGTCTGTTTCACGTCCGATGCGCGGCCGAGAACGATGCCTCGCATGGGGAAATTACCCGACCTCCGCCAGTCTCGCAGACCCTTAGGCCAAAAGTTCCCGGACAACCTTTCCGGCCTGGCCGTCGAGAATCGTCTGCTCCTGCCGGTTGCGCAGATAGGTCAACCGACCCGCGTCGAGCCCGAACAGATGCAGCAGCGTGGCGTGGTAGTCGTAGTGATTGACGACGTCCTGCACGGCATGATGCCCCCACTCGTCAGTGACGCCGTGAACATGCCCCGCCTTGAAGCCGCCGCCCGCGACCCACATTGAAAATCCGTAGGTGTTGTGATCCCGCCCGACCTTGTCGATACCGGCATCATTCTGAACCACCGGCAACCGTCCCATCTCGCCCCCCCAGTGAACGATCGTCGAATCCAACAGACCGAGCCCTTTCAGGTCTCGCACCAAGGCGGCAGCCGGCTGATCCACCATCTTGCAGGCCTTCGGCAGACTGCCTCGGATGCTTCCATGATGATCCCAAAACTGGTTGCGGGTGAACACCTGCACAAAGCGCACACCCCGTTCCACAAGCCGACGGGCGATCAGACACCGCGTGCCAAAGTCCTTCGTATCCGACTGGTCGATTCCATAGAGCCTCTTTGTCGCATCGCTCTCTCCCGAAATATTCATCGCGTCGGAGGCCGCGATCTGCATTCGGGCGGCCAGTTCAAAACTGGCGATGCGGGCCTCCAGATCCAGCTCTCCCGGATGCCGTTCGGCATGTTCACGATTCAACTCGTCCAGATAGCCCAGAAAGTTTTCCTGCGGCTTGCCGGAAAGCTCGGACGGTGCCGCCAGATTTAGAATGCGAGGTTCACGGGCCCGCACGACGGTTCCCTGGTAGAT
>JADHOF010000274.1 GCA_016779125.1 Verrucomicrobiia bacterium | reverse complement strand
GACCCAGCTCAAATTCCACCTCCCGCTTCAGGATCTCTTCCGTCGCCGCAATGGACGCGCACCCGACGCAAAGACCATTCGCGAAGATTTCGAGTTTGTCGGCCGTCACCCAGCTCGGCCCGGAAACCGTCACCCGCACCTGGACCTTTCCGTCTTTGACCGAAACCAGGTCTCCGACACGAAATCGTTCGTTCACCGTCATCTCCGTCAGCAACCCGAAACTGATCAGGGCGCGTCCGGCCAGAATACTGTCGCACACCGCGACCACATCAATCGTCGAGGCGTCCGCCTCCTTGCAGAAGACGTAGGTGCGCCCCTGCCCCAACAGGTAACGGTTGACGTCATGGGTGTCGCTGGAGCCCAGACCGGTGATCCGATGCCCATAATTCAACAACGCAAACCAGTCGCGGATCGGCCGCATGATATCCGACTGCATCGCCGCCGAGGTCAGCACCTCCATCGCATCCATGGTGAACTGGGGAGTATAAGGACCCTCGGCCGTGACCGGATCAAACACTTCGGACGCGGTGGGGGAAAAACCCGAATGCACGTTGCGTGGATGGTTCAAGGAAACCACACGCACTCCCGGCACCGCTCGAATGCCGTCGATGAGCCGGGTCCAGTTGGTCTGTTTATAGTCCGGCACGCCCGCGTCAGCCGCGACCGGGAAGGCGTTGAAGTGCCCATGTTTGGTCGTGACCTCGTTCCCGATCACCGGGGTGAAAAAGGACTGGGCGGAAGCGGCCCGGGCCGGCTTCCGGTAGTCGGTATGAATGTTGTGATCCGTCGCGACCGCAAGCTCGATGCCTTCCCCCGCGATGGTGAGCATGCGTTCATCCACGGTGGCGTCGCCGTGACCGCTGAAGGTCCGGGTGTGGATGTGCGGATCCACCGAGACCATCCCGGGCGTCGGCACTTCACGCCCGATGGCCATCGCGATCGCCCGCTCCGTTCCCGCCGCGAGCTTGAAGCGGTTTGTCGCCACGCCGTACTCGAAGCCACGCGAGGCGTAAATCGTGTAGGCACCAGGGCGCAGCCCGATTCGCGCGCGTCCGTCGATCGTGTAGATCACACCGGCCCGCGCGGCAAGGTTCGTGACGTGACGTTCGACTCCTGATGCGACGAGAGCGGCCAAGGCACCGTCTTCGTCGATCACGGTCAGCCGCGATGGCAGAGGGTTCCCGGTCAAAATCTCGGTCACCTCCACATTCACCTCGCATGCCTTCAACGCGACCGAGGGTTCGCCGTCCAAGATGCGAAAATTACCGACGCGAATGTCATCCACCTGTTTGGGCGCGCGAACAGAGAGCCGGTTGGTTCCATCCTTCAGCGTGCCGGGCGGAATCCGAAAGTGGCTCACCAGCTTCTGTTCGGCCTGCTCAAGCGTTCCGAGGCGGTGCCCGTTCAATTCAACGCTCCATCCGTGACGGACGTTGTCCTGAGTCACCAGCAGCGTGGCGGCCTCGGATCGGGCCGGAGCTGTGAATTCAAGATGGAGTTCGCGTCCGTGCGCTTTGCTGTCGCGAAACTCCGCCCATTCGGGAAAGCCCGCGACCCCGAGGTGATACGTGCCGCCATCAATCCGCTGCTCGTCGGCCCGCAGGTGGATCGCGGCGAAAACGAACAGACAGGCAATCCATCGAACGCCCTCTGATGAGCCCGTACGGGGGTGTTTCATGATCTCAACAAAACAGCCGCGTCATCTCGCCCGTGCTGTCCGCGAAGGATTCGGTCGGGACGCCGATTCGGTTGAGCACGGTCGCGTGCACGTTCGCGAACGGGGTGTCCTCGCCGAACTTCAGGAACTGGCCGTGTTTGAAGCCGAGACCATTGCCGCCCGCCAGAACGAGGGGGTAATTCGTGTTGTTGTGGGTGCGGCTGTTGCTGCTGCCGTAGAGCAACACGGTGTGATCCAACAGCGTGGCGTCGCCTTCGGGGGAGTTCTTCAGGCGGCTGACAAAGTACGCAAACTGCTCCGCCAGAAAGCGGTCCCATTTCCCCAAAGCCTCCGCGCCGCCCTTCTTGTTCCAACCGTGCGCGAGCTGGTGCATGGACGAGCCGTAGCCGAGCAGGGCGGGGAATTTTCCGGCGATGGAGGTGGCGCCGTTCATGTTCCCAAGCTGATAGGTCGCGAGCCGGGTCGAGTCGGTCTGAAAGGCCAGGAAGATCAGATCGTACATCGTGCGGATCAATTCCAGCGGCGTCTCGTCCGTGGCGTCGAGGTGAAGTCCTGTGGCATCGACGTCGGGCTTGGGAACGTCCAACCATTGCTCGGAACGTTCAACGCGCTGCTCGATCTGCCGGACGGACGAAAGGTATTCGTCCAGCTTCTGCCGGTCGTCGCGACCGAGACGCAGCCGCAAGGACCGGGCGTTGTCGAGCACCCGATCCAGCATGCTCGCGGAGTTCCTCAACTCCCGACCTTGGGCGGCCTTGCTCGCCTCGTTGATCCCGAAGAAACGATCGAAGACCTGCCGGGGTTTGCTGAGCGCGGGCAACGGCTGCCCGGTACGACTGAATGAAAGCGTGCTCGAGCGGGTGGACTCACCGACCCCGCCGTCCGTGGAAAGCGCGAGTGACGCGTCGCGGGTCTGATCAGCGAAATGTGCGGCGGCAACCTGATCCATCGAAATCGAGTTTCTCAGCTGGCTGCCTTTCAGCTCCGCCCCGGTCAGAAAGATGTCACTGGTGTCGTGCCCGCCCATCTTGCGGCCGTGCGGATGCGACAGACCGCCGAGGATCGTCACCTGATCGCGAAGGGGTTCGAGCGGCTTGAGGCTTTGGTTGAATTCGAAGTCCCGTCCCTCGCCCTTCGGAAACCAGTTCCAAGCCGCGTGCTCGTGATCGTCCGGCGGCAGGCTGACGCCGTAGGGAAAGTAGACCGCAGCGAATCGGCGCGGCTTGGCCTGCGGCTTCGCGGATGTCTCCATCCCCGCCAGCAAGGGCAGGGCGAGCGATACGCCCGCGCCTCGCAGGAAGGTTCGGCGGTCCAGGTGCCAGGTCTTTTTCATCGGTGAGTCTATTTGTTGAGGAAGGGCTCGCTTGTGACAATGTTTTCAATCAGCGCGCGCATCCGGTATTCGTCCGCCCGGAATCGCCGCGCCAGATCATCGACCGCAGCCATGTCTCCCAGTCCGAGCGAGCGTCCCAACGCGTAGGCGAGCAGTCTTGACGTCAGGGCGCGGGCAAACTGTTCAGACTTGTTTTCGACCAGGTGCCGTTTCAGATCGACCACGCCTGTGACCGTGTGCCCTCCGGGCAGCGTGGTGTCCGCTTTGACGGGAATCTTCAGGTCCACGAGTTTCCTGCCCGCCTTTTCCTTGCGCAGGATCTCGGCGCGCAAAAGTCCGTCGGCTCCAAACTCCTCCAGCGCGACGCCCCAGGGATCGATGCCACGATGACAGTCCGCGCAGGCGGGATCTTTTCGGTGCAGTTCCAGTTGCCGACGCACGGAGAGCTTCGCGAAGTCCGGGTTCTCCTCGTCCAAAGCCGGCACGTTGGGCGGTGGCGGTGGAGGTGGATCGTCGAGCAGGCGGTCGCGAAGCCAGACCGCGCGCCTCACCGGATGCGAATCCGCGCCGGTCGAGTTGCCGAGCAGAAACGCACCTTGAGTCAGGACACCGCCCCGCCGATCCCCCGGCGGCAGGGCGACGCGTTGGAAGTCGGACCCTTTCGGACCCGACAGGGCGTAGTGGCGGGCCAACGCTTCATTCACCACCACAAAGTCGGAGTCCAGCAGCTTCAACGCGCTCAGATCGTGCCGCAAAATCTCGGCGAAGTAATGTTGCGTCTCGCGCCGCAGCTCGGGTTTCAACGTGTCGTCAAAATCGGGGTAAAACTCCGGGTTGATGGCGACGCGGTCCACCGCACCGAGATCCAGCCATTGGTCCGTGAACTGCCCGACAAACTGCCAGGCACCGTCCTCATTCAAAAGGCGGCGGGTCTGGAGTTTCAATGTTTCGAGATCATGCAGTTTCCCCACGTCGGCCAGTTCTCGAAGACCTTTGTCCGGCTGCGTGGAGTGGAGGAAATAACTCAGGCGGCAGGCGAGTTCGTGATCGCTCAGCCGACGGTTTCCATCCGCGGGTAGCGATTCAACCAGATAGAGAAAATCGGGGGAGACAAGCACCATCGCCAGCGCCTCGCGCAGGGCGACCTCCAACGAATCGGTCTGCGCGCGAATCTGTTCATAGTAGTTCAGGTAGGTCGCGACCTCGGGCCTCCCGACCGGACGTCGAAAGGCGCGCGCCATGAAACGCCGCAACACCTCTCCGACATAGGCGGCTTCGTCCGTGGACCGGAGATCCGATTCGAAAAGGATTTCCGTATGATGCGACGGCGGCCAATCCGCAAAGATCGGCCCTTCGAACTCCAGCGACTCAATCAGGATCTCCGGAAAATCGGGGTCATCCGGAAAGCGCCACTGCTTGGACCGCTTTTTCTTCGGACCGTCCTTCCCGGTCACAACCGTCGCCACACTGACCTGCTTGGGCACGCCTGGGTTGGTGCCGTCCGTGTAAGCGTTGCGAGCCCAGACAAGCAGGCCTGGAAACTTGCTTTGTGTCTTGGACGGCAGCGGAAACTGCTCGATACGCCCGCGAAACTCGAAAGTCCGGCTTTCATCCGTCTTCACGTCCACGCGCCCCAACTCCCGCGACGGCGCGCTGACATCAGCGCGAAAACCAACCGAAACCGCGAGCCTTGGATACCCCTTGGTCCGGCTCGGAATCGCCCGGGCTTTGACCCTCACCGCGAATTCACCTTCTTCGGGATAGTGCTCCAGCCGAGCGGCAAAGGTTCCCCAGCGGGAAAGCCGGTTCGTCCAGATTTCTCCCCTGCCCTTGTCCAAAAAGGTCTCGTCGAATGTTTGGCGAACAACCTGAGGCCGCGGGCTCGTGACCACGGCCCGAGCCAGGGCCTCGCGGGCCGCCTTGAGATAGGATTCGAGCTGCATGTCGGACATCCGCAAAGCCGAGCCGTTGTTTCGAAAGCCCTCGGCGGAGACCGAGTCCGGCGGCAGGTCCCGCGCGTAGTCGTCTGCGATGCCGAGAAGATCACGCAGTGTGTTGTTGTATTCCACCCGGTTGAGCCGACGCAGAACGGTTCCCGTGGCGTTCCGCCGCAAATGCTCGGCCGCGCGCTTGACCTCGGTCGTCAACCAGCTGATGAGCCTCTTCCGCTCCGGGTCGCCGAGTTGCGGTGATTTTTCAGGCGGCATCTCGCCGAGATTCAACGCGTTCAAGACGTCCTGCCACGTCTCGGCCGCCGGCCGATCTTTCAGCAGATCGGGGGACAGGACATCCAAGCGCACGTCGGATTTCTGTTTCTCCGGCCCGTGACACTGGAAACAGTACTTTTCCAGAACCGGTCGGATGTCCCGCTCGTACTCAGCCGGCGCGGCGGAGACTTCGAGAGCGACCAAAGCCGCGGAGCAACACAATAAGAATTTCAAAAACGACTTCATGTGGATCGGCACGAGTGGAAACAACATTCGTGGCACGTTTATCCGGCAATTCTAGGCCAGGCATCTCCAGGCGAACCGAAGTGCCTT
>JADHOF010000273.1 GCA_016779125.1 Verrucomicrobiia bacterium | reverse complement strand
CGGTGCGGCGTTGGTTGAATTTGAAGGCGGTCAAAACGAGTTCAGACTAGCCCTGAGGCGCACCCAAGTCCCGAAAAAATCCGGCCTGATCTGTGTCGCGTTGTGACTTCGTTGATCCGTGGAAATGGTCAATCCGCTTTTTGCGGGCAGCTTCCCTCGGGCTCGCGGGACTTCAGTCCCGCTTGACGCCCGCGCGCCGGGGGATGCCGGCGCCGGTGGAGGTGATTCAAGCAGGACCGGGTCGTTTTTTGAGGATGGCGCCACCGAGGTGTTTCAGGTTCCAATACAGTCTGTGGCAGGCAAGGCGCAGCGACGTTCCAAAGTATTCGTGATCGGGCATCGGCGTCCGGACACGGACTCTGCGGTGGCTGCCGCCGTCTACGCGCGGTTGAAGGGGAGGATCGATCGTGCTTGCGACTACGAGGGGATCTTGCTCGATGATCCCGGTCCGCAGGCGACCTGGCTGTTTGAAACGGCGGGTGTCCCGTTGCCGGCCGTGGTGGAAGGCGTTCACACGACGGTCGCCGATATCGCTCGACGCGACATCACCACTGTCACCACGGGAGCGACCTTGGGCGACGCGATTCGCGTCATCACGACGGATCGGGTGAGCACGGTGCCGGTGGTGGATGAAGGCGGGGTGCTGGCTGGGATACTGAGCGACCGCCTGCCGAATTGTAATTACTTCTACCACTTCAACGTGGAGGACTTTCTGGGAGTCCTTTTTCAGTTGGCCGATCTGGTGAGGGGGCTGCGCCTGGATGAATGGAAAGCGCCGGCGCGCGAAGCGAACGGACGATTGACGATGGAGGCATCGGCTGTCGGGCAAGGGGACGTGCTGTTGACCACCTCCGACAAGGCGGCCGTGATCAGGGCGTTTGAGGGGAAGGCCGCTGCGGTCATCGTCTGCGACGGCGGTCGCAAGTCCGCCTGGAGCGGCACGTTGCGTCGCGCGGCGGACACGGGTGTGTACCGCTTCAAGGGATCCTTGCTTGCGTTGGCCTCGCAGTTGTCGATGTGCATTCCGGTCGTGAACGCGATGGCGACGGAATTTCCGGTTTTGACGCCGGACCAGTCACTGAAAGAGATCCATGGTCAGGTTTCGCACACCAATTACTCGCTGCCGGTCGTGGGCGAGGGGGGTAGATTGATCGGACTGATCTCGCGGAGCGACCTGCTCGACGCGGCGCGACCTCGGGTGATTCTGGTCGATCATTTCGAAACGCACCAGGCGGCGCCCGGCATTGAAGACTGCGAAGTGGTGGAGATTGTGGACCACCACCGGGTGGGGAGCTTGGAAACGCATTCGCCGATTCGGGTCGATTGCCGGCCTGTCGGAAGCACGGCGACGATCATTGCGTGCAAATTTGAAGAGGCGGGATTGGCGCCCAGCAAGGCGGAGGCGCGTCTGTTGCTGGGGGCGATGGTGTCGGACACCCTGCTGCTCACCTCGCCGACGACCACGGACACGGATCGTCTGTGGGCCCGGCATCTGGCGAAGCGAGCCGGGGTGGATCTGCGACAGTTTGGCCGTGACGTGTTGGTACGCAACGATGAGACCTTGACGAAGCGCCCGGAGGATCTGATCGGGAAGGATCTCAAGGAGTTCGGCGCCGGCGCGTTGCGCTTTGGCGTGGCACAGGTGGAGACGGTGGACCGGACGCGTCTGGAGCCGGGGCGACTGGCCGAATTTGCGTCAGCCATCGGGCTGCGTCGAGCGCGCGAGGGTTGGGCGTTTTTGGCGGTGATGATCACCGACGTTTTGCGGGGTGACAGTCTCGTGTTCATAGACGATCCTGATGTCCGGCGGCGGAAACATCTGCTGGATGATCGGGAAGGAAATCTGACGCACTGTCTGTGGGCCGGGTGCGTGTCCCGGAAAAAGCAGTTTCTGCCGGCCGTGCTGGCCCGCTTGGAAGACCTGAAAAAATGAAGGAAGTGTTGCCCTTGTTTATCATGATCGACGCGTGCGGTTGGGAGATCGTGCGCAATGATCCTTTCGCCCAGAATTTCGCGCCGACGCGCAAGAAGCTGGAATCTGTCTTTGGCTACAGCTCCACCTGCGTGCCGTCGATCTTGTCGGGTCGTTGGCCTGATGAACATCGCAACTGGTGTTACTTCGTCTTCGATCCGAAGAACTCACCCTTTCGGTCGTTGAAACCCTTCGGATGGCTGCCGAAGTTCATCACGAGCCGGCGCATCTTCCGGCGTTACCTCACCAAGTTCGTCAAGGTGCAGCTCAAGTTTCGCGGTTACTTCGACCTCTACAACATCCCCTTCAAGTTCATCCACCTGTTCGATTTCACGGAGAAGAAGAGCCCGCTGAAACCGAAGGGCATGAACCGGGGGCCAAACATCTTCGACTTCCTGGAGGAACGTGGTGTGCCGTACTTCGTGACGGAACCATTGAATCCCGAGGAGGACAACCGCGACCGGCTGATCCGCGACATTGAGGCGGAGCGGATCGATTTCGCCTTCCAATACTGGGCCGGGCTGGACGGCCTGCTCCACATGGTCGGCAACGACTCACCGGAGATCCCGAAGAAGCTGCGGATGTACGAGGAGTGGATCGAGCAGGTGCTGGCCGCCGCCCGGGATCACTATAAGGAGGTGCGCCTCTATATCTTCAGCGACCACGGCATGGCGAACTGCGACGAACATCTGGATCTCAAGGCGAAGATCGACGCGTTGAATCTCAGGATGGGCGTGGATTACGCCGTGGTCTACGACTCCACGATGGCGCGGTTCTGGTTCTTCGATGAGGACGCGAAACGCCGCATCATCGAGGTGCTGGCCAAGGAGCCGCAGGGGCGCGTCATGCCCGATGAGGAGCTGAAGGGATTTCGCGCCTACTTCGACGACCATTATTTTGGCGAACTGATCTGGCTGGCGAAGGAAGGCGTCCTGATCGTGCCCAGCCACATGGGGGAGCGCCCCATTCGGGCCATGCACGGCTATCATCCGCACGATCCGCACACCTACGCGACCTTGTTCACCAACCAGGATTCCGTCCCGGACGACGTGACGCACATTCCGCACATCTGCCGCCTCATGGAACGGGACGCCGAATTGGCGAAGCAGGCAAACGGGCGGTGATCTGACCTCATCCATTATGGCCTGTGAGCACGTCAAAGCGGATCTGCGCCGGAACCACATCGGGTTCCTCGGTCTGGTGAAGTCGTTGCTGCTGCCCAACTGCATCAACGCAATCCTCTTGATTCGTTTCCACTTCTGGCTGGAGAAACACAGGCTGCCAACCTTCCTTCCTTATCGGCTCCTGATGCACGTCCACGGCTTCGAGCTGGGGCGTCAGTGTCGGATCGGGGGCGGCTTGTTCCTGCCGCATCCACGCGGGGTGATCCTGACGGACGGGACGGTGATCGGCGAGCGGGCTTCGGTGTATGGGATGGTGCGATTCCTGCGCGAGCACGCGGGCACGCCGGTGCTCGGGGACGATGTCTTCATCGGGGACGGGGCGCGCTTTGTCGGTGGGGTTAAGGTCGGCAACGACGTCACCGTCGGGGCGGCCGCGCTGGTGCTGAAGGATGTGCCGGACCACGCCATCGTCGGCGGCGTGCCGGCCAGGGTGCTGAAGATGAAGCCGTCCAACCATGAATGATCCGGCCGCCAGACGCATCGTGCACGTGCCGCGGCGTTATACCGCCCACGAATGGGGTGGCACGGAGACGGTGATCCAGGAGATCTCCCGGCAGCAGCAAAAAGACGGGTGGACGCCGGAGATCCACACCTCCAAGGGACTCGATCCGACGCCGAGCGAGCTGATCGCCGGAGTGCCCGTGTTTCGCTACGACTATTGTTATCCCTTCTTCGGGCTGGCCGAGGCCGACCGGCTGGCGATGGACAAAAAAGGTGGCAATCTCCTCTCCTGGTCACTGCATCGCGCCTTCATGCAGATGAATGATGTGCGGGTGTTCCACGCGCACGCACTCAACCGGATCGGCGGGCACGTGCGTTACGCGGCGCGGAAGAAGAACCGGCCCTACGTCGTGACCCTGCACGGCGGCGTCTTCGATGTGCCCCCCGCCGAGCGCGCGGCGTTGGCAAAACCGGCGGAGAAGAAATTGGAATGGGGCCGGCTCTTCGGAATGTTGCTGGGCTCGCGCAAGGTTCTGCCGGAGGCGGACCATGTGCTCTGCGTCGGCTACAGCGAGTTTGAGAAGGCGAGGGAGAAACTGCCGCACGACCGGGTTTCCTATCTGCCGAACGGGGTGGATCCGGCGAAGTTTGCGAACGGGGACGGGGCGGCGTTCCGGCAAAAATATGGCATCCCGCAGGACCGTTTTCTGGTGGGCAACATCAGCCGTATCGATTTTCAAAAAAATCAACTGCAGCTCGTCGAGGCCTTTGCCCGCTTTCACCGGACGAACCCGATGGGACACCTCCTGCTCTGCGGTCCGGAGACGCAGCCGGAGTACGCGGCGAAGATTGGGCAGGTTATTGAGGGCAACGGCTTGCAGTCCGCCGTGACCAGAATTCCCGGGGTGCGGAATGACAGTCCCGATCTGGTGAACGGCTTTCATGCCTGCGATGTGTTTGTGTTGGCGTCGATTCACGAACCCTTCGGCATTGTATGTCTGGAGGCATGGAGCAGCGGATGCGCCCTGATCGGGGCGAAGGTGGGCGGCGTGAAGGGGTTGATCCGCGACGGGGAGAACGGGTATTTTTTCGATCCGGCGTCGGAGAACGCTGTCGCGACGCTTGCGGACCGACTCACCCGGCTGGCTGCCAATCCCGGCCTGCGATCCCAGATGGCCGCCGCCGGCTTGAAGGACGTCAAGGCGAACTACACCTGGCAAAAAGTCTGCGCCCAGCTTGAGAGCGTCTATCAGGCGGCGGCGGCGAGGCATTGACACTCCCTACCTCCGGCGCGCGGGCGTCCACGCCCGCTTGAAGCGGGCACAGGTCGGGACGGGGTTGTTTTGGCAAGGGTTTCCGTGTCGGGTGGGCGGAGGCGTTAAGCGGGACTGGAGTCCCGCGCGCCGGGCGTCGGTGAGGTTCGGCGGCGGATTGTTTCGGGCAGGGCGAGGCAGTCTTCCTCGGTCAACAGGAGCTGGCGGGGCTCTTTCTTCCAGTCGATCTTGTATTGCTTCTCAAGCTTCACCTGCTGCCTGCGCCAGAGTTCGATCTTGGCGGTGATCCCGAGGAGGATCATCCACTCCATCATGTTTCGCGGCTGGGTGAGGATGCGCTCGACGAAGCTTTGCAGGTAACACATGCCGGTGCCGGCAAGAAATCCCAGGCAGATCATGCCGAGATCACTGCGCCGCCAATACCACCAGGCGCGAAGACTCCACCAGGCAAAGACACCGACGAAGAGAAAATAGCCAAACCAGGATTGGATGCCGGTTTCGCCGAGCAGGAGATAGTAGTGGCTCTCGACGATGGGATACTTGAATCCGGGGATCGGGTTCTGGTCCAGCGTCCGGGTCCAGACATCCATGATGTCGGCGTAGCGTGCAAGGCCGCCGGTGACCCCGTGGGCGTAGCAGTTCCAACCGTAGCCGAGGAGGTTGTCGCGGTACATCTCATCGCAACAGACGATCATGATTTCG
>JADHOF010000272.1 GCA_016779125.1 Verrucomicrobiia bacterium | reverse complement strand
ACCGGATTGTCTTTGAATCGCTCGCCTCGGGCATCCTTTTCTATGAGACCGTAGGTGCGGAGTGTTGTCCCCATTGCCCCGTCCAGGACGAGGATGCGTTCCTTGAGAAGTTTGCGAAGTTGATCAGTTGCGTTGGCCATAGTGATTACCGGGCCGCGGAAAGTGACCGAAACAGGGCGTGGACACAAGAAAACGGAGCGATTCTGGTATTCTGACCGCAAAGACCGGGTTTGTTTGGGCAGGCGGCCCCGTTCAAGCAATTTCAGACAATCCGTGAGGAAAGCTGTAAATTCCGGGATAAAACAGCCGTTTCGAACCGATTTTCGTTTTGACGTTCGGCGATGGGGCGATATCGCCCGAACCCCTTGTGCGTCAGTGGGTTCGGGCGACGCGGCCCCGTCTCGACAGGTGCATTCTCACAGGCCATTTTCTGTGAAAACCGAAGTTTACTTTGATTTTTTGCCGTCTTTTGGCGTAGGCTTTCCGCGAAGTGTCGATAAGCGTCTTTTGATTACTTGAATCGAAGGATGAACAAATCCCGAGAACATCGGTCGAAAAGCACGTCTATCGAAACTCGATTCAGCAACCCCACCGGGTGCCAGGCCACTCGGAATAATGAGAATACAAGAGAATGAGTCAGAAGGATAAACCGGTTAAATTCAGTGGCGTCAGCGAGAAGAACGGCTTCTTTTCCAATTACGCCGCATTCCCTATTGCCATCGAAGGACAAACTTGGCCCACGGCCGAGCATTACGTTCAGGCGAGGCAGTTCAAGGACAAGAAGCTCGACAAGGAACTCGTGAAATACAAGTCCGCCTCGATCGCCGTCCGCCTTTGCCGCGAACGTGCCGACAATCGGCGGAGCGATTGGGACAAGGTCAAAGACAACGTGATGTATGACGCCGTGAAGGCGAAATTCAGCCAGCACGAAATTCTCAAGGAAAAACTGCTCGCCACCGGTGAATCTCCCATTGTGCACGCCGCTCCTGACAACGATTATTGGGGTGATGGCGGTGACGGCTCTGGAAAAAACATGATGGGCAAAATCCTCATGAAGATCCGCAAGGAGCTTTCCGACAGTCCTCGCCCCCGCAAACCGGTGGTCTGACTAGACAAGCACATAGCAGGTAACTTCAAACCCGCTCGTCCATGGTGACGGCGGGTTTTTTCGTTTCGGAATGCGAGGCGTGAGGCAAGCGGGATGCTTGACCTGCGTCGTCGGGCTGCCTAGCTTCATGACTTCAACCCGCCACAGTCAGTCTATGAAACCGACCACGGAGATATTGAAGGGACTTGAGAGGAGAATTTGGGGCATTCTGACCTTGCGCGAATCTGTTCAATCAGCCGCCGCGTTTCTCTTCGTTCTCGGCGTCGCCGTGCTGGCGGTGCGGATGTTGACCCGGTGGTCTGTTGAATTTCTGGTGCTGGCGCTCTTGCTGCTTCCGCTGGTGGTGGTCTTCCACGCGCTGAGGCAATGGAAGCGCCGCCCCGCGATCAATCAACTCCGGGCGCTGCTTGACGAACACAATCAGGCGGGCGGGATGATCGTGGCCGAAGGGCAGGCGGATATGATCGCCTGGCGGGAACGGCTGTCCTTGATTCAGCCCCCCGAATTTCGATGGCGCAGTCGAAGGCCGATGACGGTCCTCGCCAGCTCGGCCGCGTTTCTGGCCGTCGCCTTGTTGCTCCCGGAACGGCATTTCAACCTGCAGGCCAAAACCAGTTTGGAAATTGGCGGTCTTGTCTCCGAGATTCACGAGGAAATCCAATTGCTTGAGGACGAGAAGCTGCTCGAAAACGAAAGGTCCGAGGACCTGAAGGATCAGCTTGATCAACTGGAGCGCGACGCGGATGCCAAAGATCCGGCAAAAACTTGGGAAGCCTTGGATCATCTGAAGCAGGCGAACGTCGACAAGGCGGGTGACGCCGCAGAGGAGGCCTTGAAAAAAATCGAGGCCTTGAAGCGCTCCGAGGCTCTGGCCGGTGCTTTGGGCGCGATGCCGGAACCCAACGAGGCCGCCTCCACCCGCGGCATGCAGGACCTGGCGGGGATGTTGGAGGAAGCGAAGCTGGACGAGGGGCTTTTCAATGCGGAGCTGCCGGCGGATTTGTTCAAGGACGCGAAGGCCGCCAAACTGACGCCGGAGCAGTTGAAGGAATTCCTGAACGCCATCCAGTCTCAAAAGGAGAAGCTTGGCCAGTGCATGACCAAGTTGGCCCAGTTGAAATTGATCGACGCCTCCAAACTGAGCGAATGCCAGAGCGCAGGGACCTGCCCGAATCCGAAGGCGCTGGCCGAGTTCTTGTCAAAGGAATGCAACGGAACAAACAGCACCTGTTCTGCCGTTGTTGCTTTATGCCGGGGCGGGGGGATTTCGCGAGGGCGCGGGGACGCGCCGATGACGTGGAAAGATCCGTCCGATTTCGAAGGCACGGGGATGAAAGATCAAATCTTGCCCATGGGATCCATGGCGGGAATCAAGGACGCGCAATTTGTGGGACTCAGCCGCTCCGCACCGGAGGTGACCGGCGGCGCGGAATCGATCGAAAGCGGGGCGTTGTCTGCGGCGAAATCCGGCGGAGGTTCAGCGCAAGTCAGGCAGGTGCTGCCCAAACATGCCGGTGCTGTTCGGCGTTTTTTCAGCCGGGAAAACTGAAACGTTTCCGGTGTAGAGCCAGGGGAGGAAAACTCATGAGTGCAATGAACGTATTGAAGCCGGAGGAACTCCGGCCCGCTTGCGAACTCGCAAACCGGGTGCTGGAGCAACTTGACCGAATCCTCCTGGGACGCAGCCAGGTCCACCGCCTGGTTCTGATCGGCATCATGGCCCGCGGCCATGTGCTGTTGGAAGGGCTCCCGGGGCTCGGGAAGACGGCCTTGGTGAAAACGCTCGGAGAGATCATGAAGCTCGACTTCCGACGCGTTCAGTTCACCCCGGACCTGATGCCGGGCGATATTCTCGGAAGCAACATCTTGCAGGAAACGGACTCGGGTCGACGAGAGATGCAATTCCAAGCCGGGCCCGTTTTCACAAACATTCTGCTGGCCGACGAAATCAACCGGGCCTCGCCGAAGACCCAATCCGCGATGTTGGAAACGATGCAGGAAAAGGCCGTCACCCTCCTGGGGCAAACCCGCGCGCTTCCGTCTCCGTTTTTCGTCATCGCCAGCCAGAACCCGATCGAGTTGGAAGGCACGTATCCCTTGCCCGAAGCCCAGCTGGATCGCTTTCTCTTTCGCCTGCTTTTTGATCAGGTGGATGTCGATGTCCTGACGAACATCATCGGCGGACGCAGGCGGGGCGAATTGCCGGCCCCGTCGTGGCAGCTCGAACACGCCCAATTGGAGTCTTTGTTTACCGTCATGGATTCGATCCTGCTCCCGCAACCGGTCGCCCACTATGTGGCGCGGCTCGTGGCGGCGACTCATGCGAACAGCCCGGAAGCTCCGGAATGCGTGAAGCAATACGTCACTTACGGCGCCTCTCCCCGCGCCGCGATCGGCATCGCCGAAGCGGCTCGAGGGCACGCACTTCTCGCGGGTCGCCCGACGGTGGGGTTTGAAGACGTCAAGGCGGTCGTGGGTCCGGTGTTGAATCATCGTATCATTCTGAATTATCAGGCCCGGTTTGACCGTTTTGACACGAGCCGGCTTGTTCAGGAATTGCTTGGCTCAATCAACGAAACCGGAATCCGACTGCCGGCGGATGTGGAGGCCGTGGACGCATGATGCCGGCGGGGGGGCGCGTTTCGCTGCTTGCGGTCCTGTTCCTGCTGACGGGGCAAAGGGATGGCATCGGGCAAAGTCGGCAGATGGGGGACATCGGTGTGTCGGTCAGCGCCATGGCGAACGGAAACACGCACCACGGGTATGTTGATTACCGATTTACCCTGCGGAACAACAATCCCGAAAGGGATCGTCGTGTCACAATCGAACTGCCATCCCACAACAACCGGGGGAGTCGCGATTCGATTCAACGGATGACGCGGTCAGTCAATGTGGGAGCCGGCGGAATATTGACGCTTTCGCTTTTGCAACCGGCGCTGCCAATTGAGGGTGGCGGCGGGGCAAAAATCTATGTGAACGGACGGGATGAGGGGGGAATTCCGCTTCCGGGAGGTTTTCACCACAGCACCACTCTTCCGGGCAATATTCCGCCGCGCCCCTTTCTGGTCAGCCGCGCTTTGGATAGTTCGGCTTTGGATACGGCGCTGACGAAGCTGGTCGGCGGCGGCACGGCTCTCGTGGTGGACTACGGCGCGTTTCAGGCAACCGGCGGTCCGAACGTTCCGACGGGGCGGGGCGGCTATCATGCCAACGCCTGGATGCCTGAGACCGCCGGACGCACGGACTGGCTGGAACTGCGCTACTCAAGCAAGGTGATACCGGACACGCTTCGCATTTATCGAAACGGACGGGCCGACTGCCTAGCCAGGGCCCATTTGTACAATTCGACCGGGGCCATTGTCGCGTCGGTCACGAACGCGTCCAGGTCTGTGAGTTTCGACAATCATTTCTCGGCTCACGATCTGTCCTTGTCCGGCGTAACCCAGGCGGTCGATCGCGTTCGGCTGGAATTCAATGGCAAGGGGGCCTTTCTGGGGGTGGATGCCGTGGAGTTGAGCGGTGGCGGGGTGAGCGCCTTCGCCAGTGGGGCCACGGCCAGTTCCACTTACGCCACGCGCCACAGCCGAGGCGTTCGCTCGCCGGATAAATCGGAGATTCTTCGGAGCGAACTGGAGGTTGATCAATGGAGCGACAACTGGCTGGCCTATACCGCCTTCGACTTGATTGTCCTCCATGAGGGGGATCTGGGGCAAATGCCTCCCGATGTGAGTCGTGCTTTCTGGCAATATGTCGAAGCGGGGGGTGTGGTGGCGATTCTTGGCAAGGTGAAATACCCCTCGTATGTGCGACTCCGGTTGGATGGCGAGACTCCGGGCCTGCGCCGCTTCCATATCGGTTTCGGTGAATGCCTTGAACTGAGTGCGACGGACACCCGGGATCTGAACTCGGCCGAGTTGCGTGCGATGGACGAAGCGGGCAAACGCACGGCGGCGGTGTGGCCGGCTTTCGGCGATGTTTCGACCGCGAACTCGGTCTTTCCCGTGATTGATAACATGTCGATTCCGGTTCGTGGCATCGCGCTCATCATGCTGGTTTTCATCATCCTCGTCGGACCGGTCAACATTTTCGTTCTCGCGCGCATGAATCGGCGGATCTGGATGTTGTGGACCATTCCGGCGATCTCGCTTTCGACCTGCGCGATTGTTTTTGTCTACTCCCTTTTCAGCGAAGGAATTACTCCGACGGTCAGAATCGAATCGGTGACGCTCCTTGATCCGGAATCCCATCGCGCGACCACGCTTGGCCGGGCGGCCTACTACTGTCCGCTGACGCCCTCGGGCGGACTTCGCTTCGACTACGACACGGAGGTTTTTCCCTTGGTATCCCGTGCCTGGCGGGATGGAACGCCGAAGGCACTCGATTGGTCCAACGGGCAGCATCTTGAAAGCGGCTGGGTGCAGGCCCGCATGCCGGCGCATTTCGCCATGCGAAGGTCCGAGGTGCGTCGAGAACGG
>JADHOF010000271.1 GCA_016779125.1 Verrucomicrobiia bacterium | reverse complement strand
GAGCGCGCGGAAGCACATCGACACTATCGAAAAAGTCCTCACTCCTGAGCAGCGCGCCAACGGCCAGAAACGCGCCCGTGAATGGAACGAGAAGCACGGAAGTAGCAAGTGATTCTCTTGCCAGTTCCCATCGGGCGGAACTGACAAAACCGACAAATTGAGCATTTGCCAAAACATTTGCCAAAATGTTGTTTCAGCCTGCATTTGACTGCATTCGGATGCACGTCACCTAGTCACAGTGAAAAGTGACTTCGGCCTTTATTTACAGGGGTTTTAGAAGGATTTGAGGTGGTAGGCTGGCCCGGACTCGAACCGGGAACCAACGGCTTAAAAGGCCGCTGCTCTACCATTGAGCTACCAACCCGTATAGAAAATCCTGTCTTCCAACAGGGCCGAGGACGCTAGCGAAGGAGTGTGCGGCCTGCAAGTTGAAAGTCGGCTGGAAAAACGAGGGCGAGGGGGAAACTATTCCGCAGGCGTTTCGGAGTCCTGTGCGGGTTCGGACTCGTCGTCCTCGGGGTCTTCTGTCTTCGCCTTGGGCCAGAGTTGGATGAGCTGGTCGGGCCCACCGATCAGCGGTGTGTCATGGCCGAGAAAGATTGTGGTGACGGCATTCTTGAACTCAAGCAGACGGGATCGCCCCATTTCGATGTAGAGCTGATTGTTGTCATCGACCAGTCTCCAATAGTCGGGGGACATGTCGGGATCGTAGAAGATTCCCATCTGCGCACGCGTGGTGCCGTCCGCGTGGGACTCCGGCAACACCACCCCTTCTTCGGCGGTGAGGGCTGAGATTGATTTGAGGGAGGGAATGGTGCGTGACTCGAGAAAGGTGAAGTAGCCGAGTAGATTCACGCAGGCGGTGGTGTCGGCCGCGAAGTGAAACTCCGCCTCGCCGAGCCCGGGAGACGGATTGTTCCACAGCATGACAAAACCCCGAACGTTGAAATCTTCGGGAGATTTTGGTGTTGATTCGACGGGCTCTCCTGGCGCGATTGGGGGTGTCAGACCGAGCTCCACCGCGAAACTTGTGAAAGACGACGCCGGGCCGTTGTTGAGGCGTTCGAAGACTCGTTTCATGGGGAAACACTCGCTGCCGTCCTCAAACGCGAGGGCGATGTTGATCTCGACAAGCGGATCGGAGGAATCACTTGTCCACTCTCCTCCCTTTTCGCGCCGAATCACCTCGCCCACATAAGCGCCAATCGCGAAGGCACGGAAGGAAAGATCGTCGGACAGGAAGTCTCGGCTGCCGGGCAGCTGGGCGCTGATGCTTGCGGCCAAAAAGCGATCCAGGGCGGCGAGGCTTTCGAGTGAAAAATCCGCCTCGATCTGATGCGACTTCAGCGCTTCCGCCAGCCATTCTGCGGAGGTGGAGACATCGGGATGGGAGTAGGTTTCCGCAGTTTCCGTATTGTCTCGGGAGGAGTCGTCCTCAAGCAGTTCCTCGTCGTCACCCGAGGGGTTGTGTTTGCGGTCCCAGTCGATGTGGTTCATCGCGTAGGCCGGGTTGTTTGGTTGTTTCATTTTGGTTGGGCCGGTGCGTGGGAGGATACGATGCCAAAGAGAACGTCCGCAGCAACCCTACTTTCGACAGGGTCATTCCGCGATCACGATTTCCCGATCGTTTCGACGGGCATAATGTTGATTCAGGCGCTGCTGATCGAGCTGTCCTCCGGGGCCCAACAACAGTGAGGGAATCGCATTCGTCGGGCGATTTGTGTCTGTGCTCCAGAGGGCGAGGGCCGCTTCGCTGGCGATCTCAAGTTTGTCTGCCGCTTGAAGAAAGTCATATTCGAAACCAGCGAAGCCCGGCAGTGAACGCAGGGACCGGGCGGCCATGAATCGGACGGCGGGGTAGGGATCCTTGAGCAGCAGCGCGGCGTAGGGAGCGCTCCAGGTCCTTCCGGCTGCTGCGGTGGCGGGCTCCCATGAAATGGCCCAGACAGTGAGGGCCCTTTGCGCCGCGTCTCCTTCCAGAAGGGTGCGAACGACCTGGGATGTCTCGTAATCAGGGGAATCCAAGGTGGGCTTGGACTGCTTGTACCATTTCTCCAGCTGATCGGCGGTCCAGCCCAACGTGCGGTCGAGATGGCAGAGGTTGCAGGCGGTGGGGCGACCTGTTGATTTCGAAACGTGTGCGTTCGGGCTTGTGATGGTGTGAGTGCGGATGGCCTGAAGGAGGCCGTAGCTGGTGTGGGGCATGTGACAGTTGTTGCAGCGGCTGCCGCTGGATTCCCGAGTGTGATGTGTGTGCTCGATGGTCGCATATTCCGTGGATTCATGGCAGGCGAGGCAGGATTGGTCCCCGGATGTCTGGTGGCGCAGTTGATCGTTGGCCCATTCGCTGACTGGCCGAGGGTCGTCCTTTTGCTGATGCATTTGATGGCAGTGGAGGCAGGTCATGCCCCCTTTGGTGTGGCAGGCGGACTCGGTCAGGTTGTTGTATTCCCGTCCGGTGACCCGGGACATGCCGTCTGGCCAAAACCAGTTGTCCAATTCAAGCGTCGCCTTTTCCGTTTCGGCGGGACTGGTGTGGTCACGGGCGTTGTTGATGGATTCGAGCATGCTCGCGCGGGTTCGCGTGCGTCGGTTTTGGGCGAAGGGTTCTCCCGGTCGATGGGGTTGCCAGGAATTTTGATCATACACGCTGTGGCACCCTCCGCAGACCTGGGCGGAGAGTTTCGGTGGGAGTCTGGCTGGATTCACAATGGGATCCACCATGCGGGATTCATCGGTGGAGGAGTCGCGATGCAGTTGGATGTGCGCCTGGCCGGGGCCGTGGCAGCTTTCGCAGGCGATGCCGAATTCCGCGACGGTGGTGTCGTATTCGAGAAACCCGCCGGTGGGCGCGATCACGGGGAAGGTCGCGTGGCATTTGACACAGGATTCGTTCCAGGTGCTGCCGGTGCCGTGGGCGCTTGTATCAGGAGGATTGATGAAGGAAGCGTTCACCGGAATCCATCGCTTCGCCTCAAAAAGATAGACGACCGGAAGCTGGGCCATGGTTCGTTTTCCGCCGCTTGGTGCCCAGAAGTATTGCAGATGATGAGAGCCTGTGCTCAGGAGCAGCGGGAATTCCCGGCGTTTCAGTTTGTTGATCGGAAACGCCGTGATCTCGCGGTCGAACGTGACCCATGGCTGTCCCTTTCGTCGATGAAGCAGAAAGGTCTCGTTCACGCCCGGCATGTTGATTCGCCTGTTTCCGAAGTCGGCGACAGCGGTCGCGGGGGTGACGAGTTGCGTCATCGTCCGGTGATAGGAGGCGTGCCAGGTGTCGTGATTGTGTCGGTGACATTCACGACAGTCGTCGGCGCGTGAATGCGGGGGCGTTTGCCGCACCAACGGGCGCATCTCGAGCAGCTGTTTGTCGGTGATTGTGGCGGGATCGTCCTCCGGGGTCGGCTGTAGAATGAGCGCTCCGATGAGAGCCAACGCGCCGACAAGAATGAGCAAGAAAAGTCGGGATGAGTGCTTGTATGTCGAGCGCCCCTTCATCGGACAATGGGGGAGCTAATCGAACCCGCCTCGGACCAGCGCGACGTCTTTCGCGATCTGCTCCTTCAAGGCGTTCAGGTTGGGGAATTTCATTTCGGAGCGAAGCCGGCGGACGAACTGAAGTTCCAGCGACTGTCCGTAGAGATCGCCGTCGAAACCGGTGAGATGGGCCTCCACATGCAGACATGGGTTCGGGTTGGACAGGGTCGGGCGCATGCCGATGTTGACGGCCGCGCGATGATTTCCCCGGGCGTGCAGGGCGTGCGCCGCGTAGACGCCGGGAGGGGGGATGACGAGGTCGGTGACATCCAGATTGGCGGTGGGGAAGCCGAGTTGGCGACCGAGTTGATCACCATGGATCACGCTGCCACCGAGTGTGTACGAGCGGCCGAGCATTTGCGATGCGTCGCCCAATCTGCCCTCGGCGACAGCTTTCCGGATTCGTGTGCTGCTGACCCGTTCCGCGTCGAGCGCGACCGCGGCGAGGTCGCTGACGGTGAAACTTAATTCCGAGCCCAAACGGTGGAGCAGTTCGACGTTGCCGCTCCTCCGTCGGCCAAACGTGAAGCCGGAACCGACGCAGATGCCCGAGAGCGGCTTGAAACCGTTGGCGAGATCGCGAATGAAATCGCCCGCCTCGATCCGGCTGAATTCGGGGGTGAAGCGAATGAGCAGCGCGTGTTCGAATCCGAGTGCCTCCAGCAGCGCCAGCTTCTTTTCAAGCGGGTAGATCATTCGGGGAGCCCGCTCGGGGAAAAGGATTTTCGCCGGATGAACGTCGAAGGTGATCGCGATCGGGATTCCCTCGCGTTGCCCGGCTTCGTCAAGAGTCTGTTGAAGGACCTGACGATGCCCCAGGTGAACGCCGTCGAAAACGCCAATCGCCGCGCAGACGGGGCGATGATGGGCTGCCAAGGCGGCGGGGTTTTCCAGTAGTTTCAACACGCTGCCGGGGCGGCGGGATTCAGGTGGCGGGCGAGTGGGCCGATGATCAGGATGCCGAGGACGTTGGCCAGCAGATCGGCTGGATCGAAGGTTCGGGTCGGGATCAGTGATTGAGAGAGTTCCTCAATGATGGACAACGGGAGGCAGATCGCCGCTCCGATGAGAACCGGGCGGCGAAGGAGGGGGATCGTGCGGCATCGAGTCGCGTGGTTGATCACGAAAGCCAGGCCTCCGACGAGTGCGAAATGGAAGAGCTTGTCCGCGCCTCGTGTGGCGTGAATGAAGGTTGTGAACGGGTTGAGCAGTCCCAGATTGGCAGCGGCGACGATGAGTGCGAGGCAAGTCGCGTAGACGGATGGAAGCAGGATTCTCGCGCCCGGGGCGTTCATTCCACCAGTTTGAGCACCGGTATCACCCGGCCCTCCAATTCCTTCAGGGAGAGTTTGAGCAGATCTTCGAGTTTGATGGAGGCGGCGACGTCCAGTTTTCCCGATCGGGTTCGACGAAGCTCGGCCAGGTGCGCGCCGCAGCCGACCTTTTCACCCATTTCATGGGCGAGTGATCTCACGTAGGTGCCCTTGGTGCAGGTGATCACGCACTTGCCGTAGGGTTCGGTGTAGTCGGTGAATTCGAATTTGTAGATATGAATCAACTTGGGCTCCCGTTCGACCTCCTTGCCCTTGCGCGCGAGCTTGTAGAGGGGGACGCCGTCCTTCTTCACCGCCGAAACCATGGGGGGAATCTGCATGATGTCCCCGGTGAAGGCGCGGGCGAGCTCGTTGAGTTGCTCCCGGGTCAGGGGAGGGACGGGGAGGCTTGCGGTGATCTCGCCGTCCTTGTCGTAGCTGTCCGTGGCTTCCCCGAATTTTACAGTACCTTCGTAAACCTTGTCGTCCGCCATGAGACGGTTCGAGAGTTTGGTCGCCCGTCCCAGCACGAGGGTGAGCAGGCCGGTGGCGTTGGGGTCGAGCGTGCCGCAGTGTCCGACCTTTTTGAGGCGGAAATGACCCCGGACTTTCGCGACCACGTCGTGGGATGTCCAACCGGTGGGTTTGTCGATCAGGAGCGCGCCGTCGAGAGGGCCGAGGCGGGGGAGATTGCCGGAGTTTGAGTGTTGGGAGGCCAAAAGATTCAGGGTTCG
>JADHOF010000270.1 GCA_016779125.1 Verrucomicrobiia bacterium | reverse complement strand
CCCGCATCGGATTCAACGACTCGATCAGCGTTTCCGCCGGGGCCAACTGGAGTTTCTAGGACGGTGCAGGAAATGCGGAGGAGGAACCGCCCGGAGGGACCGCGAATTGATGGCGGAGAGGGAGAGATTCGAACTCTCGACACCCTTTCGAGTGCGCACGCTTTCCAGGCGTGTGCCTTCAACCACTCAGCCACCTCTCCAGCCGGGCGCGAAGGCTAATCGACTCGGACTTGGAATGGCAATGGGTTTTTGGGCCTGGCGTGATTTGAGCGGGTCTTGCTCAGGCGGCGATGAGGAGGGAGTAGTTTTTCTTGCCCTTTCGGAGCAGGAGGAATTTGCCGAATAGCAGGGAGTCGGTTTTTACGACGCGGTTTTCATCCGTTTCGCGTTCGTTGTTCAGATAGATGCCGCCGCCCTTGAGGTCGCGCCGGGCTTCGCCGTTTGATTTGGCGAGGCCGGCGGTGACGAGCAGGCTGATCAGACCGGCGCCTTCGCCGGTCAGGTCCGCAGCGGGGATTTCCGTGGACGGGACTTCGGCGGCGACGTCGGCAAAGTTGGCTTCGGAGATGCCGGTGATCTCTCCGCCGAAGAGAATCTGACTGGCCTTGACGGCGTCGGCGGTGGCGGCTTCGCCGTGAATCATTTCCGTGACGGCCTGGGCGAGGGCTCGGTGAGCGGCCCGCTGGCCCGGGTTTTCGTTGTGGGCGGCCTCCAGTGCATCGACTTCTTCGCGGGGCAGGAAGGTGAAGTATTTGAGGTAGCGGACCACGTCGCGGTCGTCTGTGTTGATCCAGAACTGGTAGAAGCGGTAGATGCTCGTCTTGGCCGGATCGAGCCAGACGGCGCCTTTCTCGGTCTTGCCGAACTTGGTGCCGTCCGCGTTTGTGATGAGCGGCAGGGTCAATCCCCAGACGTGTCGGGAAAGCTTTTTGCGGGTGAGGTCGATGCCGGCGGTGATGTTGCCCCACTGGTCGCTCCCGCCGATCTGTAGTTCGCAGTCGGCTTCCCTGCAAAGGTGGTAGAAGTCGAAGGCCTGCAGCAGCATGTAGCTGAACTCGGTGTAGCTGATGCCGTGGTCTCGGTCCTCCATGCGGGCTTTCACGCTCTCCTTGTGGACCATCATGTTGACGGAGAAGTGCTTGCCGATCTCGCGCAGGAAATCGATGTAGGAGACCGGTGTGGTCCAGTCGGCGTTGTCGAGCAGGCGGGCCGGATTGGCGCTGGTCTCGAAGTCGAGCAGGCGCGCGAGCTGCCCCTTCACGCTGGCGATGTTTGCGGCGATATGCTCCGTCGTGAGGAGCACGCGTTCCTGACTTTTACCGCTGGGATCACCGATGGATCCGGTGGCACCGCCGGCGAGGGCGATGGGACGATGCCCGGCCAGCTGGAAGCGGCGAAGGCCGAGCAGTGGCACAAGATTGCCGACGTGGAGCGAGTCGGCCGTCGGATCGAAGCCGCAGTAGAGCGTGATCGGTCCGGTCGCCATTCGTTTCGTCAGCTCTTCGGTGTCGGTGCAGTCCGCCACCAATCCCCGCCATTGCAGTTCCGCCAAGATGTCCATTGGCCGCGGAAAATAGGGAAGGGCGGCGTGTGAAGCCAACGAAAACCCGTCCGCTCGGATTTCGTTTTTCCAATCGGGTCCGTTTTTGAAACAGTCCGCGCATGGACAACAAAACAGCGGTGGTGACGGGCGGCGGCAGCGGTGTGGGGCAGGCGACGGCGGTGGCGCTGGCGCGATCGGGATGGAATGTGGCGGTCTTCGGCCGGCGCGAGGCGGCGTTGGCCGAGACGATTGCGTTGGCGGGAGAAGCCGGCGCGCGGATGCTGGCGTGTGTCTGCGATGTGGGAGACAAGGCCCAGGTGATGGCGGCGGCGGCCCGGGTGAGCGAAAAATTCGGCGCGGTGGAGGTGTTGGTGAACGGGGCGGGAAACAACTTCAAGGACCGTTACCTGAACGACATCTCGATCGAAAACTACGAGGGCACGGTCGACGCAAACATGAACGGCGCGTTTTATTGTGTTCAGGCCTTCCTGCCGGGCATGCGGGAGCGCCGGTCGGGCACGGTGGTGAACGTGTCGTCGGATTCCGCCTTCGAGCCCAATCTGAAGGCGGGCGTCGCCTACATCATGTCCAAGATGGGCATGGCGGGGCTGTCGCGCTCGATCAACTGCGAGGAAGGGCCGAACAATGTGCGCTCCTGCGTGATTTATCCGGGCGAAATCAACACGCCCCTGCTGGCGAAGCGTCCGCAGATGCCGGACGAAAGCCGCTTGCAGCACATGCTCACCTCCGAGGACGTGGCCTCGACGATTCTTCATGTGATCCACCTGCCGCAGCGGGCGGTGGTGGAGTCGATCGTGTTGCGCCCGACAATTCGGGGCTGAGCGCGAATTACTCCGGCAATTCCTGACCCCGCGTTTCGGGTCCCATCAGCGCCACGATGATTCCGAGAATGTAGATCGGAACCATGTAGAGCGCGGTTTGTTCGGGAGACCAGCCAAGCTTCGCGACCGCGAGGAGGTAGATGGCCGAGCCGATGCGCCCCATGTTGAAGCAGAAGCCCGTGCCGGTGCCCCGAAGCCGGGTCGGGTAGAGTTCCGGAAAATAGACCGCGTAGCCGGCGTGCATTCCCAGCGTGAGAAAGCCGAATATCGGCAGCGCGATCGCCAGCGCCGTGCCCGACGCTCCCTTGGGGATCAGCCAGAGGAAGAGGACCGCGACCATGACTGCCGCGCCAAGGTGGTAGAACACGAAGGCTCCGCGACGGCCGAGACGTGTGGCGAACCAGCCGAAGAGAACAAGGCCGAGCCCGCCGCCCACCGTGTTCAGGGTCATGCTGGTCATCTCCGCCTTTTTGATCGCCTCCGCGTGTTTCTTGAACGCGACTGCTTTGATGTCTTTCGCCGCGTTGGCGGGAATGTTTTCCGCTACGAGCGCCGTTGCCTGGGCGTGACGAAGCAGCGCGTTCTTGCCGTAAATGTGGCAGCCCCAGAAGGTCACGAGGCCGATGGTTGCCAGGGTGACGCCGACCAGTGTCGCCCTCAAATTCCGGGCGTTGAAGAGGTCGGCGATCTTGCCCGTGGCCATTGACTTGTCCTGGGCGGCGACCTCCTGTGCCTTCTTCCACTGGTCGGGTTCGCGCATCTTCCAGCGGATGACGAGGATCAGAAGAGCCGGGATCACGCCGATCAGGAATCCCAGCTTCCAGGTCGTGTCGCCCCACGGCTTCGCGGCGAGGATGAAATAGCCCACCGCGGCCGCGAGCAGGGTGCCTCCGACGCTGGAGGCGTGGAAGATCGAGCTCATCACCGGGCGCGAGCGTTTTGGCATGACCTCCGAAACCATGGCGCTCGCCACGGCCCATTCTCCTCCCACACCCATCGCCACCAGGAATCTGAGAACGACCATGTGCCATGGCTGGGTGGCCAGGGCCGTGACGCAGGTGAAAGCCGAGTAGAAGAGGATGGTGATGATCATCGTCTTCGAGCGGCCCCATCGGTCACTCAACCATCCGAAATAGACCCCGCCCACGGCACCACCGATGAGGAAGGACGCGAACGAGTAGTTGTTCCATTCCGCGACCAGCGGATGGTCGGCCGAGACGCCGCCGAGCAGCTGCGGCATGGCGTCCCGCATGCTGGCGACGAAAACCTGCCCCTCGAAGATGTCGAACATCCAGCCGGCGGAGCAGACGAAGAGGACGAGCCACTGGTAGCCGGAGATGCCCTGATACCAGGATTGGGACGAACCGGAAGCGGTTTCGGGGGAGTTTTGAGTATCGCTCATGGGGGATCGGATTTGTGTCCGGAAACGCTTTGCCGGACGACTTTCGGTGATTGGCCGCGACCGTACCGGGAGGGGTAGAGCTGTCAACGATACACTTGCTTCCCGAGCCGGCGCGGGGGCGTCCGCGGCCGCGTCGGTGCGACGCTTGACGGACCCGGACGCTGGGCGCTAGGTTCCCGGCTCTTTTCGAAAATGGAAACGATTCATAACAGTTACGCTCCGGTTGTCGTGGAGCAGACGGGACGCGGCGAACGCACTTACGACATCTACTCCCGGCTCCTTGTCGATCGCATCATCTTCCTGGGAACGCCCGTGGACGACAACGTGGCGAACGTTATCATCGCCCAGTTGCTCTTCCTTCAGATGAACGATCCGAAGAAGGACATTCATCTGTACGTCAACTCCCCGGGTGGCAGCGTGACGGCGGGACTCGCGATTTACGACACGATCCAGTTCATGACCTGCGACGTGAACACCTACTGCATCGGCCAGGCCGCCTCGATGGGCGCGGTGTTGCTCGCGGCCGGCACGAAGGGAAAACGTTACGCGCTTCCGAACGCGCGCATCATGATCCATCAGCCTTGGGGCGGCGCGCAGGGCACCGCCAGCGACATCAGCATTCAGGCGCAGGAGATCCTCCGATTGAAGGATCGCCTGAATGAGATTCTCGCCCATCACACCGGCAAGGATTTTGAGCAGATCAAGAATGACACCGATCGCGACCGCTTTCTTTCCGCCGCCGAGGCCCGGGATTACGGTCTCGTCGACGAGGTCGTGGCGTCCCGCAGGGATATTGCCGAAGAGAAGCCCAAGGCTTGACGCCTTGATGTCCCAGTAAGGCGGACCGATGGCAAAACCCACCAAGCTCACAATGTGCAGCTTCTGCGGCAAGTCGCACGCGGAGGTGAAGAAGCTCATTGCCGGGCCGGGGGTTTATATCTGCGACAACTGCATCAACATCTGCAAGGGCGTCATCGACAAGGAGCTCAACCCCTCCAGCGAGGAGTTCAAGGGCGATCTCAAGGTGCCGCGTCCGGCCGAGATCAAGGCGCATCTGGACGAACATTGCATCGGACAGGACTTTGCCAAGAAGACCCTGGCTGTGGCGGTGCACAACCATTACAAGCGCATTGTCCACGAGCTGAAGTCCCCGGAGGGCGGCGGCGATGGCGAATCGCACGGCGATGTGTCCATCGAGAAGTCGAACATTCTGGTGATCGGTCCCACCGGCTCCGGCAAGACCCTGTTGGCCAAGACGCTCGCCAAGATGCTCGACGTTCCCTTCGCGATCGCCGACGCGACCACGATCACGGAATCGGGCTACGTCGGCGAGGACGTGGAGAACATCATCCTCCGCCTGCTTCAGGCGTCGGACTACGATGTCAAACGCGCCCAGATGGGCATCGTCTACATCGACGAGATCGACAAGATCGCGCGGCGTACGGAGAACGTGTCCATCACGCGCGACGTTTCCGGTGAAGGCGTGCAGCAGGCCTTGTTGAAGATCCTCGAAGGGACGATCTGTTCGGTTCCCCCGCAGGGTGGCCGCAAGCACCCGCAGCAGGATTACATCCGCGTCGACACGACCAACATCCTTTTCATCTGCGGCGGCGCCTTTGTCGGGCTGGACTCGATCATTCAGAAACGCATGGGCAGCGGCGCTCTCGGCTTTGGCGCGGCGCAGCATTTCGAGTCCCTTTCCACCGTCGAGAAGCGGGAGATTCTCGTGCATGTCGAGCCCGAGGACCTGCTGACCTACGGCTTCATTCCCGAGTTCATCGGTCGCCTGCCGATGACGACCGTGTTGGAGCAGTTGACCGAGGAGCAGTTGGTGTCGATGCTGACC
>JADHOF010000269.1 GCA_016779125.1 Verrucomicrobiia bacterium | reverse complement strand
GCGTCGGCCTTCATCACCCGCTCGCGAGGCAGCACCTCGATGCGCTCCACGACGGGATCCGAGGGATCGCCGTAGGGCATGCCCTGCCCGATCCATCGACGAACGAGGTCGTAGTCATGCGAAGCGACAGTCCACCTCGCGCCGCCGCCATGCGGAACGACCGCGGCCCCTTTGCGAAGCAGGAGCGAGTGGTCCGGGGCCGTGGGAAAGATCCGACGCAGGCGCGCCTCCTTGACCAGATACTCGTAATCCTCACGCGGCTCGAAGCCGAGCAGCGACAGCCGAAATCCGTTTTGTCCGCCCGACTTGCCGTGACAGCCGCCGCCATTGCATCCGGCCTTGGTGAACAGAGGAACCACCGAATTCGCGAAGTTGATCGCGGCGGGTTCCGAAAACTTCACCACGGACACTTTGGTCTCTGCCTTCAACCCGCCGAAGGAAGCGGTGATGGTCGCGTCGCCGTTTCCCAGAGGCCTGACCAATCCGGTCGCATCCACCGCGACAACCCCGTCCGGCTTGACCGAATAGGCAACCTCTCGCGTCGCGTCGCGCGGCACATCGTTCGTCGCGCGGAGATTGACCAACAGCTGCAAGCGTTCGCCGTCCCCCACCAGCCGCGCCACGTCCGCGCCCCTGCTCAACGGAAGCGCTTCAAAGTCCAGCACGGCTGTGTCCGCGATCAGGGCCGACACCGATACGAGGAGTATAAAGATGGTTTTCATTTCGTTCAGGTGGGACCGCCACCAACGGGTCTCAAATCAGCTCCGGCAAGGGTTGATGCGCGTAGTCCACCAAAGGATGTGGACGCCCCGCGTGATCGGTGAACTGGGTCTTGTGAGGGTCGATGCCAAGCTGTCGATAAAGACTCGCGTGAACTTCGCCAAAATGAATCGGCCGGTCCGCGATCTCCCCGCCGAGCCGGTCGGTCGCCCCGAGCACCTGACCCGTCTTGAAGCCGCCGCCGGAAAGCAACCCGCCGCCAACCCTCGGCCAGTGATCGCGACCCGCGTCCTTGTTGATCGTCGGTGTTCGGCCGAACTCACCCCACGCCACGATCGAGACATCGTCCTGCATCCCGCGCGCGTAGATGTCCTCGACGAGGGCCGACATGCCTTGGTCAAAAAGCGGCAGGTGGGTGTTCTTGGCCTCGCTGAAGTTGTTCGAATGAAAATCCCATCGCCCGAAGTTCAGCGTGACACAGCGGGCTCCCGCCTCGACCAGTCGTCGGGCCAACAGAAAGTGCTCCAGATTGCGAGGTGCCCCGTCGCCGTAGTTTCTGGGATCGCCCTTGCCGTAGCGTTCACGGATCTTCGGATCTTCCTTCGACAAGTCCAACGCGTCGGCGATGCGGCTTGAGGTCAGCATCCCCAGCGCCCGTTGCTGAAAGGTGTCGAGCGCGTCCAGTGTGCCGCTCGCGTCCGTGTCCCGTCGAAACCGGTCAAAGTCAGCCAGCAATCCTTTGCGATCATCAAGGCGTGACCCGTCGATGTCGCGAAGCACAAGGTCCTCCCTCCCGGGACCACTCGGGCTGAACGCCGCGCTCGCCGGACCGAGAAAGCCGGGCAGACCGGGCGAACCGTAGGGCGGATGGCCGGCGCGGGGAGCCAATCCCACAAAAGGCGGCACCGCCTCGCGGTAGTGCCCGAGCACCTTCGAGATCACGGGCCCTATGGCGGGCCAACCTCCCGGAGGCGGATTCTGCCAATCCCGCCCGGTATAACAAATGTGCGAATCATGAGCTCCGTTGGGAGATCCATGAACAGACCGCAAAGGCACCAGCTTGTCCATGATCCCGGCCAATCGCGGCAGGTGCTCGCAGATCCGGATTCCCGGCACATTGGTGGAAATCGATTTGAACTCCCCCCGAATCTCGCTGGGTGCGTCTTCCTTCAAATCATACATGTCCTGATGCGGCGGTGCGCCGACCAGATAAATCATGATGACGGCCTTCTGCGAACGTCCCAGACCGGCTGCCGCCTCCGCCTGCAAGAGCCTGGGCAACGCCAGCCCTCCCATGCCGAGCGCCCCGACCCGCAAAAAGTCGCGCCGACGGACGCCGTCGCAAAGGCTTGGATTGGATTTCCCGAGGATGCGGAGCATAAGCGTCAGCCAATCAGCTCCCTCATGGGATGAATGCCGGGATCGACCAGATGCTGCGGACGACCGTTCAGATCTTCAATCATGGTCACGTGCGGATCAATTCCCAGCTGATGATAGAGCGTCGCGAAAACCTCTCCAAATTCCACCGGCCGATTGGTCGCCTCACCGCCGAGCCGATCCGTTTCGCCAATCACCTGCCCGGTCCGCATCCCGCCTCCGGCCAACGCCGCGCAGGAAACCCGCGGCCAGTGATCGCGCCCGGCCTTGTCGTTGATCTTTGGAGTCCGACCGAATTCACCCCACACAACGATCGAGGTGTCGCCCAGCATGCCGCGCTGGTCCAGATCCTCGACCAAGGCCGTGAGCGCCTGGTCCAGCATGGGAAAGTCTTCCCGCCCGCGCTTGAATCCGTCGTTGTGCCAGTCCCAACGACTGAACGCCACAGTCACGCAGCGAACCCCGGCTTCAACGAGGCGACGGGCCATGAGAAAATCGTCGAGCAGCTTGTGCGAACCGTCATATTGCAACTTGCTGCTGCCACGTCCGTAGCGGTCGCGCAGCCGCGAGTCTTCCTTGTCCAAATCGACCGCCTCGGCCAGTCCGGCGGAGGTCAGGATGCCGAACGCATTTTGCGAAAACGAGTCCAGCCCCGCCATCAGGCCGCTGTTGTCGACGTCGCGCCGGAAGTTGTCAAAGGACTCCAAAAGCACGCGTCGTCCATTCAAGCGGTCAAGCGTCACACCGTCGTTGAGCAGCAGATCCGCCTTGCCGTCGAAGGTTGGCTTGAAGGCCGCGTGCGCCGTTCCCAAAAAGCCGGGCATGCCGGGATCACCCCATTCGCGATGCCCGCACTGAGGCTGCAAACCGGCGAAGGCGGGCGCGCCGGAACTTTTCGACCCCATCAGCTTGGACAAGGTCGACCCGAAGGACGGCCAGCCCCCGCCCGGAGCGCTCTTCGAGTGGCGGGGATAGAGGCACTGTCTGGCGTCGTGACCGCCGGCGGCGCCGACGATCGACCGGACGAAAGCGAACTTGTCCGCCATCTTCGCCATCCGGGGAAACTCCTCGCAGATTTGAATGCCATCGACGTTCGTCCCGATGGGCCTGAATTCGCCGCGGACTTCGGCCGGCGCGTCCGGCTTGAGATCCCACATATCCTGGTGCGGAGGGCCGCCGGGAAGGTAGATCATGATGACGGACTTGTTTGACGATCGGACGCCCCTGCCTGCTTCCGCCGCCAAGAGCTGAGGAAGAGCCAATCCGCCGAGACCCAACGCGCCAACCCGCAGAAAGTTGCGCCGCGTCACGCCGTCACACAGTCGATATTTTGATCCCGAGATCGTGAGCATAGGTAGTAGTTCGGGTGTACCCCGCAAAATCTAGCATCGGACGAAGCCGTGCCAACAAAAATTCTAGCGATCAACCGAGAGGATCCGGTCGATCCATTTCAGGCGATCACGGCTTTCACCACGTTGCCGTAAACGTCTGTCAGTCGGAAGTCGCGCCCCGCATGCCGGTAGGTCAGATCCTCGTGCCGAAATCCCATCAGGCGAAGAATCGTCGCGTGAAGGTCATGGACATGCACGGGATTCTCCACCGCCTCGTAACCAAACTCGCAGGTCGAGCCGTAGGTCATCCCCCGCCGCACCCCGCCCCCGGCGAGGAGCATGGAGAAACCGTAGTGGTTGTGATCCCGCCCGCTGATCTCCAAGGGAGGAAATCCGGGACGCGGCAGCTCCACGACCGGCGTACGCCCGAATTCGCCCCCGATGACCACGAGCGTATCTTCCAACATGCCGCGTTGTTTGAGATCCGTGATGAGCCCCGCGATACCCTGGTCGCATTCTCGACCGAGCCGCCCGTGCAACTCGGCGATCTTTTCGTGACTGTCCCAAGGCTGACCGTGCTTGTGAAAAACCTGAACGAAACGAACGCCCCGCTCGACCAGACGACGGGCCATAAGCAGTTGCCGGGCTTGAACTCCCGGGCCGTAAAGCGCCCGGATGTGCGAGGGCTCCCGTGAGACATCAAACGCGTCGGTCGCTTCCAGCTGCATTCGAAACGCGAGCTCAAAGGACTGGATACGGGCTTCCAGTTGCGGATCCTGATCCCGCTCCCGCGCGTGCCGCAAATTCATCCGCTGAAGCAGATCCAGCTGTTCACGCTGTTCACCTCGAGAGAGGGAATCGTGACGAAGGTCGGCGATCAGCTTCTCGACATTCGTTTCCCGCGTGTCGATGTGAGTGCCCTGAAAAACTCCGGGGAGGAAGGCGCTCTGCCAGTTCTGCACCTCCGAGGTCGGCAGCCCCGGACACAGCGAGATATACCCGGGCAAATTCTGGTTCTCGGTCCCGAGTCCGTACGTCAACCACGAGCCCAGACTGGGACGAGGCAGACGCACATCGCCGGTGTTCATCATCATCATCGACGGCTCGTGATTCGGCAGATCCGTCTGCATGGAACGAATGAGGCAGAACTCATCCGCGCACCGGGCTGTGCGGCGAAATATTTCGCTGAAATCCATGCCCGACTGTCCGTATTTCCCGAAAGCAAACGGCGAGCGCAAACAGGCCCCTGTCGGCCTTTCAGTGATGAGTTTCTTGGGAAGCTCCCTGCCGTGGTAACGATCCAGCATCGGCTTGGGATCAAAGGTGTCGACCTGCGACGGGCCTCCGTTCAGAAACACGTGAATGACCCGTTTGGCCTTTACGGGCAAATGCGGCTGGCGCGGCAGCAGCGGATTCGGTCCGAGGTCCGGTGTCTTCGCGACCAACTCCGAGCGCATCAGAGCGGCCAAGCCCAACGAGCCAAAGCCCATGCCCACCCGTCGCAACAACTCGCGTCGGCTGCAGTCGGACCATGGCGGGACGAATCCATACATGACCAGGAAGCCTAGCGAGCGGCCGGGGAGCCGGGACGGCGCACGTGCAACACCACCGGTTGCGAGGCCTGCTTGCCATCCGCATCCGCGACGAGATGAAACAAGCGGGTGGTTTCGGGAACCCAATTCGCTGCGGTGATAAAGAACTGCCGCTCGATCTCCTCCTCGACGATGAGCAGTCCGTTCAGGCCGATATTGTCGACGTAAATCCCGTGCGGAAGATTTCTTCCGGCGTCCTCCTTGCCCAGCGCGATGCGTCCCTTGAAGTCCTTCCGATGAGCCAGCACACGGGCCGAAATCGTCTCCCCGGGCGCGATGGTAAGTTCCATAAGCCTGCCGCCTGCAGCCATCGGCTTGCCCGATTCACCGTCGGGAAGAATCGTCACGGCCACCTGCGGGGCTTTGCCGAGTTTGATCGTGCCCAGGCCGCCAATCTCCCGGCGAACCTCCCGGCCACCAACCAGGGCCGATGCAACAAGCCGCGAGGATCCGGCCAGGGCGGCGGCGGGTGCCACCGCGTCCGCGGCCGCATTGATCACACCCCACGCCATGAAATGTCCGGCCTCCACCACAATCGGCGTACTTGCCGTGAAACCCGGCGGCAGATCAAGCACATCGACGCGGATCTCCCCGTCAAAGCCGTCCGATCGCTCCACCTCGAACGAAA